>JAYVPS010000225.1:0-16243 GCA_043757225.1 Cytophagales bacterium | reverse complement strand
TCAGAGATAGTTTGCAAATCACCTTATGCTGCATAGGTGGAAACATACTTTGTGGTGAACGATAAGGAAAAACGGGGACAACGATTCCTGTAGATGCGAGTTGAAGAGTCGAATAGAGTGAACCAGCGACAGAAGCCTCGTAATGTTAAAGAGACGATGTTGAAAGCAGGTAGTTACGTTTGTATCTGTTAAGAATGCCAAGGACGATCTGATTACTGTTGGCATAACATCCGGGGTAAAGCTGGCGAGACTTCAACACAGGCTTTTGTATGGAACAAGAGAAGTTGCTATTGTCAAGGTGAGTTGAAAGACCACCGTGCATGGAAGGATGCCATGAGATAGCAGTGACGGACTATGTTGTAGTAGTGATGAAGGTATCGAAAGATACTGGAGCGAAGGACATAGCCTGTTTAGTTTTATAATTTTTGACAACCGGCAATGGGATGATCGAAGACCTCAAAACAAAATCACAGCCAATAGTATTGGTATATCCATCATGTAGAAATACATTTGTGATTAACAGGAAGAGCCGTGTGAAGGGAGACTTTCACGTACGGTTCCGTGAGAACCTAAGGGAGAAACTCCCTTGGGTGACTCGACTAGTGGCAAGCGCAAAAAAAAACAGACTTGACCAATGAATGAGCTTAAAGACAAATTAGTACTAGCGAGCAAGGTATACGGTGACCAAATTCTTTTGAGAGCGGCAATTAATGCAATACCGACTATTGGCGGTCCTATTGACATTTTACTATCATTTTCTGGACAAAATTTTGTAATAAAACGAATTGAGACATTTATTAAAGAACTTAATGAACAGGTCTCTCAACTGACAGAAGACAAAATTAATAAGGACTTTCTAACAACAGAACAGGGGTTTGACTTAATAGTAAAGGCCTTCAACTCAGCTTCACGGACTAGACAGCAAGAAAAATTAAGGTTGTATTCAAAAATAGTTAAGGGAACATTGATAGAGGGCAAAGAGTTTGAAGAAGACGAGCCTGAAATGTTTTTGCGAGTTATAGAAGAATTGACGGTCAAAGAATTAAAAAT
Organism: Cytophagales bacterium; assembly: GCA_043757225.1. Classification (GTDB taxonomy): domain Bacteria; phylum Bacteroidota; class Bacteroidia; order Cytophagales; family Cyclobacteriaceae; genus ELB16-189. The sequence continues at coordinate 15,193 of JAYVPS010000225.1, read as the reverse complement.
AGCAAGATGTCTTTACGAATTAAAAGAGACAAAAGAGCAAAATGAAAACGATGGCATTGACTGTGGTGAAAATGATGCTGATTGGCTATCAAATAAATATAAGGAATTTGACAAGGACGAGCTCATTTCAATTTTTATTAGGCTTGAAAGAACAGGATTAATTAGAGAACTCGTTGGAATGTACATGGGATATATGGGTGGACGTTATCTAATCAATCCTCTGTTTAAAAAATTCATGACGTTTATTGACGAGATTAAAGAATGACCATAAGGATCATGATAATGGAAGACAGATTAATCAAACTTTTTTTAAGACTTGCTATTTCAACTGGATTTCTATCGGCTGTTGCTGACAGAATGGGAATTTGGGGCAAAGAATTTTCCGTCTGGGGAAACTGGAATAGTTTCTTAAAATATACTGAATTAATTAATCCTTGGATTCCAAAGAGCTTAATTCCTTCACTTGGATTTATTGCAACGTTCGCTGAGGTGGTCTTTGCATTATGTTTGTTAGTTGGGTTCAAAACCCAATTATTCGCAAAACTCAGTGGTATTCTTTTACTTTTATTTGCCATATGTATCTCCTTTTCAACAGGAATAAAGGGAGCATTTGACTATTCAGTTTTTAGCGCATCGGCCGGAGCATTTGCACTAAGTTTAATGAATCAAAAATATTTTGAATTGGACAATGTAATCGCTAAACCCACGAATATAGTTTAGACTCGTAGGACAATTTTAAATTGATAGGGTGACAACGTTGCCAAAATAGCAACGCAGATCATTCGGCCAGCGACCAACTTTGGTGAAGAGTAATTTTACGTTTAGCTTTGATAACATAACCAGGATTATTCTTATGCAGATAGTAATTCCTTTGTTTCTTTTGGTTGGAAAGAAGTAAGATTTAATTGAGGCGCCAAAATCACACTCACATTTTCCCGTGAACCTAATTCTTTCAGCTTATCAAGTGAAATAGACCCTGTCATATATTGCAGTCCATTGCCTTGGTAGCCTCCTTTAAAATTTTCAAAATCAGCCGGTAAAACAGATTCTTTGTTGGTAAAACTAATAACGGCATCCACTAGCGCATCATTTGAAAAAGCGAACCCTTCACCTTGAGTGAACTTTTTATATTCGTAGCGGTAATCAAAGGTGAGGGCAGAAATATCTGAAAGCACAGCCGAACCAGTTGGGTAGCCGCCAGCGCCTTTTCCAATGAACACCTGCTTTTCCGCGAAAGCGCCTTCAACCAACACAGCATTATATTCATTGCGAACATTGGCCAGCATGTGATCAGCAGGAATGAACTGTGGAGCAACAAAGCCTACGATTTTGCCATTTAATTTGTAGGCGCGTGCTACCAACTTGATCGTAAGATTGTTTTCTTTTGCATACTTCAAATCCACCGCAGAAATTTTATCAATGCCGAGATTGATGATGTCTTTCGGTTTTACAAAGACACCAAACGTATGGGCGATGGCAATGGTCAGTTTAAATTTTGCATCGAACCCTTTCACATCCAATGATGGATCACTTTCAGCAAAACCCAATTCTTGTGCGGCCTTTAATGCATCGGCATAACTTTTCTTCTCTTCAAATACTTTGGTGAGTATGTAGTTGGTCGAGCCGTTGAAAATACCCTCGATGCTAGTGATCAAGTCATTGTCATAATATTCTTCTAAGTTGCGAAGAATGGGAATACTTCCGCAAACAGAACCCTCGTATAGAACTGATCGATCGTATTTTTGTTGCAAGTTGTAAATCTCTTCTAAGTTCTCGGCAAGCATCTTTTTATTTGCGGTAACTACATGTTTGCCTGCTTTCAACGCGGCTTTCACAATTTCAAAAGCTGCAGATGAATCGTTGATTAGTTCCACAACAATATCGATCGTGGGATCAGTGAGGATTTCTGATTTATCATAGGTGAAAATAGCAGAGTCGAGCGAACGCTCTTTATCATGGTTCTTAACACAGATCTTAGCGATCACAGCCTTCACTCCGTGCGTTTCATTCAACACATGGTAAAGCCCCTGCCCAACGACACCAAACCCGAACAAACCTATTCTTAATTTTTTCTTCATAACACTCTTGCAATTTTGATTTTGAATTTCTTTTATGCTCTCCTTATGAAAGAGCTTGGGTTAAAAATTTTCGAACTATTCTTTTAAATTGATCAAACTCTACTAAAAAACCATCATGACCATATATTGATGTCAATCCTTCAAAGGATGAGCCCGGAATAAAATCGGCTAAAAATTTTTGCTCTCTAATGGGAAACAAAAAATCATTTTCAATTCCAACGACCAACGTTTTAGCTTTTATTTTCTTAAGAGCAGATTCGGCACTTTCTCTGCCACGGCCTATGTGATGGCTGTCCATAGCTTTTGAAAGCGTCCAATAGGTAAAAGCATTGAAGCGATTGGCCAATTTTTGTCCTTGGTACAGTTGGTAGGAGGCCGCGCGAAAATCGTCCAGCTTATCATTTCCTTTTTCAGCTTGTGTCAGTTGATAGGTTTCATATGCACGATAAGAAATCATACCGATTGCCCGAGCTGCTTTCATTCCTTCATTCCCGGCTTGCTGATCATTTTCTTTCCAGGTTGGGTCTGCGGCAATGGCCATGCGCTGCGCTTCATTAATCGCTATTCCCCATGGAGAATGAAGCGCATTGCATGCAATGGGGATAATGTTTTCAAAAACCGATGGCTGCTCAATCGCCCACTCCAACACCTGTTGGCCACCCAACGATCCGCCAATGAGAGTATGGATTTTTTCAATGCCTAACTCTTGCCTGAGCAAATCAAATGAACGAACAATGTCACGATTGGTTATTAGCGGGAAGCTGTGATAAAAAATTTTTCCGGTAAGCGGGTTAATAGATAAGGGTCCTGTAGAGCCATAGCATCCGCCCAATGTGTTGGCGCAAATGATAAAATAATCGCGTGGGTCGAACGGACTTCCTTCAGTAAAAAATCCTTTCCACCAGTCAGTAAAATCAGAACTTCCGGTAAGGGCGTGACAAATCCAAATGACGTTGTTTCTGTCTTTGTTAAGTTGGCCAAGTGTAGTGTATTTAAGTTGAAAGCCGGGAAGTTTTTCCCCGGCCTCCAATTCAAATTCAGAGGGATAATGAAATATATGATCTGTTTTTGCCATTGTTGTATGGGCTGTAAGCTACAAGCCACAGGTCACAAGCATGAAGCCTGTGGCCTGCAGCAAGAAGCTTATGCTACTAATTCTTTTTTAAACACTTTGTCAAATGCCTGTTGTAAATCAGCCTTTATGTCATCTATGTGTTCTAACCCTACAGAGATTCTCAACAGAGTCGGTAGTACGCCAGAAGAAATTTGTTCTTCGTCTGACAATTGTTGATGGGTTGTAGCTGATGGCTGAATGATCAGTGTTTTCGCATCGCCTACATTGGCTAAATGACTTACTAATTTCAAGCTATCAACTAACTGAGTAGTATTTTCTTTTGTTCCTTTTACCGTAAATGAAAGAACGCCTCCAAATCCATTCTTCAAATACTTTTTAGCAAGCTTATGATAGATACTTGATGGCAAGCCCGGATAATTGACTGTTTCCACATTAGGATGTTGCTCCAGCCATTGTGCCAGTGCCAATGCGTTTTCGACAGAACGCTGCACGCGCAATGAAAGAGTTTCCAATCCTTGAATCAACAAGAATGAGTTGAAGGGGCTGATGGCAGGACCAAAATCGCGCAAGCCTTCCACGCGCGCCCGAATGATGAATGCAATGTTTGGCAAACCAAGTGGATTGCCTTCGCCAAATACGTCCCAGAATTTCAATCCATGATAGCCTTCGCTTGGCTCAACAAAGGCGGGAAACTTTCCGTTGCCCCAATTGTAGTTTCCTCCATCTACAATAACACCACCAATGGAAGTGCCATGCCCGCCAATCCACTTAGTGGCAGATTCTACTACTATGTTAGCACCATGGTCTAAGGGGCGAAACAAATAGCCTGCAGCGCCAAAAGTATTGTCTACAATGACGGGAAGATCATGCTTCTTTGCCAGTGCGGTAATTGCTTCAAAATCCGGAATGTTAAAGCCTGGATTGCCAATGGTTTCTAAATAGATTGCTTTTGTTTTTTTGTCGATCAATTTTTCAAACGACTCCTGCTTATCGCCTTCTGCAAAGCGAGCTTCAATCCCCAATCTCTTGAAGGCGACTTTAAATTGGTTGTAAGTGCCTCCGTACACGAATGAAGTTGACACAAAATTATCCCCTGCTTGTAAAATATTATTGAGTGCGATGAATTGTGCGGCTTGTCCTGAGCCTACTGCCAATCCGGCCACACCACCTTCTAAGGCTGCCACCCGTTTTTCAAAAACATCGGTGGTGGGGTTCATGATGCGTGTGTAGATATTGCCGAATTCTTTTAGTGCAAATAGATTGGCTCCATGTTCTGAATTTTTAAAGACGTAGGAAGTGGTTTGATAAATGGGTACTGCGCGAGATCCAGTGGTAGGATCTACTTCCTGGCCAGCATGTAATTGAAGAGTTTCGAAACGTAAGGTTGACATAATGTTTTTTTTAATTGGTTTTTTTGAAGTAGGAAAATTTTAAGTTTTGATAGAACATAGCCGTAACCATACCCGTCACTCCGTAGGTCGTTCGCTAGTGTGTTGCTTAATCGCTACAAACGACTAACAACAGCATCTAATGCAACAACACATATTGCTGCGCTGGGAATCAGAGAAATAGAAATGATTTTGTGAGAGAAGAGCTCTTGAGAGGGTGAAGTGATTGCGAAATGGTTTCATTTTCATACCGGTTTATAGTTCCTCAAAGACCTTCTTTGAGGCAGGTATTAGCACCCTTTCTTGGGGTTGCTAGCGTTTCATTGAGCCTGTTCTCTCCACGCTTCTTTATAAGCCGGTTGGCTTTGGGCTTCACCGACTATGATGGCACAAACGTATACTGGTTTAGTAGAGTTTCCAAATGATTTGTTAAAAATTTATTAAAAAAAGTTGGGTGCATTCCAAATTGTCGCGGATTTACGAGGCGTTCCTATGGAACGCTGTCTTCAATTTATTTCCACCCCTACTACCCGCGATACGTCCCCAAGGGACGATTGGTGGGTAGAAAAGATAGCGAGAGTGCATTTTACGTTCCGTTAGGAACGTTTCGTGCCGCGACAATTTGGAATGCACCCAAAAAGTTTTGCTTACGGTTGTTTGGGTGTGTTATAATAGGCTGGGATTTTCACATTAAAAACTGATCCTGCATCGAGTGTGCTGGTAAAATCAATAGTTCCGTTAAGTCGTTCGACAGCTCTTTTTAATATATATAACCCTAAGCCAGAACCTTGTATACGATCGTTGGCACGATAAAACATATTAAAAATATTAGCTTGATGATTTTGCGGAACGCCTTGTCCGTTGTCTTCAACGGTGATAGCTACTTTACTGTCTTCTATTGATATTGAAATTTTTACAAAGGCATCACTAACCTTGCGAGAATACTTAATAGAGTTTTCAATTAGGTTTTGAAGAATGGTGTTAACAATTGCCCACTCAGAAATGAAGTCAAAAACTTGAATATCTTTTTTAACATTGACCTGCGTAAATTGGGGGAGGTATTGACAAGAGCTTACACACTCATCTACCAGCCTGTTGAAATCTATTTTTGTTTTTAGTGCTTCTGTGTTTTTGATTTCAGTCAGATTGATTAGCCCCATTATAATATCATTCATCCGCAATACCTGAGAATGATACATAGTGAAGAGGTTCAAGGCAGACTCCTCTTTAATATCCATCTTTACCACATTGTGAAGGCCGAGCAAAGAAGAGATTGGCCCCTTTAAATCGTGGGAGACACGATAAAAGAAAGAATCCAGTTCTGCATTTTTTCTTTCAATGATTTCATTTTTTTCCTCGTGCGCGATGGCTTCACGCTCCAAGGCTTCAATTTTGGATAAAGCCTCGTAACTTTTGATGATGTTGTAAGCGTCTGTATTAATTACTTGTTCTTTTTGGAAATAATATTTTTCCAAATATTCTAAGGCTGGTTTTATTTCTCCAATTTTTTTGGCAAGCAAATACAAGTTAAAATTTGCGCGAAAGCGAAGAAACTGTACCTGATATTTTTCTCCCAGCTCCAATGCTTTTACAAAGTAATGGTTCGCATTTTCAATATTGCCGAGATCTGCATAGGCCAGCCCCATTTTGTTATAGGCCATTCCTAAGCCCAGCATGTCTTCTGCCTGCGACAAAATCTCCACTGCCCTTTCCAAGTCAGAAATGGCTAGTTGTGGCATATTTTGCTTGATATAGATTTTGGCTCTTCCATAAAGCGCAAAGGCTAACCCACGAATGTCGTTGGTGGTTATTTTTAGTTGAATGCTTCGCTCAATAGTTTCAAATGCTAATTTTTCGAATCCTTGTTTATAATAGATACCGGATAGTGGATTAAGTGCATTAGATTCCAGGTTAGTGTCCTTTACTTTGCGACTGACTTCTATTGCTTTTTCATAGGCGTCAATTGCTTTGGAAAAATCGTTAAAGTATTCATAAATAGTGCCCATGCTTTTCAACGTGCGTGACTCCTTATGATAATCTTCCGTTTGCCGATAGCCTTGTAAACTTTTTATCAATTCAAGAAGCCCTTGGTGATATTTATTTGTTCGATAATAGATACTTCCGAGATTATAGTGCGCATCGGCTACGCCTTTCACATTTTTTGTAGCTTCAAAATATTGAAGCGCTTTTTGGGAATATTGTTCAGCCTTTTCAAATTCCCCTTGAATTAAATAGAATAACCCGAGCTGATTTTTGGATTTAGCAATGCCCTCTTCAAAATGGACTCCTTCGCACTCTTTTAAAATTTGCAGAGTGGCTTGCAAACTCTTGTTGAGATCGGTACCACGATGTAGGAAAGCCTCATTGAGCTTTTGCTCTACCTCAACGGTGATTGCAGAAAAATCAACGCTATCTTTTGGCATAGGGTGTAGACAAACTTATGGAATGTTTGTGAGATATACGCGTCCATGTGATGGGCGGTTGATTTTTTAAGGAGTGTTATTTGTCGCTCAATAATCTTTTGGTTGCAAAATTTCTCCAGAAGGCCAAAGAAATGATGCCTACGTTAGCATTCCACCATCTACTTGAATTACTTGACCAGTAATATAAGCAGACATATCAGAAGCTAAAAATACACACGCATCGGCCACATCTTCGGGCCTGCCGCCTCGCTTTAACGGGATAGCATCACGCCAGCTTTGAACAGTTTTTTCATCGAGCTTATCGGTCATTTCAGTTTCGATAAAACCTGGTGCGATCGCGTTGCTTCTGATGCCTCGTGAACCTAGTTCAATCGCAATTGATTTAGTAAATCCAATAATCCCCGCTTTGGAAGCCGCATAGTTGGATTGGCCGGCATTGCCTTTCAGACCAACCACCGAAGTCATGTTGATAATGGATCCGCCCTTTTGTTTCATCATGGGTTTACATGCGGCCTTTACCGTATTGAAACAAGACTTTAAGTTTACATTCATGATTTTGTCCCATGCCTCTTCGTTCATTCGTAAGAGGAGGTTGTCCATAGTAATACCTGCGTTGTTTATTAAGATATCCAAGGAGCCAAACTCTGCGACAACATCATTAATTAGCTTGTCTGCCTGTGTAAAGTTGGAGGCATCTGATCGATACCCCTTGGCCTTTACACCTTGTGAAGCTAATTCGGCCTCTAAAGCCTGACCTTGTTCTACGCTTGATAGATAGGTAAAAGCGACATTTGCACCTTGCTCAGCAAATTTGATGGCGATAGATCTGCCAATGCCTTTTGAGGCCCCTGTAATAAGGGCTGTTTTATTTTGAAGGAGTTTCATTTTAGATCGAATAATTCGGTTTTAAGATTAAACAACAAAACAAATAAGATTATACTTCAGGCAAACAATTTGAATGCGAAACTAACCTTTTTTGGCTTCGATATTTTGGGTTAATTTGGCACTTTATTTCGATAAATAAATTCAATAAGGATAATTATGGCAAACTATGATCTAATCGTTATCGGCTCCGGCCCGGGTGGGTATGTGGCAGCTATTCGGGCTTCACAATTGGGTATGAAGGTAGGGGTTGTTGAAAAGGCAGAACTGGGTGGCATTTGTTTGAATTGGGGTTGTATTCCGACTAAAGCATTATTAAAGAGCGCCAATGTGTTTGAATATATCCAGCACGCTGCTGATTATGGCATCAATGTGAAAGAAGCTGCGCCCGATATGGCAAGCATGGTTAAGCGCAGCCGCGATGTGGCAGCCGGCATGAGTAAGGGTGTACAGTTCTTATTCAAGAAAAATAAAATTGAACAGATTGTTGGTCATGGAAAATTAAAGAAAGGCGGCAAGGTAGAAGTAACGGATGCGGAGGGTAAGAAAACGGACTACGAAGCCAAACATATTATTTTAGCTACCGGTGCTCGTTCGCGCGAACTTCCTGCGTTGAAAATTGACGGAAAAAAAATTATTGGCTATCGCGATGCTATGGTATTGCCAGAGAAGCCTAAAAAATTGTTGGTAGTAGGCTCTGGCGCGATAGGTGTTGAGTTTGCCTATTTCTATAACACGATTGGAGTAGAAGTTACCATTGTAGAATTTTTGCCGCGCATTGTTCCGGTAGAAGACGAAGAAGTATCGAAGCAATTAGAAAAGTCATTTAAGAAAACGGGCATTACTATTTACACCAATTCGGAAGTTACCAAAGTCGACACGAGTGGCAAAGGTTGTGTGGCCACTGTAAAGACCCCGACAGGTGAAATAAAAATTGAAGCGGATGTAGTACTATCAGCTGTGGGCGTTACTACCAACCTTGAAAATTTAGGATTGGAAGAGGTAGGCGTAAAAAATGAGAAAGGTAAAGTATTGGTGGATGCATTCTACAAAACTAACGTAGCAGGAGTTTATGCGATTGGCGATATTACTAGTGGTCCTGCTCTCGCACACGTTGCTTCTGCCGAAGGAATTATTTGCGTAGAAAAAATAGCAGGAAAAAATCCGGAGGCATTAAACTACAACAATATTCCTGGTTGTACTTATTGTTCTCCCGAAATTGCTTCCGTTGGCTTTACCGAAGATGCAGCCAAGAAAGCAGGCTATGAAATTAAAGTAGGCAAATTTCCATTTACCGCTTCGGGCAAAGCAAAAGCGGCAGGCTCAAGTGATGGATTTGTTAAATTAATTTTTGATGCCAAGTATGGCGAAGTGTTGGGAGCGCACATGATCGGTGCCAACGTTACTGAAATGATAGCGGAGATTGTTGCCGCGCGCAAATTAGAAACTACAGGCCATGAATTAATCAAAACCATTCATCCACACCCTACCATGAGCGAAGCTGTGATGGAAGCTGCTGCCGCTGCGTATGGGGAGGTGATTCATCTTTGAGGATTGGGCTTGTAGTGAAAAAGCAAATTCAAATTTCTGGAGTACTTAATCTTGACAATAGGATCAATTCCTTTACTGGGACGGTTACGTTTAACGAGGGAAATCATTGAGTGTTGCCTTACAACAAGTTTCTGAAGGCTGGACAAATTTGAATTTTCAAAAGCTCATGCAATTCAAGGAATAAAGAATTTCAGAATTTGAATGACAGTAGAAAGTTTTGACAATTTTCTGCGCATAGTGCCTCTCCGCATTTTGTTGGTTCAGTAACTTGCCAGCGCGGTGATCTTGAAGATCGTGTTGAACACCTTGATGGGTGATGCTTTTTATTTGATGTACTGCAAAGTAAAAAAAATTGAGCGTACCATATCCAAAAATGGAAATGGCATATAGAGGAGTTTTAAAAAATCTGGGAGGCAATTACACCTCCCAGACTAAATGTAAGATTAAAACGGTGCTGCTAAGTAACTTGCGTTATCATCCTCGTGATGGCCATAGTTCTTAAGTTAAATTTTTTGAATATAATTATTTAAGGTATAGCAGATGTAAGAGAAGGTACCTTGTTTTGTATTTCTGTTCGGAACAAAAATCATCTCTACGGAAGTACAACAGTATCAATCACGTGGATCACTCCATTCGATTGGTTCACGTCCATGATGGTAATTTTAGAAGTGTTTCCTTTTGAATCTTTTAACACCACATCTTTTCCATTCATCATAGCGGTTAGCACTCCACCTTGTACTGTCTTAAATTCCGCTTTGCCGTGGCCGTCCTTAATAGCCTTCGCAATGTCTTTCGAACTCATTTTGCCAGCTAATACATGATACGTTAACACGGCTGTTAAAGTGGATTTGTTTTCCGGCTTCAACAAATTTTCTACTGTGCCAGCAGGCAATTTGTCAAACGCGCTATTGACCGGAGCAAACACCGTAAAAGGACCCGCCCCTTGAAGTGTTTCCACTAAACCGGCTGCTTTAACAGCCGCAACCAACGTGGTGTGGTCTTTAGAGTTAACAGCGTTTTCAATAATGTTTTTGGCAGGGTACATAAGGGCTCCGCCCACTTCAACTGGCTTTTGCGCCACCGTGGCGGCCACAACAAACAATAAACTGAGAGATGTAAGAATGATTTTTTTCATAAAATGGTGTTATTTTGGTTTATATTTTAGAAGTACGAAGCGGAATGCATGATTGGATTTTAGTTAAGACGATTTTTTTTAATTTATCATAATAGAAAATCTTTTGATAGTTTTGTTCCATCAAACAAGTTACCTCTATATCAGAATCAGAACTAGTTGGCAGACTGATCAAAAAAGATCAATCAGCACTAGATTATTTATATACCCACTATTCTAGTGCTTTATATGGCGTGATTTTTCGCATTGTTAGAAAGGAAGAGGCCGCAGAGGAAGTATTACAAGATGTTTTCTTAAAAGTGTGGGATAAGATTGAAAGCTATGATCCAGCCAAAGGAAAATTGTTTACTTGGATGATTAACATCGCGCGCAATCAAGCAATTGATAAAACACGATCAAAAGAAATGAGCAAAAGCAAAAAAACCGATGACATTGATTTTCTCGTAAATAGAATTGATCGGCAAGAAAATAGCGAGTTGGCCATAGATGCTATTGGATTGACGGAAGTATTATTGAAGTTGCCAAAGGAACAGTATTTTATAGTGAACCAATTGTGCTTGAAGGGGTATTCGCAATCAGAAGTAGCAGAGGAATTTAATATTCCGTTGGGCACAGTAAAAACTAGATTCCGATTGGCAATGATTGAATTACGATCTATATTAAATGTGAAGTGAACATACAAGAGTACATATCGACAGGAATTTTAGAAGCCTACGCGTTAGGTGAGACTACTGATCAAGAACGGGAAGAGGTAGAAAAAAGCCTAGGCTTGTATCCTGCTCTGCGTGAAGAGCTTTCAAAAATTGAAGAAGCGCAAGAGCAATTGATGATACAATTGGCTATAAAGCCGCGGGAAGAGGTGAAAACTAAACTGTTTGAGAAGATCAATCAAAAGCCGGAAGCCAAAATCATTCCAATGCAGCGAGCTGTTTCATCCAATTGGAGATATGCAACGGCAGCCTCTATCGCCATTGCTTTGCTAAGCTCATACCTTGCCTATACTTATTGGGGCAGATGGAAACGCAGCGAATCAAACCTTACTGAATTGACTGCCCAAAATCTTCGAATTGCTCAAGACTACAATAATGTAAACCTTCGATTGGATCAGATTGAAACGGATTTGAAGATAAGCAACAGCCCTGAGTTTGCCCGCGTGATTTTGAAAGGTACACCCAACGCGCCAGAATCATTAGCGACTGTTTATTGGAACGATCACACCAAAGAAGTTTTCCTTAGCATTCAAAATATGAAAGAGCTATCGAAAGAAAATCAATATCAGCTTTGGGCCATTATCGATGGCAAGCCTGTAGACTGTGGGGTTTTTGATTTGAATGTAGCTGGGCTATTGAAAATGAAGAAAGCATTTGATTTTCCCGTTACATTTGCGGTAACAATTGAAACACGTGGCGGCAATCCAACTCCCAGCCTACAGACGATGCAAGTTGCAGGCAATGTAGTAAAGAGCTAGTAGCTCAATCTTTTTTCCTTTTTTCTAAAGAACATTTACGCTACTATTTGGTTTCTATCTAAGAAATCCAGTTGGTTCATAACTTTCGTATGTAAACCATGTTCGAACGATAATTGAAGAGGCTATAGCCACTTGATATTACAGAACCGATATTTGACTTCCAAAAAACGTAAACTATGAAGGCGGCAGACATAACGAAGGATCAATTTACAGATTTATATACTCAGTCAATCGCTGATGAATTAGTGATAGCTTCGTCCAAATACCATCTGATGGCATCGTGGGTAGCGATTATCTTCAACCCTATTTTTGCATACACCGACTACATCAACCTGCATGATCATTGGCAACATATAGGAATGATTCGCTTGAGTATTTCCCTGATAACGTTGGTCACACTTTTTCTGGCGAAGCAACGCAAGTGGTCTCCCTACAGTATTGTAGCGATGCCGTTGCTGCTTATCTCTTTACAAAACGCGTATACTTTTAGTCTAATCAGCAACCAAGATGTGCTGGGGCACAATGTCAATTATATTGCGCTTCTCATTGGAGCATCCTTATTTTTAGTTTTGCGGATTCGTACAGTCGTGAGGATTGCCGTTATTTCAGCCATGGCAACAGCTATTTCCATAATGATGAATCCGCAACTAGATGCCCATGTGTTTTATGTGCAAGGTGGCTTATTGCTAATGGCTGGGGGTGTATTTATGATTATATCCATTCGCATGCGTTATAACCTGACCATTAAAGAAATCAAAGCACGGCTTGCATTACAAGCCAGCAATGAAGAAATAAAACGGCAGGCAGAAGAAGTGAAGGCCACGAATGAAAACCTAGAAATCCTAGTAAGAATGCGAACACTTGATATAGAGAAAAAGAATCAAGCGCTGGAAGAATATGCGTGGATCAATGCGCATAAACTGCGTAGCCCTGTGGCAAGCATTTTGGGATTGATGAGTTTACTAAAACGTGAAGAAGTGAACCCAGCATCGCGGGTTATTATGAATCACCTACATGCTTCGACCGAGCGGCTCGATGAAGTAGTTAGCTCCATCACGGAAGCCATAGAGCGCGCTGACTATCCGGAATTAAACGATACAGATACACTCCCAATAGCAATGGGGAAACTAAAACGCTAATCATTAAAATCAATTATCTAATTAATTATTATGACCTCCGCAAAAGAAAACATTCTTGTAGACCTTAATGTAAAAGCTCCTGACTTCAATCTGATCGACATTTTTGATAGAAATATTCAGCTATCAAGCTATAAAGGGAAAAGGGTTTTCATTGGCTTTTTCCGCCACGCGGGGTGTCCCTTTTGCAATCTGCGGGTACACTCCTTAATGAAAATCCGCGAAGAATTATTGGCAAACAACATGGAAATGATTTTCTTTTTTGAATCGAAAAAAGAGTTGCTCTTAAAAAGTATTTTCCATAAGGAGATTTCTCCCGTGCCGTTAATTGCAGACCCTACCAAAACTTTGTACTCTATCTATGGCATCGAAAATTCGTTGATTAAATCATCGTTCAGTCACCTCACCACTTTTATCCAAACGGCTATTAAGGCTAAGATGAAGCAACTTCCTCTATATTCGATGGATGGCAACGAATCTTTTTCCACCATGCCTGCAGAATTTCTATTGGACGAAAATCTAGTCATTCGTAAAATTCACTACTCCCAAACCTTGAATGACCGTATCTCGCTCGATACGATTATGGATTTTGCCATAAAGAAATAACCGCATTGGTTATAAAATTTAAGGACTAGTGAATTGAGATTATTCTTTGTTAATGGAAACAAAGCAATTTATCTCAAATCAAAAGTGCTTTTAAACGTTTTGTTGATCACTATTTCGTTAGGTTATGAACTCAATGCCTGGGCCAATACGAAGATCGGCACGTCCGGTTACTGGAGATATCTTCTTGATAACGATTATTTCAAAATCAGAGATCGTTGACGAACGGAAATTACGTTCGTTTAAGAATAGCGAAAATAGGCACGAGTGTATGGGTTTGGCTATTCATTTTTAAACATTATTATTTAGAGCCAAATGTCCTGCTTGTTTCTTAGCTTCACGTAATCCTTTCTCTTTTAGCATTTCACTAATGGTGTTAATCAAATAAAGAGAGGCTTCGATTTCTTCTTTTCTGATGGCTACGCTTTCAATGTTAAATCCAAAAGGAATTGATTTTTCTGTGCAGAATCGTATCAGTTCGGTAGCAATACCAACTGCAATCTCAACAGAAAGACCAACTGGATTTGAAGTTGCATTAAGGCGTTCCTTTATATCTTCGGGAATGTGTATTCCTAGCCACTCCATAAAATGAAGAGTTTTAAGAGAACCACATACGGTTAGGGTAAATATCATCGTAGGTAATTCTTGATCGCTGCGTTTACAGTTCGCCAAAAGATCATCCAGCACGCGTTTTGTATATTCAACATTAAAAATACATTGTGATATGAAGTAAGAAACTCCAGAATCTACTTTATCTAGAATCCGAACGTCTTCATCTTTCAACACAGCATGTCTTTCCGGAATCATAACGGCACCGATTACAGAGTGATCTTGATGTGTTCGCCAAATTTCATAAGCTTCTTTCAAACTTGTTTTTGGAACATAATCAGGCGAGGGCAAGCCTACAAAGACTGGATGGAATTGATGTTTTTTCATCTCCTGAAGCCATTGTGATAACTCTTCTTTCGTAAACTTTCCCGCAGGGCGATAAATTATTTTCGGAATTGAAAGTCGCTGTAGGTATTCGCTTGCATAGGTAAAGGGATCTAGTGCATTGGAAAAAGGAAAAGGTCTTTCCTCTGCCGTCCTTTCAGATTCATCTTGAACATCATAAACTACCAATGCATCTATCTCTAAAGCACATAAGGTATCCATGGTTTTTAATGCTATCTCGTTTACTCGCTCGGCAGCCGTTTGGGCCTTGGGTGGCGTTATGCCATACAGTAAAATTCCTGATTCCTTTCTCTTAATCTTTGTAAAGAACATACGGGCGAATTGGAGAGTATAAATAAAAAGCTAAAAGTAATCAACTGTTAAAGATGGGCAACATTAAACATTAAACAAACCCTAACGTGGCCCGGGTGCATTCCAAATTGTCGCGGATTTACGAGGCGTTCCTATGGAACGCTGTCTTCAATTTATTTCCACCCCTACTACCCGCGATACGTCCCGAAGGG
>JAYVPS010000224.1:0-4330 GCA_043757225.1 Cytophagales bacterium | reverse complement strand
TTAAAATATCTGCACTTTTTGTCTGAATCACTGATTTTTTTGATTACTCAGATGGCACAGATTTTTTTTCTGTGGAATCCTTTAATCCATTTAATCTGTGATTCTGATTTTCTTTTTGCTTCATATCAGTTCCAAAATTGAGTTTAAAATATTTTGTACCGAGCTTTTATCGATTTTAGAAAAAGCAAACCATTTTTTACCAAGGTCTTTTAACGATGCTCCCAAATGATATACATCTTTATCATCAATTATTAAAAAACGGTCGTGGCTTTTGGTAAAAATTTTCAATTCAAAATTGCCGTATTGCTCGTTGGCTTTTTGCACATCAAGCGTTAGTTGTTTACTTATAGTCTTGGTAAGCAGCGTTACAGTTACATTCTTTTTCTTTTTGGCTAAATGAGTAAGCGTATGTTCATCTATATAATTATCAATCAGCACAATGCTTTTGGTGGCAGATTTAATAATTTTTGCAGCCAGTGTGTATGCATCAAATACTTGTCCATCAAAAAAAACGCCTTGGGTGGGTATTAAGTGTGTGCTTATTTGCAAATCAATTTCATTGACTTTGGTTTGTAACAATTGCATCTTATCTTCTATTCGGTTCATTCTGTTGTTTATGGAATATCCTTTGAGCAAATAATCTTTGAGGATGTTATTTGCCCAAATACGAAATTGCGTTCCTTGTTTTGATTTTACTCTGTAGCCAACTGAAATGATTACATCAAGATTATAGTATTTCGTTTTATATTTTTTGCCATCTAAGGCAGTTGTCAAGGAATCCTTGACAACTGAATCTAATACTAACTCATTCTCTCTAAAGCAATTATTGATATGCAAACTTATGTTCTGCTTGGTTTGATGGAACAAGGTTGCCATTTGTTGTTGTGAAAGCCAAACGGTTTCTTCTTCAATTCTTACCTCAATATGCTCGGCAAGTTCATTAGGCTGATATAAAATAATTTCATTCTTCATATCAATTCCAAAATTGAGTTTAAAATATCAGAACTTTCTTCATCCAGTGCTTTCATTTCTTCCAAAATTTGTTGCGGTTGGCGTAAGGCGGCTTCTTCTTTTTTATTCGGGTTTTTGGCACTGAGGTCAAAAGTGTTTTGGTCTATGTCTTTTACATTTATAGTCCAAGAGTTTTCGCTTTCGGCTTTTGTTTTTTGCAGGGCAACAAAGTCTGCCAAATCGTTTTCGTTCAGTGGGTTTGTTTTGCCTAAGTTTCGGGCTAAGTTCAGTTGATAAAACCACACTTTTTTGGTGTTGCTGCCTTTTTCAAAAAACAATACCACCGTTTTTACTCCTGCACCAGTAAAGGTTCCGCCAGGCAAATCCAACACCGTATGCAGGTTGCAGTTATCAAGCAATTGTTTACGCAGGGCAACAGAAGCATTGTCGGTATTGCTCAAAAATGTATTCTTAATTACAACACCTGCTTTGCCACCTGCTTTCATAATCTTAATAAAGTGCTGCAAAAACAAACTGGCGGTTTCCCCAGTTTTTATGGGGAAATTTTGCTGCACTTCGGCTCTTTCTTTTCCGCCAAATGGTGGGTTAGCCAACACAATATCGTAACGGTCTTTTTCTTGTATGTCGGCAAGGTTTTCGGCCAGTGTGTTTGTATGCACAATGTTGGGTGCTTCCACACCGTGCAAAATCATATTCATTGTGCCAATGATGTAAGCCAATGATTTTTTTTCTTTCCCGTAAAATGTTTTTTTCTGTAAGGTGGCTACATCAGTAGTTGTTAGTTTTTTGCTGTGCTGCAAATAGTCAAACGCTTCTACCAAGAAACCTGCTGAACCTACTGCACCATCATAAATTTTATTTCCTATTTCGGGTGCTACTACTTTTACAATGGTTCTAATCAATGGTCGTGGTGTATAATATTCTCCACCGTTACGCCCAGCGTTGCCCATATTTTTAATCTTGTCCTCATAGAGGTGGCTCATTTCGTGCTTTTCAGCGTAAGTTCTAAAACGCAGTTCGTCAATTCGGTTGATTACTTCACGCAAATTGTAACCGCTTTGTATTCGGTTCTTTAGTTCGCTAAAAATCTCACCAATTTTATATTCAATGGTGTCGGCACTTTCGGCATCGGCTTTAAACTTTTTGAGGTAGGGGAATAGTTTAATATTTACAAAGTCAGAAAGGTCGTCACCCGTCAAAGCTGTGTGGTGGTCAAGTTTCCCGTCTTTGTCTTTAGGTGCTGCCCATTTGCTCCATTGATATTTTTTGTCAATAATGTTTGTGTAAGTCTTGCCCGTTAGTTCGGCTGCTGTGGCTTTGTCTTTTTCAAGGTCGTCCAAATATTTGAGAAACAAAATCCAAGAAGTTTGCTCTACATAATCCAATTCACTTCCGCAACCTGCGTCTTTGTGCAGTATGTCGTCTATATTTTTAAAGGTCTGTTCAAACATTTATTTCTCTTTTTTATTGGTCGCTAAGGTAAATTTTTAAAGCCTGTTATTGTCAAAAGTTGCTCTTAAATTGTCCGCTGTCCACTTGTTGGGTGGTGGGTGGGCTTTGGGTGCGGCTGGGCAAAATTAAATGTGCTGCAAAAGCGTTAGCTTGTGTGTCGGCTTGCAGCTCTTTTAATTTTGCGAAGTGTTGGCTGTCTGTTCGTTTTTCTGTCGGCTCAATGTTTGTACTGTCGGTCGTCATAGCCTTGCCACTAACTCCTAAATATACGAACTGATTTTCAAAAAACTTTCGTCAATGACGCTTGTGTGGGCTGTGTTTGCGAAGGTATCTCTCTTCATAATTGATACCCTTCGAGAGCACATCGGCCAGGGATAGAAGCGACACCCCGCACCCCGCGCTTCGCGGGGGAGGAGTATAGCGAATAGCCTGCCCGAGAGCGCGGGAGCATGCGTGTGGTAAAGCGAGGGGGCCGCCTTCTAGTTGCTTTGTCAAGAGGAGATAAAATCAACTGTGCTGGTAGCCGTTAATCGGGAATTTTTTTGAACTTTGCGTGGTTAGAATAAAAACTCACACTATGTACATTGAACAACTTTATACGAATTGTCTGGCCGAGGCGGCTTATTACATTGAATCGGAAGGGGAGGCTGCTATTATTGACCCCATTCGTGAGACAGAGCCATACACCGAGCTGGCCACCAAGCGCAAGGCCACCATTAAGTATATTTTTGAAACACATTTTCATGCGGATTTTGTTTCGGGGCACATCGACCTAGCAAAGAAAGTAAATGCTCCTATTATTTACGGACCCAAAGCGGAAACGGATTATAAAATTTACAGCGCTAAAGACGGAGAGGAATTTAAGCTGGGCAAGCTGACGATAAAAGTTCTTCACACGCCCGGCCACACACCTGAGTCGTCTTGTTACTTGTTGTTTGATGAGAATAAAAAAGAATACGCGGTCTTTAGCGGTGATACATTATTTGTAGGGGATGTGGGAAGACCTGATTTGCTTGACGGGGTGATCTCGAGCGAAGAGTTGGCCAGCATGTTATATGACTCGTTGAATAAAAAAATCAAAACGCTTCCTGATACCGTGATCGTTTACCCCGGGCATGGCCCTGGTTCTTCCTGCGGAAAAAATATTGGCAAGGAAACTTTCTCTACCATTGGCGAACAAAAGAAATTTAACTACGCACTCAAAGATATTACCCGCGAGCAATTCATTGATCAGGTTACAGATGGCATTCTCCCTCCACCAAGTTATTTCTTTGAAGATGCGCGCATCAACAAACAAGGTTACAACCCCATAAATGAGGTGATGAACGCCAGTGAAAAGCCGTTGACTCTTGACGCTTTTAAAAATGAAATAAAAAAAGGCGCCCTCGTTTTAGATACCCGTAAAGCCGATGAATTTGAAAAGGGATTTATCAAAGGCTCAGTGAACATTGGCTTGAATGGGCAGTACGCTGTTTGGGTGGGAACGCTTATTAATATTAAGCAGCCGCTTGTTTTAATAACAGAAGACGGAACAGAACATGAATCTATTTTGCGCCTCGCGCGGGTGGGGTTTGAAAATGTGCTTGGCTATTTGAAGGGTGGTATTAAGTCGTGGGATGAAAGGCTTGAAGTCGTAAAATCTATTTCTGCAGATCAACTAAAAGCGGAGTTGCTAAAAGGTGTCGCAGTGTTAGACGTGCGCAAACCCAGTGAATGGAGCACGAGCCATTTAAAAGAAGCTCAATTTTTGCCGCTTGCCAATTTCCCAAAGAACTTAACTGCTCTTGATAAGTCTAATCCATACATCGTGCATTGTGGCGGTGGTTATCGCTCTATGACGGCCATCTCTTTAATGAAGAAGGAAGGGTTTACCAACTTAACAAATGTGTACGGAGGTTTTGGAGCG
>JAYVPS010000223.1:0-16369 GCA_043757225.1 Cytophagales bacterium | reverse complement strand
ATGTAGGCGATGTCTTCCCCAATAGAATCTTTTACTGCTATATTGAAACTACTGGAATCCTTTTGATAAAATAGGGTGAGTTTATTAAATGAATAGTTGAGGGTTGGTAGATTGTTAGTTCGAATAGATAGTTTGGCGTTGGGCTGAATAGTTTTGATAGTCATTGCACCGATGCCAATGGGCAGTGGCTGTTCTGTAAAAACAATTCGTTTACTTTCCCATTGGGCTTGCGAGGATGTATAGATCGTTTGTGGTTCATTAGTTCTTGCAACTCGTCCGGGAAAAATTAACCCTCGACCTGCATTACCAAACTCATCTTGCAGGAGTTGTCGGACTCGGCTACTCATAAAGTCAGCTTGTATGTGCGAATCTCCAATTTGCACAATGTTAGCAGACTGGTTTTTTGTTTTCTTTACTTGGTAGAGTCTTTCGTAAAAAGAACTTAATGAAGGTGCGTTTTGGATTCGATTCGCTTCAGTTTGAATAAATGAATAATTGGAAGAAGGATTGAATGTGACGGTATCTTGCCCTACGCTAGAGAACGAAAGAGTGATAAGTATTAAAAGCAGTAATCCCAATGACAACTTCGGGATTTTTGAGAAGTCTTTATGGTTTTTTATTTTTTTTATCATAACGGACTCTTTCGTAAAGGATTGAATTGACCAACTTCAGCGCTATCTTTTTACCGCCCCAGTAGGAGAGGTGCGTATAATCCTTCGAAGCTAATGCGGGCGTGGAATTGACAAATTTTACTATGCTATTTTCGCCACCCATTGCTTCATACAAATCCCAGAATACAATGCCGCATTTTTTTGCTATCTCTCGTTGTGTATCGCGCATGATGGGTATGGATGGATGTGTAATAAATTTTCCGTTTAGGTTGTAGGCTCGATCACTCACACTTAAGAGAATGATGCTGCTGTTGGGAAAGAGATTTTTTAGCCGACTAATTGCCTTTACCATGTTCTTTTCATAGCTAGCGAAGTTGGTAGAGTCCGTCATGCTTACCACATTCAACCCATATTGAAGGAGAATAAGCTTGTAATTTTGAAATTGATTAAATTGAATAAGCTGCTTGTCAGGTACAAAGGCCAACCCTATTCCTGAATTTCCTCGCATGGAAAAATTATCGACATAGATTCCTCTGTCGTCTTCAACACTTGTTCCGTACAATTTTAAACTGTCAGTATCAGAAAAAGTTAATTTGATAGATTGAAATTTCCTTTCCGGAATTTGGAACTCCACCAGATCTTCAGACGAGGGAAGTTCATGGCTTTGAGTGAGTGTATCATTTAAGGTGTATTGAACGGAAGCATTCAACGGGTTGCTGAAGAATAATCTTAGTTTACCTAGGTCTTTACTTCTTTTTCCTGGTTTGTATTCTACCTCATTATCTGCCAAAGGCAAAAAGCAATATCCCGCCATTCCTAAAGGTGAATAACTGCTTTTCTTTCCAACGATAGAGTAAGTCACCCAATTATTAAACGAATGTTGGATAGTGGTACGAAATTGAGCTACGTCAGAAGTTATAGGCATGAAACCCACCCCACGCCCACCAAAAAGTTGTTGTAATGTATCGCGGAAGCTGCCGCACAGAAGATCACCTTCAATAAATGAATCGCCAAAAAAGGCCACACGGACTGGCTGTCTTTGGGCGCTCTTTAAAGAACCAAAAAAGTAGCGCATGTTTTTTCCACCACTAAAGTCGTCCAGGCAAGTGATGCCCGGCTTGCAGGTACTCTGATCCTTTTTCTTTTTGATTTCCTTTTGCTTAGTCGGCTTCGAATTTTTTGTTATCTTTTGTTTGGGATCTTCGCGAATGTCTGCTAACAATTGAACTTTTTTAAAATTAAGCCCTGCAAGAGAAAATTCAGGAATGAAAGAAATGGCGGAGATGGAGAGAATAACGATCAGTAGTAACCATAAAGAATCAGGTAAGTAGTTTTTCTTCATCTTTTCAAATATAGCCAGCTAGTTTGTAGGCCACCATTCCTACCCACTCGCGAATGATGATTTGCCAATTTCCTAAAGCTTCTTCTTTAGGTATGAACAAAGTGTCAAAGGAAAACTTACGATTGTGCGAAAGAAAGTCTGTGGAAAAGGTATCCATGGCCCACCCCTCGTGGATAAAACAAGCGATCGATCTTCGCATATGAAAAGACGAGGTGACTAAAATGCATTGTTCAGGTTTGATTGTTCCTTTAAATCGTTTATTGAATTCTACTGCAGTCTCGTGGGTATTACGCGAATTATTTTCGATGACCAAAACTGAGTCAGGCGCACCGATTAACTTGAAAACATCCGCCAGCACATCGGCTTCCTGTTTCTGTACTTTGGTGAGCTTACCGTTTCCTCCGGCAATGAGGATTTTTTTAATGATACCAAGTTTATATAACTGCAAGGTGTGTGTTACTCTATCTGCCCCTCGCCCAAGATACACGCGGTCAGCCGGTTCCATTTCTGATTTGCCTACCCCTGTCAAGACAATTCCATACTCATATTTTTTTTTGATGTTGGCAAAGGGTGTGGCAGGTATTTCCCATGCACGTACTACTTCGTTGGCAATAAAATCATTTGTAAAGAACCATAGCAGACCAAGAGCTATTTTGAATAGCCTCGCTTTCCATATTTTTGATTTTAGTAAAAAAGAAAGTAACAACAAAATGCAAATAATCACCAAAGGCATGGTGAGGTAGTTCAGAGTTTTGGAAAGTACAAAGAACATACAGTTAATAAATTACATTCTTTTTGGCAGTGGATTGGAGATATTGCTGAGGGTGTCGATAATCTTCCGCAATACTTCCCAATACAATGCTAAGGCCAAAATAAAGGTCATGGACCAGATAACTCCTAGATTAAAAAGGTAGGTATCTATATTCCGATTAAGGAAGTGTTTGGCTGGCATATAGAATTGAGCATCGAAATCCACCATGTGATCTGGATCTGGATCTTTGTAAATCGGATATATCTTTTGGATTAGCTTGCCATCTTTTTCAATAATCCGATTGGTTTCCATCGTGTTGCGCACTAGTTCAGTAATTGCTTCATTTTGATATAAATTCCGTTTGTTGTCAAATTCCTTTTCCTTTTCTGAAGTATTTGTTAATTGTGTAATCTTGACATCCTTTTGATTATCCGCTTTGTTATAGCGACTGATATAGAATTTTTTCAATCCTTCTAAATAATTAAGTGAATGACGATGGATGGTGGAATCAAAATTAGCAAGAGTCAAATCATTTATTCTATCAAACGGAGTTTTTACTACTTTTTCTTCTCTCAGTAAGGCGCTTTTAATTAAACCCAATTCTTCTTCTACTTCTTTTCGAATACCAACCTCAGTATTCGCCCGGTTCAAATTGACAAAATCTAACCGTGATTCAAGTTCTGGTATAAAATAGATTTTTTTATAGTCAGCATCAGCCATTATTTTATCGAACACGTAAAACTGTTTTTCAAATTCATTGTCTTTGTATTGACTCACCATCGCAGCTTCAAACGCCCAGCGCGAAGCCATCAGGTCACCTACTAACGGTACGGTAGAGGTATTTCCTATCGATGGATTTAACTTATCGAATTTTACCACTACACCACTTAATATTAATTGCGGGATAAGTAGAATGGGAATAAGAATGTAGATGGTAACGGCTGAGTTGAAAGCCGAGGAGATATTCAATCCCAACAAATTGGCGAAACAGGATACACTGAATAAAATTCCCCAATGGATAAAAAACATTCCATTGATTTCTAAAATGTAATTTGCTACTAATACAAACATAGCAGTTTGAATGGCCGAGATTAGGAAGAGAATTGAAATTTTTGAGATAATGTAGCTGCTTCTATACAAGTGAAGAAACTTTTCACGCTTTAATATTTTTTGATCACGGATAATTTCCTCAGCACTTACCGTTAAGCCCATGAAAAGTGCAACGATAACACTCATAAATAAGTGAGCGGGTAAGTTTAAGTTTTTGCTAAAGATATATCCGGCTTGAAATGGATCATCGGCATTATAATACCGTACGATAAAGGCAAGAATGAACCCAAGCAAGGGTGCCTCCAGAAAATTGATCAAGAGATATTGTTTGTTGCTCAGCTTGGAGAGCATATCCCTCATCGAAAATAAATGGGTCTGCATTACCCATTTTGGTATTCTTAAGGTAGAGTGAGGTGTGTCTTTGGAAGTAGGTACCGAACTTAGTTTTATTTTCTTTGTAAAAATCTCATTCCATTGCTCAGGGGAGAATTTACGTTCGGTGGTTGTATCTCCGAACTCGTTAATTACTTTTGTTTCGATAATGTTAAAAATTTGCTCTGGGTTAACATTGCCACATGAGTGGCATTCTCCTTCATCGCTATTGATGAGGTTGATGTTCTTTTTGAAATAGGTAATTGCATCTACCGGATTGCCGTAGTAGATTTGATAACCACCGGTATCTAAAATTACCAGCTTGTCAAACATTTTGAAAATATCAGACGATGGTTGGTGTATCACGGCAAATACTAATTTGCCTTTCAATGAAAGTTCTTTTAACAAGTCAATAATATTCTCTGAATCGCGTGAAGACAAGCCAGAGGTAGGTTCATCAGCAAATAAAACTGCCGGCTCTCGTAACAATTCCAAACCAATATTAAGCCTCTTTCGTTGCCCTCCGCTAATTGTTTTTTGTAAGGGTGACCCAACTTTTAACTCTTTTGTTTGCGTTAGACCAAGGTCATCTAAGGTTTTGAGTACAAGATTATTAATTTCCGGTTCATTCAGTTGACTAAAGCAGAGCTTAGCGGCAAAGTATAGATTTTGGTAAACCGTCAGGTCTTCAATCAGTAAATCATCTTGCGGAACAAATCCAATTACTCCTACTATTTTCTCAGGATTCTTGTGTATGTCAATACCGTTAATCAAAACCTGCCCTTCAAAAGGTTTCTCTGTACCATTCAATACGTGTAGAAGGGTAGACTTGCCCGCACCACTGGCGCCCATCAAAGCCACTAAGTTTCCAGACTCAGTATTTACGGTTACTTGACGAAGGCCAAGTTTACCTGTTTTGAATTTGTATGATATTTTATTGGCTTGAAAGCTGGTGTGAGTGCCATCATTTCTGCCTTTGAAGGTATTGAGGATTTCTCCATAGTAGACCGGATCTGCTGCGCCCCAACGCATGATGCTCCCGGTGGCCAAAACGTTAATATTGCCGGGCTTTTGTGGGATGCCATTAAGATAAACGTCTGATTGGCCGAGATATCTAAAGAAGAAAAGATTAGTACTACGAATATAGAGCACGGCAATGAAACCATCTAACTCATCGCGCTTGATGGTCTTTGTATTTTTTGAAGAAATAGATCCGGAATGGATAACCAAAATATTCTCATCGTCTATGCTTTCCGCTTTTTTAGCAAGGATGAAGGTTTTAATTAGTTCGATATCACTTGTTGGAATGTTAAAGGCTTGTCCAATTGATTTGGCCAAGGATTCCTCGGAAGTAGTAATAGAACCATCAGCCAGAATCAAGCTCATCAATTCAAGTATAATTACCGTCTTCTGCTTTTGATCAACTTCGCTATTGACAGAATTGCAAAGGCTTATAATTGCTTGCTGTTCGTTACCATCCCCTAATTTTCCGGATGACTCAAGAGCATATTCATCAAAAAGGCGTAAGTGTCCTTCTATTGATTTCTGACTAAGGTGGTCAGAGAGAAATACCTCAATGTGTTCACGTTCCTGTTTGGTTACAGAGTCTTCTTTGGCCACTAAGGCAAAAAGCCTCATGATAGCCTTCAATACTGGTTCACTCATTGCATGTTAAGGTTTCGATAAAGATACTAAAGATGTAACTTCTATTGAAAAAAATAAAGGCCGTTGTCGGCCTTTATTGAAATCGGTAAAATGTTTTCGATTTAATCAACAATTGCTTTTCTCATTTTTTCGATAATCTTAGTGATCTCCTCTAGGTTTTTGTCAGAAAGCACCATAGCTGAGTTATTGTTTTTGATCTGTTCATCAATATTTAAGGCTCTAAAGCTGGCCTTCAATGTTGTTAAGTCATTTTGAATAGTGGAGATTGGTTCAACTTGCTCTACTGTCCCCAGCATTTTAGAAAGCTCATCAACTGATTTCTCTTGTTCTAAAATCACGCGCATTAGTGGAGTGAGGATGTTGTTGCGTTGATCGTCTTTTAATAGATTTTTAGGATAAGTCTTAATAAGCCCTGTAGAGATGTAAAGTCCTTCAATAAAACTTCCGGCTACCAGCATGGCTGATAATTTATTGCGGCTGTCATCTTTTAAAAATTTATCGGTCTTTTGAACGGCATTATTCAACAAAGCAGCCAATGAATCTTTGTTAGATATATTGGCCTCAAATTTCTTCAATACATCCGTATCAAATGAACCTATTATGCCGAGGTTGTCAGCTAATTTTTTTGCTGAATTTAAATAGTCAATAGCTTCTTGGGTTTTGTCATATGAACTTAAGTACCCGATATCTGCAGCATAGACACCTAAATTAAGGGCTGCTTTGTCATTTCGGGTCAAATATTGGTCAACTTTCTTACGGTCGTTTAATAAACCTTTGTTGAACTCAGCACCCGTGGCCTGGAGCAGGTAAGGAATTTCAGATGGAGATGGAATGTTATAGACAACATCTTTAATTTGGTCTTTCAATGATTCTTCTGCTTGTTTAAATTCATCGCCACTTTGTTCTTCTTTTTTGGTTGATGAGCCACAAGAAGCTAATAGAGAAGCTGTTGCGATCGTGAGTAGATAGAGGCTTAGACGAGTTACTTTCATGAGTTTTAGGTTTATCCTTCAATTTTAGCACATTTTTTCTAACCAATAAACTGTTCGGCTTTTTATTTTCTATTTGGCAGCATTTATATTGACTGATAAGCCTTAGTTGGCTTTACTTTTCGTCTCATTTTGTGAATTACTTGAGTGTTATTGTATTTACTTGCCCAAAACGAATTCAGAATCCCATGATCATGGTCAGTTTTACCTCGGTTAGAGCTAATCATAAAAGATAGCTGCCACTAGCGGTTAATGTTCGAGAAATTTAAAAATCAGGGTCCAGTCCAAACCTCTCTTTCAATTGATAGAGAAGCGGATTTTTCTCAGCCATTGCATCAAATTTTTCTTTGTTAGTGTAGGCTATTTTGTTGCCGGTAAATTTCTTTAAAAGACCTTGGACCTGAATGCTGTAATTGCCTAGGGATTCTCTTAGGAAGCCCAATAAATCTGACTTGATTGATTGTAAAAATTGTTCCTCTACCGGATTGGTTAAGTGAATGGTTGCCATATTTCCGGTCAATTCAAAGCCTCGACTAAGCAGATGGTATTCGGCCAATTGGTTCTTGCGCTGTTCTGCATAGCGCGCCCATACTTTTTTAAGTTCTTCCGGATCGAATGGTTTGTCAGGTGAATTTGTTCTCGGCTTCTCTTCTGATACTATTTCCTTTGAAAGGCCTTGTTTAAAGATATTACCCAAATTGAGGGTTGTTTTCGATTTGGCTTCTTTCTGATTGGATTGAATATAAGGCTCTTTTACAGGAGCTTCTTCTAGTATTGGCGTAGGCTGGGTTTCGATCGTTATTTTCTCTTCTGCTTTCGGTTCAATTTGTTTTTCGATTGAAACGGTTTCAATAACTTCTAACGATTCCTTTTCAGGGCTTAATTTAATTTTTTTTTACTGCTTCAGATTCCGAAACAGCGCTGCCGTTGAAAATAGCATTGACGTTGGCCATCTTCATCAAGGCCAGCTCTACAAGAAGCCGTTGGTTCTTGCTGCTTTTATATTGTATGTCGCACTGACTGCCTAGGTTCAGCCACGAGAGCAGTAGAGAAGGTGAGAGGGACTGAGCTTGTTTCTGGTATTTCTCTTTTATGGCGTCCGGAACTTCCATTAGACTAATGGTGCGAGCATCCTGCGATACCATTAAGTTTCTTAAGTGCTCGCTTAATCCGACTATAAAATTTTGCCCATCAAAACCTTTGCGTAGAATTTCGTCCAAAATGAGCAATGGCTGAGTTGGGTTTTCCGCTAGCAATCCATCTACCACCTTAAAGTAATAATCGTAATCCAGAATGTGTAGGTTGTTGATTACATCTTTGAAAGTTACTGCCTTACCTGACGAAAATGTGACCATCAAATCAAAAATAGAGAGTCCATCACGCAAAGCACCATCAGCTTTCTGGGCGATCAGGTGCAACGCTTCATCCTCGACTTTTATCTTCTCTCGGTCAGCAACTTTCTTTAATTGTTTGGCTATGTCAGAAACCTGAATACGATTGAAGTCAAAAATCTGGCAGCGAGAAAGGATGGTAGGAATTACTTTATGCTTCTCGGTAGTAGCCAAAATAAAAATGGCATAGGAGGGGGGTTCTTCCAGTGTCTTCAAAAAAGCATTGAAAGCTGAATTGGAGAGCATGTGAACCTCATCAATAATATAAACTTTGAATTTTCCGAACTGTGGCGGATATCGTACCTGATCAATGAGGCTGCGGATATCCTCTACCGAATTGTTGGAGGCGGCATCCAACTCAAAAATATTTAACGAATTAACTTCCGCTTTTTCTTCAAAGCCATTGATCATGCGAGCCACAATGCGTGCACAGGTAGTCTTTCCAACACCTCTGGGCCCACAGAAAAGTAATGCTTGTGCCAGCTTATTATTATCGATGGCATTTTTTAAAGTGGTGGTAATGTGCTCTTGCCCAACCACTTCCTCGAAACCGAGTGGTCTGTATTTGCGAGCCGAGACGACAAAATTATCCATCGGGTGCAAGATAACGCACCGAGTTTAATTCTAATACTATGTTGAAAGAAAATGTGAAATAGATTCAGCTATTCAACCAATCTGGCTAAAGCATCTTGGGCTTTAGTGAATTGAAATTTGTCAAGAATTGTTTTAAAATTCCGTTGAATTTGGTCATTGCAAAGATTGCCAATGCTTCCTTCATGCGTATGGTTCACGTTGGTTGAATAAGTAAAATTTCCCGATTCAATATCTCTACCCACCTTTTGGTATGCATCCCGAAATGGAATACCAGTAAGAACTAGTTTGTTGACTTCTTCTACACTGAATAGAAATTTATAGTTATCGTCTTCCAGCAAATTGTCTTTTACCACCACGGAAGAAAGCATCAGCTCTGTCATACTAAGACAATCGTTTATAGTTTGAAAGGCAGGGATTATTTTCTCTTTTAGCAATTGCCAATCGCGGTGATAGCCGGAAGGAAGGTTGGTTGTAATTAAGGCTAATTGATTAGGGAGAGATTGAAGGTCATTGCATTTACCCCGGATTAATTCGAATACATCCGGGTTTTTTTTGTGGGGCATAATGCTTGAGCCGGTGGTGAGTTCATCAGGAAAACTGATAAATCCAAAATTCTGATTGAGGTAGAGGCAAGCATCCATGGCCAGTTTAGCCAGTGTTGTAGCTACATTGCTGATGGCTTGCGCCACAATTCGTTCAGTTTTTCCTCGCCCCATTTGTGCATAAACGACATTATAATGAAGGTCATCAAAGCCTAAAAGCTGAGTAGTCAAGGTTCGGTTGAGCGGAAAAGAAGAACCGTAACCAGCTGCAGAGCCTAACGGATTTTTGTTGACAATTTGGTAAGTAGCTTCTAGTATTATTAAATCATCTGCAAGGCTTTCTGCGTAAGCCCCAAACCATAAGCCAAACGAAGATGGCATGGCCAATTGTAAGTGCGTATAGCCTGGCAACAATTTGCCTTTATGCTCTTCACTTTTCACGATCAGTAAATTGAACAACGATTGAATTTTGGCTACCAAGCCTTTTATTTCGCTTCTCTGATAAAGCTTAAGATCAACTAATACCTGATCATTACGTGAACGGCCACTATGGATTTTTTTCCCAACATCTCCTAGCTTCTTCGTTAATAGAATTTCTACTTGTGAATGAACATCTTCAACTCCTTCTTCGATTTTAAAATTCCCCTGCAGAATTAGCTGATAGATATTCTTCAATTCAGCTGTGAGGATAATCAACTCTTCTTTCTTCATCAACCCCACCGATTCTAGCATTTGAATGTGCGCCAAAGACCCCAGCACATCGAAGGAAGCAAGATGCAAATCCATTTCACGGTCATTCCCCACAGTGAAGCGTGTTACTTCTTTGAGGGAGTCCTTATCTTTTTGCCACAATTTCATAGTAATTCTGGATGATGAATTTGTAAGTACTGCAATAACATAATCGTTTTGCCGTCTTTGATTTCTCCGTTCTCGATCATTTCAAGGGCTTGCTTAAAGGATAAGTCAAGTACATCAATATCCTCATGTACATCAACACCACCACCCCTCGAGGTTTTCATAGCTTTGGAATATTCAGCTACAAAAAAGTAGAGGATTTCAGTAACCGATCCTGGTGACATGTAGGCTTCAAAGATTTTCTTGACATCTTTGATCACAAAACCGGTTTCTTCTTCCGTCTCTCTGCGGATGCAATCTTCGGGGTTATCTAAATCTAATAAACCCGCACAAGCTTCAATCAGCATTCCTGTTTCGTTGCCATTGATGTAGGTTGGTAAGCGAAATTGTTTTGTTAGAATTACTGTTTTGGATTCTAAATTATAAAGTAAAATCGTAGCACCGTTTCCTCGATCGTATGCTTCACGGTTTTGCTCTATCCATGTTCCGTTTTTATGCTGATAATCGAACGTAACTTTCTTGAGTGTGTACCAATTCTTGGATAGGATTTCGGTTTTTTTGATTTTGACTCTGTCGCTCATACTTCAACCTTATTTAATAACTCAATGTAAGAATCAATTCCTTCTTCAATTTCCCTAATATAAATAAATTCATCGGCACTGTGCGATCGAGCAGAATCACCTGGCCCCATTTTGATTGAAGGTATGGGAATCAAAGCCTGATCGGAAGTGGTTGGCGAGCCGTAAAGCCTTTTGCCACTTGCTAGAGCAGCCTTGTAAAGTGGATGTTCTGTTGAGATTCCTGATGATCGAAGTCGCAATGACCGTGGGGTAACTGTGCATTGTACATTTTGTTTGATGGTCTCCAAAACTTCTTCTAATGTATAGGAGTCAGTAACCCGAGCATCTACTGTGAAGGTACATTCAGGGGGAACTTGGTTATGGGCTTGCCCGGCTTGAATCATCGTTACCGACATTTTCACTTCGCCCAACATAGCTGATCTTTTAAGGAATCGATAGTTGCGAAACCATTCAATATCTTTTAGCGATTGATAAATTGCATTCACGCCTTCTTCACGTGCCGCGTGTCCGGCTTTTCCACTACTAACACAATCGATTACCAGCAACCCTTTTTCAGCGATAGCAATATCTGTTAAGGTAGGTTCGCCAACAATGGCAAAATCTATTTTTGGAAGATCATTCCAAATCAATTCTATGCCATTCGTTCCTGAAATTTCTTCTTCGGCTGTGGCCGCCATCACCAAATTGTATTTTAAGTTTGGGCTGGCGTTTAGATAAATGAAGGTCGCCAATAGCGAAACAAGAGGTCCACCTGCATCATTGCTTCCTAACCCAAATAGTTTTCCGTTTTCAATATCGGGCGAAAATGGGTTACGGGTGTAGGATGGATTAGGTTTTACTGTATCGTGGTGGGAGTTGAGAAGAATGGTGGGCTTGCTTGAATCATAAAATTTATTTTTCGCCCATACATTGTTTCCTTTTCGCTCCGCAACAATATTCTCTTGAAGTAAAAAATCTGAAATCAATCCTGCGGTTTTATCTTCTTCCTTACTAAACGATGGAATCGTAATTAGTTGTTGAAGCAGCCCTGTGGCAATTGCTGGTAAATGCGCTCTCATTGGAGGGTGATCAAGGTGCCTTTGGTTTCGTAACCAATATTGGCCAGTAAGTTTTTATGTTCACCAATCAAAACCTCTTTCACTCCGGCATGAATGGCGCTGAAAGCATTTTCAAGTTTCGGTAATATCCCATCCTGGAATGCGCCAGACTTTAGTAATTTTTCATAGAGCGATTGATTGAGTGCAGGAATAACGGATTGTTCATCTTTCAGATCCCTCAAAACCCCCAACTTCTCAAAGCAAAAGAGAAGACGAACATCGAAATGTTTGCTCAACGAAATGGCCAACACCGAAGCGATTGTATCGGCATTCGTGTTTAGCATAATGCCGTTTTCGTGTGTGAGCGGTGCAAACACCGGGATTACATTCTGCTTCAGAAGAAAATAGAGTAGGGTAGAGTTCACACTCTCTGCAGTAATATCGCCAACAAATCCAAAATCAACTTCACCAATTGGGCGCTTACTTGCTTTGATAAGATTTCCATCGGCACCGGTTACACCCATAGCATTGCAGTGCAAGGCTTGTAATTGAGCCACAATTTGCTTGTTGACTAATCCGCCATAGACCATTGTTACCAAATCTAATGTTGGTGAGTCTGTAACTCTACGGCCCTTAACATAATTCGATTGAATGCCCAGTTGTTCGCCTAATTTAGTGGCAATTTTCCCACCACCATGAATTAATATTTTGGGTGATTGAATGGAGGCAAAATCTTTCAAAAATCTTTTTAATGAGGATTCATCGTCAAGTACATTGCCACCGATTTTAATGATGTATAGTTTGTTCATAATTAGTCTTAGGTCTTTAGTTTCTTTATTAGTTCACTCAACACCGCCTGCGCAGCCCACACTCGATTGGAAGCTTGTTGGGTTACCATGCTGGCAGCACTATCCAGAACTTCATCACTCAGTTCTACATTGCGTCTTACAGGCAAGCAATGCATTACTTTCGCGTGATTAGTTTCTTTTAATTTTTTGTTGGTCAACATCCAATTGGGGTCGTTACAATAAATTCTTCCGTAGTCATCGTAGGTGCTCCAGTTTTTAACATAGACAAAATCAGCTCCTTTCAATGCTTCATCTTGATTGAGAGTAATGGTGGAACCCTGCGTAAACTTAGGATCTAGTTCATAATCTTCCGGGTGTGTAATCACAAAGTCAGCTTCACCCCAGTTAGTAATCCATTGCGAAAAACTATTTGCCACACATTGCGGCAATGCCTTGACGTGCGGTGCCCACGTAAGGACGATTTTTGGTTTTCTCTTTTCTTTAAATGTTTCTTGGATAGTAATCAAGTCAGTTAGACTTTGGAGAGGATGTAGGGTTGCACTTTCTAAACTTACTATGGGTACGTTGGCATACTTGATAAATTGGTTGATATACAATTCGCTGTAATCTTCCTCTTTATTTTTAAGTGACGGAAATGTTCGTATTCCCAAAATGTCAAAATATTTTCCTAAAATTGGTGCGGCTTCTTTCACGTGCTCAACGGTGTTTCCGCTCATGATCGCTTCATCTTCAAATTCCAATGCCCAGCCATCTTGCCCGACATTGAAAACGATAGCTTCCATCCCTAAATTTTGAGCAGCAATTTGCGTACTTATTCGGGTACGCATGCTCGGATTGAGAAAAAGCATGCCCATTCTTTTTCTCAACCCGAGCTGTGAATCTCGATAAGGATTGGATTTATATTCCAACGCTTTTGCAATTAGCATCGGTAAATCGGTTACGTCATTTGCAGAAAGAAATTTATTCATTTCACAGTAACGGGTTAAGTTCGATAGTCATGGCTTTAAGAAAAATATCAACTTCAGATTTCGTAAGGGCAAGGGAAGGAAGCAACCGAACTGTGTTGGGTTTTGCTTCGCCTGTAAAAATTTGGTGCTTGAATAGCAGATCATTGCGAAGCTTCGAGTGTGAATCAGGCAAGTCGAAGCCAATCATCAAACCTTTGCCGCGGATGTCAAGTATGACGTCAAATGATTTTAATTTTTCTGCGATGTAGCGGCCAATCATTTCTGTGTTACTAATTAAGTTTTCTTTCTGAATTACCTCCAAAACAGAAATGCCTGCCGCGCAAGCCAAATAATTTCCCCCAAAGGTAGTACCAAGCATGCCGTTCCAAGGTTTTATTGATGGATGAATCAGAACTCCGCCTATCGGAAAACCATTGCCCATTCCTTTTGCGATGGTGATCAAGTCGGCTTCAATTCCAGCCCATTGATGTGAAAAGAATTTACCTGTTCTTCCATAGCCTGATTGAACTTCATCTAAAATTAAAAGTGTGCCAACCTCTTTGGTTTTTCTTGAAAGATGCTGTAGAAACGAATTTTCAGGAACCTGAATTCCCCCAACGCCTTGTATTCCTTCGATGATAACTGCGGTAATTTCTGGACTGATTGCTTCATCGAAAGCTTGTATGTCATTAAGTGGCAGAAAGATTATCTGGTGTCCTGAATTAAAAGGAGCTACAATTTTGGGATTGTCAGTAGCGGCTACAGCTCCTGATGTTCTTCCGTGAAATGCTTTTTTGAAGGCAATGACTTTTTTTCTTCCGTTGACAAACGAAGCAAGCTTCAAAGCATTTTCATTTGCTTCGGCACCAGAGTTGCAGAGGAATAATTGATGATTGGGGTAACCCGAGAGTTTGCCTAGCTTATCCGCCAACTCCTCTTGCAATGAATTTTTAACGCTGTTGGAGTAAAAGCTTATTTCGGCAAGTTGCTTTTTAAGTAATTCGACAAAGTGCGGATGATTGTGACCAATCGATATCACCGCATGACCTCCATACAAATCTAAATATTTTTTTCCTTCCTTGTCCCACAACCAAGAGCCTTGTGCTTTTACTGGCTCAATTGGGAAGAGAGGATATACGTCAAATAGTTTCATGATCTAGGTTGAAAGTGAAGTGTTGAAAGCTGAAAGTGAAAAGTTGAAAATGTGTAGCACAAAGTATCAGGGAAAAATTAAAGGGATTTATCATTTCGGACTTTTTTTTTAAGAGTGATGAGCATTGCTTTAACTTCGTTCACATCCTTATTTAAGCTTTGATATTCGGCTTCCGCTATGTAGCTAAGCTCATAAGATAGAAAAGATAGGCATTCAACTTCCTGCGTTGATCCCAAAGAAGTTTGAAGATAATTTGCAAAATCACGCTGTGAAAACTTGCCACGGCCTTCTGCAATATTTGTTGGAACTGAAGTGGCGGCTCGTCTAATCTGACTGGTGATACCAAATAGTTCTTCTTTTGGGAATGCTTTTGTCAGCTTATAAACTTGCATTACGTTTTTGTGAGCTTTTAACCAAACCAATAAGTCTCTAAAATTTTTCATTGTACTAATATTTTAGGTTTAAGTTGCCCATTTTGTTTTCAGCTTTCTACTTTCAAGCTTTTCGCTTAATAAACACTTCCCTTCAATCTCAACCCCACTGTCTCCTCCAACTCAAACATCAAATTCATATTTTGTATGGCTTGTCCACTGGCCCCTTTTATTAAATTGTCTTCTACCGAGTGGATAGCGAGTTTAATTCCGACTTTCTCTAAGTAAACGAGGCATTTGTTGGTGTTCACTGCTTGCTTGATGTCAACCATAGAATCAGCAACGTGTGTAAATGGGTGAGTTGAATAATATTTTTTGTAAAGATCATTTACCTCTTCAAGGGAGAGTCTACATTCTACCACTGAAGTCACAAAGATACCTCTGGTAAAATCTCCCCGCCAGGGTACAAAATTGATATTCTCATCAAAGTCTGCTTGCAGGATTTTTAATGTTTGGTTGATTTCAGCCAAGTGCTGATGGGTCAATGTTTTATAGGCGGATATATTATTTGACCGCCACGTAAAGTGAGTAACGTCTTGTAATTTTTGGCCAGCGCCTGTTGATCCTGTGATTCCTGTAGTGTGAACTTCCTTTAGCAGCCCCGCCTTTGCTAAAGGCAGCAAGCCGAGTTGTATTGCGGTGGCAAAGCAGCCAGGGTTGGCAATATTTTTTGCTGCCATGATTTTTTCTCGCTGAAATTCTGGAAGGCCGTAAACAAATTCACGATTTCCTATTTTATTATCTAACCGAAAATCGTTACCTAAATCAATTATTCGAGTAGTTGAATCAAAACTATTTTCTTGTAGTAGTTTCTTGCTTTCACCATGACTCATGCAAAGAAAAAGAACGTCTACTGGATGATTAAAGTCAGCGGAGAATTTTAAATTAGTATCGCCAATTAAATCAATATGAACAGATGTCAACGGCTTTCCTGCCTGACTTCTGCTTTGCACATAGGATAATTCAATATTGGGATGGTTCAATAACAGGCGCATGGTTTCTCCGCCTGTGTATCCTGCGCCACCGATGATTCCTGCTTTTATTTTTTTCATAATTGTTAGCTTAAAGTCTAACGTAAAATCATCTTATGTTAAACTTTCGCCTTTGACTTGATGATAGATCGCAACCTGATTCCCAAATATTTTCGTAAACCCTTTCACGTCATCAGCTGTCCAGCCAATATTCATTTCACCGTACTTTCCAAACTTGGCAGACATCAAATCAAATATTGAATCAATGCCATTAATTT
>JAYVPS010000222.1:0-4354 GCA_043757225.1 Cytophagales bacterium | reverse complement strand
ACCCCGTTAGCTTGTGGATAGCACCTAAAGGTTACAAAGAACCGGAGGAAAAGAATGAAGGAAAGGAGAATGAGTAGCTTTTAAAAAACAGAATGATCTTTCTTAAACGCCTTATATTTCTTCTTTCTATCACCTTTCCTTTTAGCTGCTTAGCACAATTGGAATTGGTACCCATTTTTAGGGATCCGATTGCTACTAATAAAAATAAATCCGCGCGGGTACAAGCACCTGACGCACTTACACTTCCTTTTTGGGATGACTTTTCGTTCATCGACTCTAAATACTTTCCAGATCAGAAGCTGTGGGTAAACAGTAAATCGGTATGGGTGAATAGTGGTATGGGGATTAACCCGCCATCAATCAACGTGGCTACTTTTGATGGATATGATTCGCTGGGCAAGCCGTACAGTGTAAACGATATTTTTGCTAAGGGTTATGCCGACAAATTAACCTCTCTACCCATCCGATTAGACTTAATAACGCCCGCACAACAGGCTACCGTGTTTTTAAGTTTTTTCTATCAGTACCAAGGTAACGGGGAAGCTCCAGATGAGGGAGACATCCTTTCATTATCCTATAAAAACAGAAAAGGAGAATGGAAAATTGTGTGGCAACAAGATTACAATATCTCCTTAATAAAGGATCAGTTCTATCAAAAACTTGTGCCGGTCGCAGATACATCTTACTTTCATAAAGACTTTCAATTTCGCTTTCAGAATTTTGGAAGGCTCTCTGGGCCATACGACACCTGGAATATCGATTATGTGTATCTGAATAAAGGGAGAAGCTCATTCGACAATTCATATCCTGACAGAGCGATTACAACTTCATTAACCAGCCTTTTCAAAGAATATACTTCCATTCCAATTAAACATTTATTGCGTCACCCAGACTCGCTTTCAAATCCATCATTCAATATATATAATCTCCGAATCGGAAATCAACAACCGATTAACCACTCCTCATCTGTCAAAATACTGAGTTACAAAAAAAATATTCGAATTGATTCTACCTTCCAGTCATTAGATAATGGTGTAGGTGACGGCAGCATATTGGGCCTTCAACGAAAAACAATTTCGCTAATAGCGCTCCCCTCCCTCCCTGCAGCGTCTGCGATAGCCGACAAAATAGTGATTAAAATGAAAGCAAGTCTCACAACCAAAGACAATCTATTAATCACCGATAATGGTGATTACAATCCTGCACTATACAGCCCAATCGATTTCAGGAAAAATGACACGCTTTATTCAACCTACACATTGGATAGCCTCTATGCCTACGATGATGGCTCCGCTGAGTATGGGGCAAGAATCAGTGGACAAGGAACTCAGCTCGCTTACGAGTTCAATATGAAAACTACTAGCCCAGACACTATTGTGGCAATCGATTTATACTTTCCTCGATTTGGAGATGAAACAAGTCAAACTATTCAACTACATATTTTAGGCGGCCTTACAGGTAATCAGTCAGACTATCTATTTCAAAAGCAAATAACTATTCAACGAAATCAACGAAATAAGTTTTGGCGAGTGACCATAGATCGGGGCATAGTAGTAAAAGAAAAATTTTATGTGGGTTGGCAATCACTTTCTTCTGCTGTAATCCCAATTGGCTTAGATAAAAATACAGATTCGGGAAGCAAAATATTTGTCAACACCGCAGGTACATGGGATCAAAACTTATTGATAAAAGGGAGTTTGATGATCCGCCCAATATTTGGTACACCTCTTAACTCGATTACTTCGGTAGTCGATAATAGTGTTAATAAACCTTTCCCCAATCCAACAACAGGAACTTTCTTTCTTCCGAAGAATGCCTCCTCGATTTACGTTTACGACCTTACAGGAAGAGAGATTTCACATGAAATCAACGCGGACTATGAGAATACCAACGTGACCTTAACCAACCCTGCAAGCGGCCTATATATCGTAAGGTATTTCAATCAAACCTGGCACGCAGAAAAGATTATCGTAAAGCCATAGCACATCAAGGCGCAACCGGTTTTTCGAATTGAACTAATGCAATTGGTTCAGGCGCAAAACACAAAACAAAAATCACCAAAGCAATCCAACCCAAAATTACTCTCCCGTGACTTAGTGGATGTTCTATTTCTGATGGTGGATGTTGGACGCCAATAAACCTTCCTAAAATAAAAACGAAAAGCAACCAACCTTCATAACCCTTCAAGGTAGGGAAGATGCTGGCAAGAAGATATTGAACTGTGAAAATCGAAAGAGCTGCCAACAATGTATCGCGCAAGCTAAGCCCCAATCCTTTGAGGGCAAAGAACAAGAATCCGATAAACAATGGTATAGACAGCATAAGTGCATTGGCTGATTCCGTAGGCTTTATATAGCCAAGCCCAGCATAAAATATAAAAGCTATAAATAAGACGGAGGCAATGATTCGATGCCACTTAAACCCGACTAATCCGTACAACACATGGCCACCATCTAATTGACCAACTGGAAGCAAATTGATGCTTGTAAAAATTAAAGACAAAAACCCTGCAAATAAAAATGGATAATGAATAATCTCATGAACATTGGGAACGCGTGAAGGATCAGCGATAAACTTTTCAAAAAATAAAAAAAGCAGATTCTTCCCAATAACAACGTCTACGGTTCCCTCGGGCATGAAGGCTGGGGTATACACATGAGCTGCATAGTCTAGCCCAAACTGCTGATAATCGGGATGAAATTGAAAAATGTACTCTGGTGGCGGCAGGTGTGTAAACCCATAAAGCAAAAACCCAAACGCTACAACAAAGCCTGCGAGCGGCCCGGCAATCCCGATATCAAAGTTTTCTTTAGTCGATCGGATGGGGCTTTTGATTCTGATCAACGCTCCTAGTGTTCCAAACAAAAAACCGATTGGAGGCAGTGGAATGTAATAAGGTAGCGTAACCTTAACACGGTAATACATAGCCGTAAAATAATGGCCAAATTCGTGGGCGGTTAAAATCATTAAAAAACATCTAGCGTACGGCAATCCGCTAAAGAAATCCTGCCAAGAATAATTGGCATTGTATAAAATTCCATCGGTGGTAATAAAGATAATCTGTTTCCCATGCGTCCACTCTGCACCGGCTAAGGTGGTGGTAATGAATGTTACTAAAAACAGACTTGAATGAATTAAATAACCTTTAATGCGCTGGTTCATTGAAAAAAGTAAAGACATGATCGGGGTGCATTACGTGATAAGTTTGTATCCCTACTTGAGCTGCTCCGGTTAAATTTGATTCGTTATCATCCAAAAATAGGGTCTCTTGGGCCACCAGATTATTTGTTTCAAGAACATGTTTATAAATTTCAACATTGGGCTTTCGCATTTTCAAAAGGTGCGAATAGTAAGTTCGATCAAAATAATGATCCAATGAATTTATCCCAAATGCTTTATTAACAATACTGGTAAAACATTGAAGGTGGATGTTGTTGGTGTTACTCAATAAAAAAATTGAATATTCTCTTCGTAATCTTTCAAGCAACTTTACCTTGCTTATTGGCAAATCCAGCAGCATAGCATTCCAAGCAAAATCAATTTCAGAATCCGATACTTCTTTATTTAGAAAAACCCTTAGCTCATTTCTAAAATCATCATCGCTGATTAGACCTTCCTCGTAATCATTAAAAAATGAAAGGTTGGATGCTTCCGATCGCAGTTGCGCCACACTCTTTCCACTAATAGAGGAAAATTGTTGGTAGGTCCTCGCTACATCAAGGTTGAGTAATACCCCGCCTAGATCGAAGATGACATTTTTTATTTCTTTAGGAATCGGCACGGAAATGAATTCTTTGGTGATGGTCAGGCTTTTGGTATAGTATTGGAATTTTACTCAAATTTCAACTCGTTACTGTCTATCGCTCCGACTACATCTATGACTATGGTTGACACGGCAATCTTTGGCATCCCGATGAGTTTTGCTTTGATATAGTTTTTGCCGCCAGCTCCTTTTTTCACTTTCTCAATCTTAGCCTCCCAGTTATTAAACCCTGATGGTACAGCCCCTGCCGCTGTGAACCCTGACCCATAAAGTACGAAAACAAAATCTTTGTTGGCTCCGCTACCTATGTTGAGCGTGATCTGTTGACCTAGATAGAAGTGATGACCTTTGTATTTCAATGTATCATTTTCGATCACGGCTTTGTCTTGCGCCTGGCATTCGTTGATGCCGACTATTGCGGCTATCAACAGGAATGCTCCACCGATGATTTGATTTTTATAGTTTCTCATAAGTGTTTTAAATTGATGTTTCGGACAATATACATTCTTTTTATCTCTGACCTAGGAATATCGATAGCATCGTATATGTACTTCTGATCTTTGTTGATGTTATAACTCGCGCCTAATCATT
>JAYVPS010000221.1:0-4410 GCA_043757225.1 Cytophagales bacterium | reverse complement strand
GGCATGGCCAATCCCGAAAAAAATCGGGAAAGGCCACCGGGCTTTGCGCTCCAAGTCCGTCCACACACACTCTCAACACACTTCGTGCTTTACGCTGCAATCCCTTGCCCGCTTGCGCATGTGGCCACCCTTGCAAAACTGTAGTACCCGCGTAAGGGCAGGGCAAACGCATCTTATTTTTTTTCCAGATAGGCACATAAAAAAATTAGATTTTGATTTTGCTCTATGTGGACTATGTGTCTATGTGGTTTCATTTTTACACTGATTATGCATTTTTAAAATTTAGATGCGTCTGCCCTGCTCGTAAGAGTCTAACACTTGCTTACATATAGAGCAAATCGTTATCTTGCTTGGCCAAACACACCCATATGAATTTAAGATTACTTACAGTATGCGCTCTTTTCTTTGCCATAGCCTTTTCAGCCCAAAGCCAGGTTGCAAAGAATTACTACGTAACAATAGGCACATTTAATAAGCCGGGTAATGCGGCTGGTCTCACAGAAAAGGCCATCAAACAAGGATATGCTGCACAGCATGCGCTTAGCCAAAATGAAAAGCTAACCTATGTATTTGTACTGAATACAACCGACAAAAATGAGGCTTTCGCATTAGTCAGAAAATTGCAAGCTGAGACAGAATATAAAGATGCATGGGTACTTACCGGCCAACTGGGTGAAGGTACGATAGCACAAGTGGAGCCGGTCATCGAAAAAAAGGAAGAGCCAATTGTTGAAATAAAGCCGATTGTGTCTGAAATTGTGACTGTGGCAAAGCCAAGCATCGACTCAGCAGCTTTAATAATACCGGTTGAAGAACCAATAGTGAAGCCGATTGAGAAACCGTCAGGCAAACCATTTTATTTTAAACTGATTAACCTAGCTGATAACAGCGAAGTAAAATCTGGAGAAATACACATACAGGAAGCGGTGGGTGCAACGCAATATCAAGCCTTTAAGCCCGGAGAAGTGGTGTACCTTGAAGCTCCAAAAAATAAAAGAGGCGCCTATACTATTGCTACCCAAGTAGCAGGCTATAGCCCAATAAGCACTGTATTTGACTATCAAAACCCGGCTGGCGATAAAGGATCACAAGACGAATTGATCATTGAATTGCCGTTGAAGAAAGCTAAAAAGGGCGACTACATTGACTTTAATAACGTCAGATTTTTCAAAAACGCATCGATCCTTCTGCCTCCATCGCAAAACGAATTAGACGGAGTGGTTGACTTGTTAAAAGAGAATCCAAAATATAAGATCAAGATACATGGTCATGTCAATGGGACACAAGATCGCGAATGCTTTACAAGAGGAGCTAACTCATCCTTCTTTGCCACCAATTCAGGTGCCGATAAAGCTACTAAAGGAATGTCTCCAAAAGAGCTATCAACGCACCGGGCAGAAACTGTTCGCGACTATCTAG
Source organism: Cytophagales bacterium (assembly GCA_043757225.1). Classification (GTDB taxonomy): domain Bacteria; phylum Bacteroidota; class Bacteroidia; order Cytophagales; family Cyclobacteriaceae; genus ELB16-189. The sequence goes on along the minus strand of JAYVPS010000221.1, from coordinate 2,991 downwards.
TAAGCCAGGGTATTGAAGTCTCTCGAATCAGCACGAAGGGCGAAGGTGGTAAAATACCCTTATATCCTGAAAGTGGCACGTTGGGTCAATACAACGATCGTATCGAAATAGAATTTATCAAGCACTAAGTGGTTATTGCTTTCAAAATATCATGTTGAGTAATGATGTGGGCACGTTCCTGATCATCACGCACTAAGAGCGCTCTATTATTTTTATTCAGCAGCGAAGACAACACATCCAGCGTGCTATCTAAGGCAACTACCTGCATTGGTTTGTCCATTATTTCCCCTATCGATTTATCTTTCAAAGTAGGGTCATAGATTATTTTTTCAATCAGGCTCGAGGTTGTTACACTACCTACAAATTCATTCCCTTCAATTACAGGCATTTGATCTACTCCTTCCTTATTCATTATCTTAATGGCCTCTCCTATGGTAGAATTTTTTGTTACGGTAAAGAGGTTGTCTTTTCCATTACGCTTTGCAATAATTTCACGGGCGGTTCCGTAGGTGCGCTCTTCCAAAAAGCCATGGTCTTTCATCCACATATCATTATAAACTTTGCCTAAGTAGCGCGTGCCATGGTCTGGTAATAAAACCACCATCATATCACCTTTTGTTAGATGTTCTCGGGCATACTCCAGTGCTCCATGTAAAGCAGATCCGCTACTCCAACCCCCAAAAATACCTTCTTCTCGCGAGAGCCTGCGAGCCATAATCGCCCCATCCTTATCTGTTACTTTTATAAATTGATCGATTACACCAAAGTCAACATTCTTTGGTAAAATATCTTCGCCAAATCCCTCCGTCAGGTAGGGATAAACTTCATTCTTGTCAAAAATGCCAGTCTCTTTATACTTTTTGAAAACAGAGCCATAGGTATCAATACCGATGGCTTTAATATTAGGATTTTGTTCTTTTAAATACTTTGCTGTTCCACACATTGACCCTCCTGTACCGACTGTGGCCACGTAGTGTGTAATCTTTCCACCCGACTGTCTCCAGATCTCAGGGCCGGTAGTTTCATAATGTGCAGCAGCATTAGAAGGATTATCGTATTGATTGGGGTAAATAGAATTGGGAATTTCTTTATTCAATTTACGTGCAATAGAATAATAACTGCGGGGATCCTCAGGTTCAACGTTTGTAGGGCAAACAATTACCTCTGCACCTACCGCCCGAAGAATGTTTATCTTTTCTTGTGATTGCTTATCGGCCATGGTAAAAATGCACTTATAGCCTTTTGCAATGGCCGTAAGCGCCAAGCCCATACCCGTGTTACCCGAAGTTCCTTCAATAATAGTTCCACCCGGTTTTAGTAATCCTGCTTTCTCTGCGTCCTCCACCATCTTCAATGCCATTCGGTCTTTAGTAGAATTACCGGGATTAAAGTACTCCACTTTCGCAAGTACAGACCCTTGCACTCCTTTTGGGATTTTATTAAGACGGACAATGGGCGTATTGCCAATGGTTTCGATAATTGAGTTGTAGATCATGGCTTAAATTTAAGTCAGCAAAAGTAAGAATTAATGGAGACTTAAGGTTACACGAAATGAAGGGCAATAAGTTATCAAATGGCAAAAAAAATCCAACCCCATTGGGGCTGGATCATTTGTGGAGCTGCAGGGAATCGAACCCTGGTCCAGAGAAGATGAACGTGTACCTTCTACATGCTTAGTTACCTTTGATTGTCGGAAGTGCCAAGGCAGGCAACAGCCTAAAACACTTCTTAGTTACTGTTTTCTCGACAGCCCCGCGCAACAACGGTGCGGCCCAGTCCTTGCTTTCGACACCGCTGATCCGCACCCGCAGAACAGAGGTGTGGGCGATGATGGCCTCCCACTTCTTAAGCGGGACAAGCTAATCTAACAGTACGTCAGATTAAGCAGCCATGGCGTAAGTATTTTCGCCAAGTAAATTGTAGGACTATCTTTCAAGGCTCTCACCCCATGAGCCTGCATGCTTCCTCACACCCCCAAGCGTCCTGTCAAAACCGGTCAGCCCCAATTTTAATCTTGATTTGTGAATTGCAATTTTAGATTTTATGATCTATTCCAAAAAATCTATCAATCATACAAAAGTACGCGAAAAATAGTTCATACAAAGATTTTGGGCAGCCTCAGGGCTATCCGTTTCAAGTCCTCACCCCATCGCACTTACCCTCGCTTCGTTGCGGGCTTTCCACTTCTATCCCTGCTGCACCGTTACTTATTAAACTTCTGTCCCAAGCCCGATACGGCCGCAACGTTAAAGAAGCCAAGTGCCTTTTTGCCACTCGCATTTATGTTTACAATATTAGTAGACACGTTCGCAATGGGTCTCGCAAACAATTCAGAAAATCCGCCCGGGCGATTGGTTTGAATACTTACTTCATTGAGATAGTCAAATGCCGCCACGGTAATAGAATTGATCTCAACATAAATCGAATCGCCCGGCACGTAAGGAGACACAGATTTATCATTTGCATCTTTGTCATTAGGATTAATTCGCCCACGGATGGGTGGAATAAAATCTACAAAAATAGTAGTGTCTCTTCCATCCGTTGTTTTTTCCACTCGGCTAAAAAAACTTCCTCCCGCATTAAACCCAGCATCATAAGCAATATTAATTTCACTCGGCTTATTTAAGTAAACACCATTTTTATAGGTTCTAATCCAATACGTATCCCCCCTCCCTATCACATCCTTAGCAAGAAATTCAGCTCTGTAGAAATCAGGATTCTGTTGCTTAGATTCGTTTTTCTTAAACTTAATGGTGTCTACTTTAGAAACCGGCCCCATATGCGAAGTGGCCTCGTATTTTTCTCCCTCTGCCTGTACCGAAAGTTTATAGGAATTTCCGATCACACCAAAGACCTCATTGCCCACTGGTTTCCAAACATAATTTCCTGGCTTGGCACTATCTTCATTAAACACAAAAACTCTATTCTGATTATCTGTAACGGTTACAAACGCTCCACTTACCGGTGGTGGCAATGTGTTGTCAAAATAAG
>JAYVPS010000220.1:0-4423 GCA_043757225.1 Cytophagales bacterium | reverse complement strand
TATCCCCTTAATGTCCGGGGAGATCGTAGGAATATGATTATAGGGATGAATTTCACAATAAACATTCAGCTCCCGCACTCTGCGGGCGATTAGCTGTGTGTACTGTGATCCAAAATCGAGGATTAGAATTTGCTCTGCCATTTGCAAAAATAAGGGCTAAACGGCAGAGAACAAGGTTCTCGCTAACTTTTAGGCTATTTAGTGACAGCCCATGTGGCAATCTGGCTTCGGAACCACTCATCGGCAGCTTCAGTCCATTGGAAGTTGTCGCGAATGAACTCCATGGTATCTTTTTCAACTTCAGTGTATATACCCCCCATCTTTTACTGCCACAATCAGTCCTTCCGCATCTTTTTTAGAAATGCGGCCATCGCCTTCACCTGAAACAGCAATATCTGCCATATCTAAAATGCGGCCATCCAACTTCTTTCCATTAACAACTTTGTAGTAACTCATAGGGTTTATCGTTTTGATCCAAGGTAACGGCCAATGCGAGCCAATTGAAATTTATGGGGTTATCGATTTATTAAGTTTGAGAGAAGTTGCGATGAAGTCTTTTAGTAGTCGAAATTTAAAAGAAAATTTTGTTTATAAATATGCCAAATTATTTAGAGATATCATAACAATGCTGCTTCAAATAATCGGCAGCATCATCCTGACCTGCAGCAAAGGCTTTATAGAGGCAGCTGCACCCTTCGGTTTCTCTTTTTAATTCAACCAAGGCAATGCCTTTATAAAAAATGGCATTGATATTATCAGGATCAAGGCGAAGAGCCAAGTTGAGGTAAGTAAGTGCTTTTTGATATTGCTCCTCTTGTAAACAAAAAGACCCTGCGTATAAATAGGTAGGCTCGTACGTTACATCCAACGCAATGGATTTATTGAAACACACCAACGCACTATCCAAACTCCCCAAAGAATAATAAACAAAACCCAAATTGGTTTCGACTTCCGCTTCGTCTCGTATAGACTTTACTAACAAAAAATCACTTTTAGCCCGTTGGTATTCTCGCTTCTCCATCAACAAACTACCTCTCCATTTTATTACCTCCACATTTCCGCCTCGCAGCTCCAATGCCCTTTCTACATCTACTAATTGCTTCTCATTATCACCCATTTGTCTGTAAATCAATGCTCTTAAAATATGAGCCTGATGGTTTTGTTCAAACTCTGGAATAAACCGATTGATATCCTTCAATGCATTTTCGAAATCGGCTGAACTATAATAGGCAACTGCTCGCTTGTACAGGGGGCGGTAATCATCCTTCGATTTCAATTTTGATTCGGAAATTATCTTGCTGTACAACTTCACTGCCCCTATAAAATCCTGATGATCCACCAACGTATCGGCCTCAGCTTCCCACAAAGGCCCTTTGTTGTTTTGACTGGAAACCTCGATAGGCATAAAAGCAAAAAAGATCATAGCCATGGATAGGCCTATGATCTTTTTATGTTGAAATATTCTTGACAACAAGTTAAAACCGATTAAACCATCAATTAGGCCGGCTGCGTTTGCGTTCGCCTTCGTTCAAGAAAATTTTCCGCAGGCGTATTGATTTAGGAGTTACTTCCACATACTCATCGGCTTGAATGTATTCCAACGCTTCTTCCAGCGTATGTTTCAACGGAGGTGCAATTTTCATTTTCTCATCCGAGCCCGAAGCGCGCATGTTGGTAAGTTTCTTAGTCTTGGTTATGTTGATCACCAAATCGCCATTGCGGCTGTGCTCACCAATTACCTGACCTTCATAAACTGATTCACCCGGGTTGATGAAGAACTTACCCCTATCTTGTAGGTTGTGTAAGCTGTAAGGAATTGCTTCCCCTTGTTCCATCACAATCAACGAACCGTTAATGCGACCTAGTATCTCTCCTTTGTAAGGTTGATATTCTTTAAAGCGGTGAGTTACCACAGCTTCACCGGCCGTTACGTTGAGCAAATAATTTCTAAGGCCCATAATTCCACGTGATGGAATCATAAACTTCAAAATCATCCGATCAGCCTTTGGCTCCATGTTCAACATTTCACCTTTGCGCATCGATACGGTTTCGATCGCCTTCCCCGCAACCACTTCCGGTAAGTCGATAGTCAACTCCTCCATAGGCTCGCACTTCACACCATCAATCTCTTTGAAGATAACCTGCGGCTGTCCGATTTGAAGTTCGTATCCTTCCCTGCGCATCGTCTCAATCAATACCGACAAGTGCAATACACCACGGCCAAAAATCATAAAACTATCAGCAGACCCGGTGTCACCCATTCGTAAGGCAAGGTTTTTCTCCAACTCTTTTTCAAGGCGCTCGCGGATGTGGCGAGACGTTACAAACTTTCCTTCCTTCGCATAGAAGGGCGAGTTGTTGATCGTGAAGAGCATACTCATGGTAGGCTCATCAATTGAAATTGATTTTAAGGCATCTGGCTTTTCAGGATCGGCAACAGTGTCACCAATTTCAAAACCTTCCAGGCCGACTAATGCGCAGATCTCTCCTGCTTTTACCTCTTCTACCTTCTTCTTATCAAACCCCTCAAAAATATAAACCTCTTTAATACGAGTTTTGCTAATCGTTCCATCACGCTTAACCAACACAATTTGCTGTCCTGGTTTTACTGTGCCTCGTTGCACCCTGCCAACAGCCACACGACCTATGTATGCTGAATACTCCAATGATGTTATCATCATCTGAGTTAACCCTACATCAATTTTTGGCTGAGGAATGTGTTCAATAACACCTTCAATCAATGCAGTAATATCAGTAGTTGGCACTTTCCAATCTTTGCTCATCCAACCTTGCTTGGCAGAGCCATAGAAGGTTGGAAAATTAAGCTGCTCTTCGGTGGCATCTAATGAATACATCAACTCAAACACTTGCTCATGCACTTCATCAGGCGTACAATTCTTCTTATCCACTTTATTGATAACTACAATAGGCTTTAAACCCAATTGCAATGCTTTCTGTAATACAAAGCGCGTTTGCGGCATGGGGCCTTCAAACGCATCCACCAATAACAAGCAACCATCGGCCATGTTCAACACACGTTCTACCTCACCCCCAAAGTCACTGTGGCCAGGTGTATCAATAACATTAATTTTGTAATCTTTATAACGCACAGACACGTTTTTGGCAAGAATGGTAATGCCTCGCTCACGCTCCAGGTCATTGCTATCCATGATCAACTCACCAGGGTTCTCGTGATCCTTAAAAAGGTGGCCGGCATGCAATAATTTGTCTACTAAGGTTGTTTTTCCGTGGTCAACGTGTGCGATAATCGCGATGTTTCTAATCTTTTCTACTTCCATAAATGGGTTATTCCGCTTCTAAAATCAATTTAAGGCCGCAAAGATAGCTTATTTTTGGTGTTGAAGCAGCGTGAATTGAAAATAAGTCATCGTACAGAGAAAACAGAGAACTTAAAGGAAATGAGGGTTGAGTTGATGCTAAGCCAAGGTTTTTTGTCAACAAAGAAGTTTAAATCAAAATACTTAGAAACAAGAATTTAAAGTGGCAGGCCAACAGCCTTCGGCACAATTGATTATCGACTTATCGACTATATAATGTTGGATCGAATTGAAGGTCTAGAATTTAAGAAAAGAACTGATCGGCCTACAAAAGTTTTGCGAAAACCTTGGCCACTCGAGACAAAAGAAACTTGGAGGATCGGGTTGGATATCAACACTACGCATGCAAAATATATACTGCAAAATTTCAGATTTCAACAACTTGATTAAGTTGGATTGGAAATCGTATTTCTATACGTGTGCCTTTCTGAAGTGTAGATTCAATTTTTATTTCACCATTTAGTTTCTCAACCATTTCTTTGGCAATATAGAGACCAAGTCCAGAGCCAACCTTTTCCACGGTTGCTCGGTAAAACATATTAAACACTTTATCTAAATGTTCTTGGCCAATGCCAATGCCATTGTCCTTAATACTGATTAGTAATTCATTTTCTTGGGCTTGCACTAGTATATTTACCTTATGTCGGTGGCCATTGCTTGCCTTATACTTTATGGCATTTGATATGATATTGTTTAAAATCACTTTTATCCTGTACTCATCCGAAAAATACGGATTAAAATCACCGCATAAATACGTGATCTCCATTTCGTCCTGATTTACCATATACTTTAAATCAGTAATAATATCCCCTATTATTTCATTGAAATTAATAGCTTTAAATTGAACTTCAACTCTCGAGTTCTTGCTTAGGTCAATAATCTCTGAAACAAATTCATCTAATCGTGTAATGCTCTTTTTAATGTGAGCAATACAGATATCCCTTTCTCCTTCATCGGAGGTATTTTCTATTATACTTACCAATCCCTTCACAGACAATAAAGGTGCACGTAAATCATGTGAGGCACTGTATACAAAAAGATCCATTTCCTTATTTAATTTCTTTAGTTCAACATTCTGTTTTTCG
>JAYVPS010000219.1:0-16762 GCA_043757225.1 Cytophagales bacterium | reverse complement strand
TAATCACTATATAGGTCGAGAAATTCATCCCTCATAACCTTAAGTTTAAAAAATGTGATCCTACGCTAATTTACTACTTTTGCGTAACTCCAGTTACTTATAAACGATCACATAAAAAATCAGCCAAAGGAGAAAAACCAAAATGTAAGAGCAAGAAACAATCCACCAGGTGGCAGAATTTCTTTTATGTGCCCGAAAAGAAAAATGGTTGACTCCTTGCCCTAAAACCAAAATATAGAGTATTTCAAAAACACTAATAGCGCGAAGTGGATAAGCATATTGTTTAGCAACGGACTGATAGTCAAAAAAATTCATCAGCGACAGCGGATAGAAAGCCCTGATCTCAGGCAAGTTCGGATCGGTACGAACAAACATAAACCAACCGATTTTTAAGAGTTCAGGAAGAATGAAAACGAATTCTGCAATCATCACCACGCTCCAACATTGTTTAAACGTGATTCGGTAGCCGAACAAAAAGCAACCCACCCATAATACAAAGCCGATTACTGTAAATTTCCACAGATATATAAACGGAATAGAGGCAAATTGCAAGGCACTAATGAGCTGCAGGACGGTGCCTTCAGGCCTATCTTGCAAAAACTCGAAGGCAGCAGTTTCGTATTCAATGAAGGCTTTCTTGATGTAAAGCAACACGACCGAAATCAGGCATAGTACTATAAATGTCAGTTTTTTGTCGGTATCAAAAACCGAAGACTGCTCTAATTCGTTTTGCATAGAAAGACAAAAGTAATTGTTTAGTTGATCTAGTAATTGCATTTTTGACCCCTCGAATGAAACTCTTTAATTCCGAAAGGCTGTACTTACTTGCTTTTTTGTTCCTGGCAATTTCTGCCAGTAGCCAGGCAAAAAAGGATACGACCATTATTCTTATTTCAGATATCTCTATTCAATTGGAGGCCGCCCAAGCGTTGAACGATCTCTACGACTTTAAGTTTGCTAAGGCAGAGCAGCAAATGCGATGGTTTAAGCAGAAGTATGCCTGGCACCCGCTCCCCTATTTTATGTTGGGCCTTAGCGAGTGGTGGAAAATTATGCCTAATACGAAAGAGACTAAGTATGACGATCGATTTTTGGCATATATGGATAGCTCTATTTTTGTTGCTGAGAATCTTTACAAAAAACATCCAGAATATAAGATTGAAGCAGCGTTTTTTCTGGCTGCTGCCCATGGATTTAAAGGCAGGTTGTATGCAGATGAAGAGCGCAAAAATTGGCGCAAGGCTGCTGTACAAGGCAAAATTGCTTTAAATTATTTAGAGGTGTGTCGGGAGAAAAATAATATTAGTCCTGAGTTGCTTTTTGGGGATGCGCTCTACAATTATTTTTCTGTTTGGGTGCCCGAAAACTATAAGAGTTTGAAACCGCTTCTTTGGTTTTTCCGAAAAGGTGATAAACAACTAGGCTTGAAACAGCTAAAAGAAGTCTCCTACAACGCATTTTATACGCGTACCGAGGCGATGGTCTGGTATATGCGCATCATGAACAGTTACGAAAATGACCAACCCAAGGCCTTTCAAATAGCAGAGTATTTATACCAAACTTATCCTAACAATCCTTATTTCCATCGGTACTATGCTCGCCTTCTCTATGCCCGTGGTATGTATCCGGAGCTTGAAAAGCAGTCGAAGGAAATTTTAAGTTTGATTGATAGTGCTAAGTTCGGATACGAAGCCACGAGTGGTCGCTATGCTGCTTTCTTCTTAGGCCAACTTTATGATTTTCAGCGTAAGCCGGACGATGCTAAAAAATACTATTTGCTGGCTGTGAAGTATGCCGAGCAAATTGGCGCTACAGAATCGGGTTATTACTTATATACGCTCATTGCCTTGGGCGAAATCAACGAGAAGCAAGGCGATAAAGCCGAAGCAAAAAAGTATTTTAGTCTTGTAAAGAAAAATGCAGGGCGAAAAGAGGAAGCGTATAAAGATGCAAAACGAAGGCTTAAAAAAATGGAGAAAGGGGATTGATCAAGTCCTTCTATCTTTCACAACAGCAAAAGTAAAATGGAACTCCGAGATTTAATTGTTACTCCGCTCATCATTATTTTAATTTATTGGGTTGCTTATTTGATTAGGCCAAGAGTAACGGATACGATTACAAGGCGCTACTTTTTCCCGGCATTGACGGTAAAGATACTAGGCGCTATTTCGTTGGGCCTTATCTATCAATTTTATTACGAAGGGGGAGATACTTATAACTACCATACTCATGGAAGCCGAATTATTTGGGAGGCATTTGGTGACTCCGTAGAAAGCGGAATCAGGTTGTTATTTTCCGGAGAAGAAGTATATAAATATTCAAGCCGAATATTGTTTTACAAAGACGACCAATCCTTCTTTGTCGTCCGGTTAGCTGCCATTTTGGACTTGCTAACTTTTTCATCGTATTCGGCAACAGCTATTTTATTTTCTGTTTTAAGTCTCATTGGGTCATGGATGTTTTTCTTAACTTTCTATGATCAGTACCCGCAACATCATTTTCAATTGGCCATTGCTTCTTTTTTCATTCCATCTGTTTTCTTTTGGGGGTCCGGGTTGTTGAAAGACACTATTATGCTTGCCTGCTTAGGAATAGCTACTTATCAGATTTACAAAATATTCATCAAACGAAGGGCAAGTTTTACTTCAGTTTTGCTTTTATTAATTTCTTTTTTTGTGATTTTTAGTGTCAAGAAGTTTATTCTTCAGGCTTATTTACCGGCTGCTATCATTTGGGTTATAGCTTCTCGCGTTTATAGAATTAAATCAATCGTGCTACGATTTTTATTTGTCCCATTCTCAGTTGTTCTAATAGTTTTCTCCGCTTACTATTCCGTAGTCAAGGTGGGGGAGGGGGATAGAAAATATGCCATTGATAAAATTGCCGAGACGGCTCGAGTTACTGCCTATGACATAGGCTTTTATACTGGTAGAGATGCGGGCAGTGGATACTCATTGGGGGAGTTAGATAATTCTTTTTTTGGACTTTTAAGTATGGCACCCGCAGCTGTTAATGTTTCTCTATTCAGGCCTTATTTATGGGAAGTAAAAAATCCTCTTATGTTGCTCTCTGCTCTGGAGGCAATCGTATTTTTGCTAAGTACACTCTACTTGATTCTAAAAAACCCATTCGGTTTTTTAAGGTGTTTTCGCAAACCTACCATTCTATTTTGTTTTGTATTTAGTCTTGTATTTGCTTTTGCGGTGGGTGTTTCCACCTATAATTTTGGAACCTTAACAAGGTATAAAATTCCGTTGTTACCTTTCTATTTTATAGGACTAATACTGATTGCTAATCAATTGAAGAGTGATAGGAAATTGACTGAATTAGATCGGATTGAATAAAAATCCTCAACCGTTTTTCGCCCATTTTTTCCTACTATCCTACGTAATGAAGGCTCTAATATTAAATGTTCTAATTTATCCAGCCATTCTAATTCATTTTTGCATAGAAAGCCATTCTCTTTATCCATAATAATATTAGCATTCACTCCAACAGGAGAAGCCAAAGTGGATATTTCCAATGACATGTATTGAAGTGCTTTGAATCCGCACTTTCCCCTTGTCCATTCATTGTCAGGTAGGGGCATCAGGCCAATATCCGCTATTGATAGGGCTTTCACCTCATTCTCTTTTGTCCATAGAATGAAAACTAACCTTTTCAATGATAATTTAGGAGGCCTATCAGCTATTACTAAGAATTCTACATTGGAATGCTTTTTTTCAATTTGCTGTAATACGTGTTCAAGTTCTTCCAGATATTTTAATGTTGAGTGAGACCCTGTCCATGCAATAGTTATGAAATCAGCAGATGCATTAACTTTTGGAAGTTGATAAAGCGATGGGTTATGACTCTTTTCGGTATCAAGAGTAGAGGGATTTAGCATTACCGTTTTGTTAAACCGCCTTGCATAATCACAAAGGTACTCATTACCGCAGCTAACTTTATACGACCATTGGCAAATGGATTGCACTTTGCTTCTCCATTTTATTATTTTTAAAAAAAATGATTCATGTGGTCGATCGGTCAACCAGATAGCATCATCAAAGTCATATATAATTTTTTTACTCAATACCTTTGCAAGTATCCACTCGAACAAAGGTGGGCCTATTGGCGAGACTTCTCGATGAATGAAAATAATGTCATAATCAAGTGCGGAAAATAACGAGGCTATCCTTTTAAGAATACCTTCTATTACATCCAGAGCCTTTCTGAATGTTTTAGTTGAATCATACAAGCGTCTCCATCCGGCAGGAGATAAGAAACTTTGAACCTTCCAAACATGACCTTTAAGGCGCAGAATTTCAAAATACTGTTCGAATCGAAAACGTTGCGAAGGAGATTCGCCCAATGGATATGGAACGAGAAACAATATTTTCATTTAGACTAAATTTTAGCGCTTGTATTGCATTTCGGTTTAACTTGCGTAAAAGTGTGAAATTAGGATGAAAAGGTTCATATTGGATAACGTTGCCACAAAGTATTTCTTAAGATTGTTGACTGACTTTCATGGTGAGAAGTTATATTATAAAATCTGAGTTTCGAGGTGATTAGAGCAATACTAAGAAGCATAGGAATCTGGCCCTATTTAAAGTACTTTAAAAAGAGGTATTTTCCTGCATTAAGCCGGCTGGAGGAAGAAAGACTGATACCTGAAAGGCTCAAGTTTTATCAACGGTTTATACATGATGGTGACCTTTGCTTTGATATTGGTGCCAATATTGGAAACCGAACTGAGATTTTTCTAAAATTGGGTGCAAGGGTTGTGGCCATAGAACCTCAACGAGAATGTGCCCAGCTTTTAAAACTTCGGTTTGGCAATAGAATCAAACTCCTTCAGCAGGCATTGGGTGAGCGTGCAGAAGATGGCGTTATTTTTATTAGCGAGACATCGGAGATTTCTTCGCTTTCTAAAGACTGGATTGAATCGGTTTCAAAAGCAAGATTTAAAGGCATTCAATGGAATAGAAAAGAGGAGATTAAAATTAGCACTTTGGATGAAGTCATCAAACAAAACGGATTACCTAAATTTTGCAAAATAGATGTTGAAGGATTCGAAGAGGAAGTTTTGAAAGGGTTATCGAGCCCAATTCCAATGATTAGTTTTGAGTACACTATACCTGAGCGATTGAAGAGTGTTGCAAACTGCCTTGATCTTCTTTCCAAACTGGGTCGCTTTGAGTGCAACTATACCATCGGTGAGCAAATGAATTTAGAATCTAGCGACTGGTTGTCCAGAGAAGAGTTGATGAGTAGAATCAACGCGCTATCAAAAGAAATTTTATTTGGCGATGTTTATATACGATTTCATTCATGCGAATAATTATTGATTTTTTTATTTCTATTTACCTATTGCCTCTTCGGATGAGCAGCCGCTTAGCGCTTTATGTGAAAGGCAAAATTCTAACGTATGATGAACACTATATTGTAACACTTGATGCGATAAGGCGATATTTTCCGAACGACAGGGGTATTGTGATTGACATTGGAGCTTACGATGGTGACTCCGCCATTTTTTTTACCAAACGTTTGGTGGATAATCCCATTCTTGGGTTTGAACCCAATCCGATTCCATATCTGATTGGACTGGAGAAGATCAAAGGTTATCCAAAAATCCAATTGTACAATCTTGGCTTCTCAGATGCCGCTGGTGAAGTGGATTTTCACGTTGCAAAAAACCTGGTATCGTCTTCTCTTTTTTCAGTTAATGAAAATGATGAAGTATCCATTGACAAGGTGATTAAAGTAAAAGTAGAAACACTTGACTCGTTCTTTCATAAACATGAAGATGTTTTACTAATCAAATTGGATGTTCAGGGAGCGGAGTTAAACATTTTAAAAACAGGAAAAGAAACACTGAAGAAAGCAAAACTAGTGCTCACTGAAGTTTCAATAACCGAAATGTATCAAGGTGGATGTTTGTATTTTGAGCTGGATGAATTTTTACGAGAAAATGGGTTTATCGTTCATACCATGATATCAAATTACAACTATCAGGGAACAAAGTATTTTGATATTTTGTATGTCAAATCAACTTCTTAATAGGCATTGAAATCGTTCGTTCTATTTTCGCATAAGTGCGGCCAATTGGGCAACAGGCTTTTTGCTTTTGCTCATCTCATTGCCAGTGCTACTGAAAACGGGTATACGGTTATTAACCTTTCATTTGAGGAGTATGCACAATATTTTGAGACAACTAGTCACGATATATTTTGTCGTTACCCTTCTTTAAAGAGCTCACTAACTTCCAATCGGTTGAGGTCAGGCCTGTTTCAATTGAATAGAGGCATTCTAAAATTATTAAGGATAAGTTCACTTACAAAAGGCTTTTGGCATGAAGTAGTGGTGGCTGATCTGCCCGAATATCAATTCTATGATGGACGATTTTATGAACTTAGCGCATCCCCATTTCAAAAGACTGTGCGCACTAAGAAATGGACATTCTTGTTTGGTCGTTTTTTTCGTGACTACACAAATTTCATAAAGCATCAAAATATCATTCGTGATTTTTTTCGTCCAACACCTTTAATACTAAAGAATGTAACTGAATTTTTAGAAAAGGTTAGTAATGATGTTGATGTGGTTGTGGGGGTTCATATTCGAAGAGGCGACTATCAACAATATGCTGGCGGAAAATATTTTTATAGCCAGCAAGAATATTATAAAAAAATGCTTGAATTCCAATCAAGCGAGCCAAGGAAGAAATTCGCCTTTATTGTTTGCTCAAATGAGAAATTGGATTCTAATCAATTTAAAGGATTACATTGTTTTATGGGGCCGGGTCATCCGGTTGAGGATATGTATATTTTTGCAGGTTGTAATTTTCTTATGGGACCCCCAAGCACGTATACGCGGTGGTCCTCATTCTATGGAAATGTACCTTTGTTTCAAATGCACGACTTAGCTAGCCCTGTTCGCATAAAGGATTTTGTCATATTACCCCCGGAGAAACTTTTTGATTTTTAGTAACCATTTCAGATGTACTTTACCTAACGTTCCCAATCCTTGAGTTTATTAAAAAAACTGTTGAATTATATATTTGGGGGAATCCAAACGAAAGGATCGTTTGCACAAAACCTGGCAATTTCCTTTTCAGGAAATGCGCTTGCCCAGGTTGTTGGGTTCGCGTTCACTCCGTTCATCGCACGCTTATATGGCCCTGAGGTTTATGGAATTTTTGCGTTGTTTGTTTCGGTTGTCAATACCATTTCACCAATATCTACCCTTCAGTTTCCTGCTGGCTATGTAGTGGCCAATCCCGAAGATGAATTTTACAGGCTATTAAAAATTACCTTAACTTTTTTGATGGGATTTACAGCACTGGCTGCCATCGTGATGATTTTATTTGGTCATTGGGCTATTGAGTATTTCAAAGTGGTGGAGTTAAAAGACTATCTTTTTTTGATTCCAGTTTACATTTTCTTCATGGGGTTCGATTATCATTTAATCGGATGGAATACAAAGGAGAAAGAGTTTCAACGAGCAGCCATCTCTAAATTAGTGGCGGTTACTGTTAGTAAAGTCTTTACGTTGTTGGTTGCCATTTTGGGTGGCCCTTTGGTATGGGGTATGATTCTTGGCAATCTTTTTTACTATCCTGTGAGTAGTATCGGCCTCACCAGTCGAAAAATATCAGAAGGCTTTTCGCAGATCTGGAGCAAAAGCTCCAAAGATAAACTGTTGGAAACATGGAAGAAGTTTAGAGGCTATCCACTTTATGTAACACCTGGCTTATTCATCAGCGGATTGAGTTTACAACTTCCCATATATTTTTTCTCTGTTTTTTTTAATGCTACTTCCGTGGGCTATTTTGCATTAGCCAATGGGGTCATCAGTGCGCCACTTTCTATCTTGATAAACTCTTCGAATGTTGTCTTTCTTCAAAAGGCAGCCGAAACACGTCAGAACTCACCTCACTTATTGGGCGAAGTTGTTTTGAAACTTTATAAGCGAATGATGTTGATTTCTGTTCCTCCTTTGGTCATTCTGGCTTTTATAAGCAAATGGCTTTTTTCTTTCATTTTTGGTCAGGAGTGGGAAATAGCCGGAGTGCTGGCAGCCTTTATTTCACTTAGTGCCATGTTTATTGTAAACGGCCCACTTTCAACTATTTTCAGAATTATGAACTGGCAACGCTTGGATTTCTACCTGAACATCCTCTTCGTGACCCTCAAGGCACTGGCCTTAATACCCGGCATATTTTTTAATGATATAATTTTATCCGTTATAAGCTATAGTTTTGTTTCCTGGCTTTGTTCCTGCATTTCTTTAATTATTGTCTTCCGAATGGTGTCATTGGACTATAGAATAATACTGAGGGATGCCGTACTTTGCATTGTGATTTTCGCATTTACTATTTTCGTGTATAGATGAAACTGGGGAGCGTAACGAATTATGCAAGCAACAATTTGATGTTGCGATGGAATAAAATATTAAAGTTCTTTAGAGGATTCTATGAACATCAGCATCAACTAACATCCACCACTTCCGAAAATCGATACCCTGAACTATTTTCAGAGGTAAAAAAAATTCTTCACGAACGCCCACCCGCACAAAATGAAATCCTTCTTTCCTTTGGTTGTTCAACCGGAGAAGAATGCTTTTCGCTTCGCCACTATTTTAGCGGAGCAAAAATTATCGGAATGGATATTAATAAGACAAACCTGCTAAAAGCCAAACGAGCCAATACAGACAGTGGAATTGTTTTTATGTTTAGCGACAAAAATAACATAATCGATCAAGGCCCTTACCATATTATTTTTTGTCTCTCTGTACTCTGTCGGTGGAACGATACTGAATCTATTAATAACTGTGGCGACATTTATCCCTTTTCCAAATTCGATGAAACGGTAACTCTTTTAACAAACAATCTAAAAAACGGAGGGCTGCTTGTTATTTTTAACAGTAACTTTCGCTTCGAAGATTCTTCCGTATATCATCAGTTTGAAACTATTGCAACACCATCCGTTAAGAATAGTGGGTTTGTTCATAAATTCAATACATCTAATATTAAAATTCAGGAGACTCATAAGGCTATTGTCTATCGAAAAAAATAGTCTGATATCGCTGCTCAAAAAAATGAACATTCTACTCGTTAGTATTTCAGCTCCTCCAAAGAATTCTCCCGAGAGTGTTCAAACGGGTCGTTATATTAAATACTTATCTCGTCAACATAAGGTAACATTATTGACCACTCAAGTGGTGGGCGGATGGGAACCTCAAGATGATGGCATTGCCAAATATTTGGAGGGTGCTCATCAACGCATTGAACTATGGAGTTTACATCCAAGAATAATTTGGTTGCTAAAAAAAATTGCACCAGCAATATTAACTCCGGACGAGGGGATTTTCTTTTTTTGGCAGATAAAGCGCGCCATTCGCAAAATAAAGACCAAGCCAGATATAATCTTATCCCGATCATTACCTTTTAGTTCGGCTATAATGGCGATGAAGCTCTCTGCTTATTGGCAAACTCCATGGCTGATGCACCTTAGTGATCTTTGGGTAGACAGTCCGTTTGTGACGTTATCGGATAAAATGTTGAAGAAGCATCTTGCGATGGAGATTGCTTGTATCACTCGGGCTCAGATCATCACGCTCACCTCATTAAAGGTTATTGATTTCTACAAGAAAAAATATCCGCTGTGTTCTAACAAATTTCAATTTTTACCAAATGTTTTTGACGAGGATGATCTCAATATTAAACCAATCTCATTCGATGGCAAGATGCAAATTGTTTTTACAGGTCGTCTTTATGGAACACGTTCCGTATATTATTTTTTAAATTTTTTAGAAATAGCTATTCAGCAATACCCGGCCCTCGAGAACTGCATCGAAGTGAAGCTTGCCGGCTTTTTTGATACTGAAAATATTACGAGGATAAAATCCTCTCCCCTTCATTGCCTCCAATATCTCGGAGCATTGCCTTATGTTGAGGCTACGACACTTCAGCGAAACGCCCACATGCTTTTACTCATTGACTCATTAGATGAAGACAGTCGTTATGAAATGTACTTTCCGTCCAAGCTGTTGGACTATATTATTGCGCAACGATTTATTCTGGCTTTCACAAAATACAAAAGCACTTCTTACGATGTGATAGAAGGTAAATTTGGGAAATGTTTTTATGCCAGTAACGCCAATGAATTTTCTGATTTTCTGTCGAAGGCCGTGCAAAGATTTCAAGAACGAGAAGCTGATTTTTTTAATGGACAATCAAGCCAAGATAATGAGTACGCGGCATCTTATAATGCTATCCGTTTGGATCAACTAATTGAATCAACCTTGAAACCGTAGAAAATTGTGAGCAAAGTTATTCTAAAAGGATATTATGGGTTTGGAAATTTTGGAGATGATATCCTGATGCTCACTACTTTTAATATTTGCAAGAATATCTTCCCCGAAAGCGAATTAATCATCAGCACCGAAAGCCAAGACAATAGTTATATTAACAAACTCATTCCCGGAATCAGCATTTTAAATTCATCAGTTGATTTGGAGGTAGATTGGATTGTGCATGGAGGTGGTGGTGTCTTTTTTGATTTTAAAGAAAGTAATGCAAAACATTCGTTGATTAATTATTGTATAAGGAAAATAGGTTATCTAAACTATTCGAGGATATACAAAATCTATAAATCCTTTAGAGGAAATAAATATCTGCGAACGAAGGCCCGTGCAGGCTTGGGGATTGGCGTAGGAACTTATACCTCATCGTCAAATAGATTTTTTTCTGACATTCTTGCACTCAACGGTTTTAATATCCTACTCGTGAGGGATAACCAAAGCATCTTAAATGCTGGTAAATATTGTGTTCAATCACAAATTCACAAAGCAACAGACCTTGCCTTTATGGATAATTACTGGAGGCCATTCCAAATAAAGAGGCAAGTCGAGTCAAAATCAATTGGTTTCATTCTGCGCGACTGGCCTTCGAGTAACTACGTTTCGGAGTTTCTTAGTGTAGCGAAACGTCTCCGGTCAATGGGCTACGAGATAAAATTCTTTTCCTTCGATGAACGCGCTGATTCAGAATATATCTCCTTAGCCTCTGAAATTGCACCAGTCTTTTGTTGGAAACCAAATGAGATGAGCATAACCGATTTCTTATATAAATTGGAAATTTGTCAACTTGTTATTTCGAGTCGCGCGCACGGTGCTATTGTCTCCGCATGCCTTGGGATACCAACGGTGTGCATAGAAATAGAACCTAAACTTGCTCAAGTTGCCGCGATGTTAAAAAATTCATCAACCTTAATCTCAGCTCCATTCCAGACACAAGAGATTTTAGAAACGATTGGGGATAAGATGAATCAAATATCATTTCTGAGAAAAGCTACATACCTTGATGTAGCCAGAAACAAGAATGAAATGCATGAAGCCTTGACTTTATTTCAGACTTTTGTTCAACGTTTTAGTATCTGAGCGATCCATGAAAAAAATACTTGTCATCATTGGTACAAGGCCGGAGGGTATTAAATTACTACCGGTTTTTAACGAGTTGAGGAAAAAGAAGAACCTGATGCCTCTTCTTATTTCAACCGGGCAGCATCGGCAAATGCTCGTACCCATTTTTGACTTCTTCGAAGTTCAACCGGATTTCGATATGAAGATCATGACCAAGAATCAAACCCTTCCACAACTTACAGCACAACTTATCTTGAAATGTTCCGCATTTTTTGAACAAGAGAAACCTGACTTGATTGTTGTTCAAGGTGATACAACTACAGCAATGGCTTCTTCACTGGCTGCATTCTATAAGCGTATACCCGTTGCTCACGTTGAAGCAGGTTTAAGATCGCACAATATCTTCTCACCGTTTCCGGAAGAAGTAAATAGAAAAATTATCAGTACCATGGCTCAACTTCATTTTGCGCCTACACGCAATTCAGCCAGGGCCTTGAAAAAGGAAAATGTTTCCGGTAAAGTGTTTATGGTTGGAAACACTGTTATTGATGCTTTGTTCTTCGCCCGGAAGAAAATCAAGAAGCAACGTAAGGATTTTATGGACATCTATATGCATCTATTGAAGCCATTTAAAAAAATGGTGCTGATCACCGGCCACCGCAGAGAAAGTTTTGGTGAAGGGTTTCTTTCCATATGCGGAGCCATTCGCAAGCTCTCCTTTCAAAACCCAGATGTGTCATTTATTTATCTCTTACATCTCAATCCGAATGTAAGAGAGCCCGTAATGAGGCATCTGGCAAATCTTTCGAATGTTTTCTTAATAGAGCCGGTTGCGTATGATCACATGGTTTTCCTCATGAGCGAATGCAGTTTTATTTTGACGGATTCAGGTGGAGTTCAGGAAGAAGCGCCTAGTATGAATAAGCCTGTAGTTGTGATGCGTGATACAACAGAAAGGCCGGAGGGTATTAAAGCGGGATGCAGCGTTTTGGTGGGAACATCCAAACAGAAAATTGTTCAGACATCGATGATGCTTCTACACGATAAGCGAATCTATGCTAAGATGTCTCGAATTAAAAACCCCTATGGTAAAGGTGATACGGCACAGAAAATAGTAATTTGCATCAGCAACTATTTATTATATTAAGTCCATATACGGGAATGAAATCGCTACTGAATAAGATATTACATCCGGGATGGGTCGCAGCTATTGCAATTCTTTATAATAAAATTTACAGGAGCGTTGCCACTACTTTTATTTTTAAAAGTTATCCGGTCGATAAAATTATTTTCATCCACCAGGAAAGAGCAAAACCAGCTGATTTACTTCCTCAAACCTCATTAGGGTTACAAGATCTGAGCCCAATTGTTCGCGAAGCATTTGATTCGTTTTTAGCGTTTGAGCAGAGTGAGTTTTTTGCCCGCATTGATGGCTGTATTATTGAACCCAAATATGGTTGGCCAATGACATCAAATTACCAACTTATTTACGATTGTTTTTCTTATAGCCATCAAAAGATTGTCCCGGTTCCTTCTGTGCTTTCTCTTTTCAATAAAAAAAAGAAATGTATAAACAAGGTTATTTCATTTCGGGAGATCTTTGATTTTGGCTATTGGCATTTCTTTGCAGACGTGTTACATAAAATGTATTTGCTCAATGCCTATAATGTAGTTGATAAACAAACGCCTATTCTTGTTTCAAACAGTCTCGCTTCTCAGCCCTATTTTAAATTCTTTGCAGAGAATACATCTATATTTGATGGTCGTGAAATTATTGTTCAGGATGAATTCCTCGTAATCGCTGAGCAAGCTTTTTTTATAAAACCCATGCCCCACAAACCATCATACTACTTCCAAACATCAGAATTAGTACGATCACGGAAAGGAGATATGTCCAGAAAAAGAAAAGTCTTCTTAAATAGAAGTGCCTCACGCGGACGATTTATTTCAAACTTGAATGAGGTAATTCCTGTATTGCGAAAGTATGATATTGAATTCGTTGATGCGGACGACTTAACTCTAGCTGAACAGATTAAACTGTTTTCAGAAACTTCCTTATTGGTGGGAATTCACGGTGCAGGGTTTTCAAATATTATGTTCAGGTTTCCGGCATCGTTAACCCTTATCGAGATATTTCCCTGGGCAACCGGACGGTTTCAAATTCCGCCTCATTATTTTTTAATGTCTTGTATTTTTGGGTTTTCATATCAAGCAATAGTAGGTTCCCATTTCAAAGATTCATTATCGAAGTCTTTTAGTGTTAACGCAACTGAACTGGAACTTATTCTTAAAATCGAAATCCAAAAATTGGCAACCAAATAAGAAGTAAAATGTTGATTTCAATCTTGATCCCTAACCCATACACTTTTGAAGTCGCATTAATGAGAATATTAAATTCATAAATACAAATAGGCTGTTCATACACGGACGAACAGTTTAGATATTACAAAAACCAAGATGCATCAGAATAATATTGGTCATTTTAAAACAACTGGATAGTAAGGTAGAGCATGGAAACGAAATTTGATAAGGTTAAAGATTTTTTTGAAAAGCCGAACTACTTATTGAATACAGTAAATATTGGAATCAGACGAGCTATCATAAATGAATTTTTCCCATCTATCCATGGAAAAAAAATTTTGGATATTGGTTGTGGTGATGGGTCACTATCCTTGCGCTTTAGTACTGAGAATAAGATTGTTTTGTTAGATGGTGCCACCCGAATGATTGAAGCTGCTAAAGTTAACCTCCTTACTACTGGGGATAAAAATAATGTAACCTTTGTTCAGGGTGATATTTTCAAGTATGAGGACGAAAGTAAGTTTGATCTGATTCTATGTATTGGGGTTATCTCGCACATTGACGATGTTAATAAAATGTTGGACAAAATAAACTTCTTATTGAGGCCTGACGGAAACGCAATTATTCAATTTTCAAATGCAGATCACTTCAGATATAAACGAAAAAAATCGTCCAATAAGCCTGGTGGGTATGGCTACTCGCTAAATACGTTTAATGAGGCTAAATTTTATCAATTAACAAAAGCGGCTGGATTGACATTTATAGAAAAAAGGGGTTATTGTTGGCAGTTTCCTATTATGGATAGACTTTCTCCATCAATTCAAATCGGAATTCTAAGCGCTCTCAGGAAAAATAGACTTTTTCATTTTTTAAACTCAGAATGGTTAGTACTCTTTAAAAAGAAAGAAATTCTTTAGTAGTAATAGACCTGCTATACGTTATCGCTAACTTATGGTGATAGCTAAGTTAATTTAGAAATGTTTTTAATGGAAGGCATCACGTATAGATTGAATTGCAGATGAAAATGAAAAACCTTCTTTTGATAATTCCCGAAATGAGTATGGGTGGAGCTCAGCGCTCACTTTCTAAATTAAGCTTAGAGTTTTCGAAACACCACAAGGTATGGCTTGTAATCTTCAACAGAAATGAAAGTGTTGCTTACAAGTATGGCGGAGAACTGACCAGCCTTGATGTTGTGTCAGGCGAAAGTTTATTTTATAAGATAAGAGCATTTTTTCAACGAGTCAATCGACTGCGAAAATTAAAAAAAAGACTAGACATTGATGTCTCAATAAGTTTTCTGGAAGGGGCGGATTACATTAATATCCTTTCAAAAATTAATGACAAAATTATTCTAAGTATTCGAGGCTCGAAGCGTTATGATGAAACAATTGTTGGTAAATTTTTTTGGCTTCGAAATGTAATTCTAATCCCTTGGTTGTATAAGTATGCAAATGCCATCGTTACGGTGAATCACGGAATTGCCAAAGAGCTGCGCACGTTCTATGGGTTGAAAAAAGTAAACATTACTACCATTGGAAATTTTTATAATATTGAAGAAATAACCAGACTAGCTTGTGAACCTAGAGAAGAATGCCTGAACAAATTATATGCAGATCCGGTATTAATTGTTACGGGTAGGTTAGCTCCTGAGAAGGGATTAAAGAAATTACTCATAGTATTTCATGAGTTAAAAAAGGAAAATCGAAATCTTCGTTTGGTAATTGTAGGAGATGGCCCGGAGTTGCCGGAATTGATTTCAATTGCCAATCGACTTAATCTTCGGTTCCATGTTGGTAGCAATTTTGAAGACTCTCCAGATGTGTTATTTTTAGGAGATCAGCCAAATGTTTTCAAATTTTTAAAGGGGTCAACTATATTTTTAATGAATTCATCATCAGAAGGATTTCCAAACAGTCTGGCCGAAGCGATGATTTGCCGTGTGCCTGTCGTTTCTTCTGATTGTCCTTATGGGCCTAGGGAAATATTAGAACCTGAATTTATTTTTGCATCGTCAATAAGGGAACCGTACTTTACGCCCAATGGAGTATTAATGCCGATGATTTATTCAGAAAGAGAAACAAAAATTTGGGTAAATACTTTGCGTAATATTCTTGCAAATAGCAGTATTTTGTTTGAATTCTCGGAAAGGGGTAGTAAAAAGATCAGTATTTTTGATCAGAAATTGATAGCGAAGCAATGGTATGCTCTGCTAGAAGAGCGTATTTAACTTTCCCTTGAACGAAAAAATGGATTTTATTCTACGTCTTCTCACTTTCAACCAACTTGTATTTTTCGAATTACGGCAGCAGCGCAGGATTTCCCTGGATGGAATTTGACGAATGGGTGGTGATATGAATAGCAAACCAAAAATTTTGGTCATAGAAAATAGCATTGGAGTAACCGGTGCCTTAAAGTCCATTACCCAGGCAGCTTTTGACAGTAAAAATGATTTTGAATTTCAGTTTCTTATCCCTCAAAAGTCAGAAGGAAGGGCATGGATAGAAGGCATGGGGCATAATGATATTTATGAATTTCCGATGAGGGAATTGAGCAGAAACCTCAGTTGTATACTTTTATACATTCCTTATCTAATCCTGAATGCTGTTAGGCTGAATCGATTAATTAAGAAGAATTCAATATCCATCATCCACAGCAACGATATCTACAATCTATTGCCTGTTGTTATAAGATTATTGGGAAATAAAACCCCATATATTTGTCATATTCGATTTTTGCCAGATAGATTTCCTGTGTGGCTTTTTACTTTTTGGTTTAAACTTCATTCTCACTATTCATATCGAATAATTGCTGTCTCAAAAAGTGTAGCGGATCAGTTACCTGAGCGGCACAAAGTCACTGTAATCTATGATGAACTACCAGATGAAAGATATCACGAGCCTATTAACCAGAAAAAAAATAGGACCGATTCTATATTTTTATATGTTTCAAATTTTATGAAGGGTAAAGGGCAAGATTTCGCTATTGAGGCTTTTTCCAAAATTCACAATCGATTGCCCAATTGGAAATTACGTTTTGTAGGAGGAGATATGGGGTT
>JAYVPS010000218.1:0-16801 GCA_043757225.1 Cytophagales bacterium | reverse complement strand
TGCCCCCCCACCTCAAACAATGCTTTTGTAATTTGTCCGAGTGTGCAAACTTTGGCGGCTTCCATTAATTCTTCAAAGATATTTTGGTTTTTGATTGCAGCCTGTTGCACTTTCTCTAAAACTATTTCAGCTTTTCTTCCGTGGCGGGTGTGAAGATTGCGCAGCATTTTTATCTGGTATTCTTTTTCTTCGGTGGTGGCACGAATTACTTCTTGGGGAATAATAGTAGGCGATCCTTTTGAACTTAAAAAAGTATTGACCCCGATGATCGGGAATTCGCCCGTGTGCTTGAGTGTCTCATAATACAAACTTTCTTCCTGAATTTTTCCGCGTTGATACATGGTCTCCATCGCGCCCAGTACCCCACCGCGCTCGGTAATGCGGTCAAACTCCGCAAGCACTGCTTCTTCTACTAAGTCGGTTAGCTCTTCAATGATAAATGAACCTTGCAGCTGGTTTTCATTTTTGGCCAAGCCTAATTCTTTGTTGATGATCAGTTGGATGGCCATTGCCCTGCGCACCGATTCTTCGGTGGGCGTAGTAATCGCTTCATCATAAGCATTGGTATGTAAGGAATTACAATTATCATAAATCGCGTAAAGTGCCTGCAGGGTGGTACGAATATCATTGAAATCAATTTCTTGTGCGTGAAGCGAACGGCCTGAAGTTTGAATATGATATTTCAACATTTGACTCCGTGAATTCGCGCCATATTTTTCCTTCATAGCTTTTGCCCATATCCTTCTTGCCACTCTTCCGATCACTGCATATTCAGGATCGATTCCATTGCTAAAGAAGAACGATAGATTTGGGGCGAATTCATTTATGTCCATTCCCCTGCTCAGATAATATTCCACGTAAGTGAAACCATTCGATAATGTAAAGGCCAACTGCGTGATGGGGTTAGCACCAGCTTCTGCAATGTGGTAACCGGAAATTGAAACGGAATAAAAATTACGAATATTTTGGTCGATAAAATATTGTTGTACATCGCCCATCAAACGCAACGCAAATTCGGTAGAGAAAATGCATGTGTTTTGTGCCTGGTCTTCCTTTAGAATGTCAGCTTGCACGGTGCCACGCACCTGAGCCAACGTATCAATTTTTATTTTTTCATATATTTCGTTTGGTAAAACCAGATCTCCAGTAATTCCTAAAAGCATCAATCCCAGTCCATCATTTCCTTTGGGAAGGCCGCCTTGATAAGCCGGGTTTTCGCCTTGAGAGAGAAGGGATTTGATTTTAGACTTTACCTCATCTTCCAATCCGTTTTTCTTAATATAGATCTCACATTGTTGATCGATGGCGGCATTCATAAAATAGGCGAGCAACATAGGAGCAGGCCCATTGATAGTCATAGAGACAGAAGTCTTAGGATCAGATAAGTTGAAGCCGCTGTATAATTTCTTGGCATCATCAAGACAACAAACACTCACCCCTGAGTTGCCTATTTTCCCATAAATATCAGGGCGATAATCAGGATCGTTACCGTAGAGTGTTACTGAATCAAAAGCGGTAGACAATCTTTTGGCGGGCAATCCATGACTTACATAGTGAAAGCGTCTGTTAGTTCTCTCAGGGCCACCTTCACCGGCAAACATGCGGGCAGGGTCTTCGCCCTCGCGCTTGAATGGATAAATCCCTGCGGTATAAGGAAATTCACCCGGCACATTTTCCTGCAAATTCCATTTCAATAAATCACCCCACGCTTCATACCGAGGCAATGATACTTTAGGGATCTGCAAATGTGATAAAGATTCGCTGTGTGTTTTTATACCAATCTCTTTGTCACGGACTTTGAACTTAAACACTGGCCCTTTGTATTGCGAATTCTTTTTTGGCCACTCTTCAATGAGTTTCCAGTTTTTGGGATCAAGGTTGAGAACTTCGCCCTCGATCGCTTTCTCCAAAGCAGAAGAGCCTGATTTTAACATTTCTGCTACACGATGAAGTGCATATAAGTTTTGTGCAATGTCCGCTTGCTTGTTCACCCATTGGTCATACTTGCGATTGGTCTCCGATATCTCACTAAGGTAGCGTGTGCGATGGGGCGGAATCACAAAAATCTTTTCAGACATTTCGCGCGTGATTTGAAAATTAGATTTCAACTCCGCTCCCGTTTTTTCAACAACTTTGTCGATGAGATGTTTGTAAAGTTGGTTAGTTCCGGGGTCGTTAAACTGTGAGGCTATTGTGCCAAACACCGGCATGTCCTCAGGTTTTTTGTCCCACAGGTTGTGGTTGCGTTGAAATTGTTTCTTCACATCGCGCAAAGCATCTAACGCCCCCCGCTTATCAAATTTGTTGAGGGCAATCACATCAGCAAAATCGAGCATATCGATTTTTTCAAGTTGAGTGGCCGCACCATATTCCGGGGTCATCACATAAAGTGAAACATCACTGTGATCTAAAATCTCAGTATCCGATTGGCCAATACCGGAAGTTTCCAAAATGATAAGGTCATAACCTGCAGCCTTTAATACTTGAACCGCTTCTTTCACGTAAGCCGACAAAGCTAAATTAGATTGACGCGTGGCAAGCGACCGCATAAATACTCTGGGATTATTGATTGCGTTCATTCGGATACGATCACCCAACAACGCTCCGCCCGTTTTGCGTTTGGATGGATCTACCGAAACTAATCCAATGGTCTTATCTTTAAAATCAACTAAAAACCGTCTCACTAGTTCATCTACCATCGAAGATTTTCCCGAACCACCGGTTCCAGTAATTCCTAATACAGGTGCTTTCGATTTCTCAGCCAATTTCTTAATCCGTTCAAAAACAGATTTGCTCTGTTTAAAATAATTTTCTGCTGCCGAAATAATTCTTGCAATGGCTAACGGGTTTTTCTTAGTAAGTTCATCGACTTCGTTAGTCAAATTATCACCAAGAGGATAATCACTTCTTTTCACAAGGTCATTAATCATACCCTGCAAGCCCATGGCGCGGCCATCATCAGGGGTATAGATTTTGGTGATGCCATAATCCATGAGCTCTTTTATTTCCTCCGGTAAAATTACGCCACCCCCACCACCAAAAATTTTAATATGCCCAGCACCTTTTTCTTGTAGGAGGTCATACATATATTTAAAATATTCATTGTGCCCTCCCTGGTAGCTTGTCAGAGCAATTGCCTGTGCATCTTCCTGTATGGCAGTATTCACTACTTCTTCAACACTTCGATCATGACCAAGATGGATTACCTCCACTCCTGTTGCCTGAATAATTCTTCGCATGATGTTAATGGCAGCATCATGCCCATCAAACAAGCTAGCGGCTGTTACAATCCGAACCTTGTTTTTTGGTTTATACGGCTCTGCAGTCTGATAAGCTACGGTGGTCTTTTCTATCTTTTCAGAGGCAGCTGTAGTCGAACTCATTGGAATCTATCGTTTGAACGGCAAAAATACGGAGAACTGAATTACGAAGCTAACAATCGATAGGGTGATCTGTTCGGGTATTAAAGTTTAGAAAATTATTGAATCTTTGCACATGATCTATCACATCACTACCCAAGCAGAGTGGGCTGGTTATTCCAAAGAAAATAATTACGCGCCCATAGCATTTGCTGTTGAGGGATTTATTCATTGTTGCTCCAAAGCTCAAGTCGAAGGTGTCCTTCAACGCTATTTCCAAGGCAAAACAGATTTGCTTTTGCTTGAAGTGGACGAAAGTAAACTAACCGCCCTACTAAAATTTGAACCAGCCACCAACCACGAACTCTTTCCGCATGTTTATGGAGTTATCAATAAAGACGCTATTAATAAAATCGAACCGCTCTAACAACTTTTAACTTCTCCCTTCAACTTTTAGCTTTCAACTTTCTTATCAATCTCCAATACTCCCTTCCATACCCTACCAAAATCTCTTCTCCCTTTTTAATTTTTCGGGTAGACTCAATAAAACATTTTCTCCCTTCGCTGACATATTCTGCATTGTTTCGAAGACCGGGCTTCTTGGAAAGTCCAGTAGCATCATTAGCATAACGACCGAAGGTTTTTGACCGCATGGCATTAATTACCGCATTACGATTGATGAGCATAAGATAACCGTTGTGGCCATCTTCATGTTTTACATCCTTCCATTTTTGAATGCGGCCTTTGTATTCAACTATACGTTTGCCTTTTGCTATATCATTTTTGGTAAAGAGTCCTTTACCAGCCTTGGGCAATAAAGATTTCTTTACCACTAAATACTTCTCAAACAACGCCATTCAATTATTCGTAAAACTCTTGTATCGCACCAAAGTATTGTGTGTTCCAGCCTTCCACTATGTCTTCATACGCTTCGTCAGGAATGTTGGTGTGTCGGAGCTCTATGGATGTCCCCTTTTTATCTTCATGTAGTTTAATGGTCACAATTGAA
This sequence comes from Cytophagales bacterium, assembly GCA_043757225.1. Taxonomy (GTDB): domain Bacteria; phylum Bacteroidota; class Bacteroidia; order Cytophagales; family Cyclobacteriaceae; genus ELB16-189. The sequence goes on along the minus strand of JAYVPS010000218.1, from coordinate 12,433 downwards.
TCTTCTGATTGGCTTTCGAAGTACCATTGCTGCACAATTTTTTTATTCAATTCAAACGCTATGTTTTTCCCTACGATACTTTCATCCCAAAGAGAAAATTCACTGCCTGGTTCTGTGGACATAACTGCTTCTTCGCCCGACCATAATTGCATCGTAAGCGGGTTGGTAAGAGCAAGATAAACATCACTAGGAGGAGCGGATATAAGATAGTATTTTTTAAAGTCTTTCATTTTGTTGGCTATGTTTTAAGGTTACAAGCTACTAGGCCACAGGCGTATAGCGCGAAGCTTGAGGCTCAGCTAAAGTGATAAAGGAAAACTAATATTCCTGTAAAGGCCGGCTTAGGATTGTCTTTGATTTCCAACGTTAAGTCAACTTCAAATTTAGTAATGCCTCGTAAGTTTATAATCGAGTGAAGCTTAGCTTTAAGCCTTACTTCATGGTTCACCAGTACCGGTTGATTGAATTTTAATTTCTCAATTCCATAATTGATCATCATTTTGATGTTCCTGAACTCCGCGATCTGATCCCACAAATGGGGCACCAATGATAGCGTAAGGTAACCATGGGCAATCGTACTTTTGAACGAGCTTTCAGCCGCACGCTTGGGGTCGGTGTGAATCCATTGATGATCAAGCGTGGCATCCGCAAAAAGGTTGATCTGCCCTTGAGTAATTTTCAGGTATTCAGAAACGCCCAGATCTTTGCCTGCGTATGCTTGAAATTCTTCAAAACTGCTGATAATGAGTTGACTCATGAATGTTAGATTATTCCCGAAAGTATTCAAAATAGTTTTAATTCAACCACTTTTTGTCGATAAGGTTTACGGTTACCATTCTGCGAAAGAACATCCTGATAGCTAAACACTACTACCCAAACCATTCACCTTCAGACCTGCTCATCACCCCAGCTAGGGGCAGACGAGCCTTAGATGTTTGCGTAAGGATTGGCAGAAATCTCTTATCTTCGTTTGTTGTTTGGCCTCATGGATAATACCACTCAGCAAACTCAGCAGATCGTCACAACACACTATTAAATATTGACTATGGAAAAGAAATGTATTGTTATAATGCCGATAAGCGATCAGGATGGATATGCTCAAGGGCACTTCAATAGGGTCTACGAATACATAATTGTACCGGCTTGCAGACAGGCGGGGTTTAGACCAATACGGGCAGATGATTCTATAACAACCAATGACAGTGCTTGGGATTTAACAAAAAATATTATTGAGAGCGATATAGCCATTTGTGACCTGAGTTCGAAAAACCAAAATGTTCTTTATGGATTTTCCATCCGCCAAGTATTTAATCTTCCTGTAACGTTAATTAAAGACCTAAAGACTCAAAATCCTGATATTCACGAATTTGATGTGGTAGAGTATGATGAATCACTTAGAATTGACACCGTGCAAAAGGCAACTGAAACCTTGAGTGAATCCCTAAAAAATACCTTTGCCAATAAAGGGGAGGTAAATTCATTGTTAAGCCGATTGGGTATTGGCTCAGGGCAATCTACTGACTCAACTACAGCAGCTGATAGGGGGCAGGAATTTATATCTGCTGAAGAAACTGAAATTACAGCACCAAAAGAAGCACCCTTACCTACCATTTCGCCTCTTCCAGACTATGTTGGCGATCCATTTACTCAACAAGATATTGATAAAGCAAAGGTGGGTGATTTCTTTTTTCACATGGTGCATGGTAAAGGGGAGATAAAAAGCATCAAAAATATGGCAAAAGAAAAAATGGCGAACGTACATTTTGAGTCCGGGTCAAAGATGCTTATTCTGGGAACGTCAGGATATTTTAGAAAGATTAATGCGTAGTCTTTATAGGCGGAGTTTCACCGATAAACAACATGGCAAAAAATAAAACAATCGAAACGCAAACCAGCGTTGCTGATTTCTTAACAGCAATTAAAGAAGAAACAAGACGTAATGATTGTTCTACAATGGTTAAATTAATTACTAAACATACAGAACTTAAACCCAAAATGTGGGGGACTAGCATTATAGGCTTTGGAAGTTATCATTATAAATATGAAAGCGGACACGAAGGAGATGCTCCCCTTATAGGGCTTTCTCCGAGAGCAACTGCAATAACGTTATATCTTTCCAATGTAAAGGATAAGGAAGATTTGCTGAAGAAATTGGGTAAACATAAGTTGGGAGGAGGCTGTGTTTATATCCAAAAACTGGAAGATATAAACACAGGTATCCTAACAAAACTAATCGATCATTCGATTAAACATCTCAGAACTAAATATCCAAGTTGAACTTCATGTGGGAACAAACTATTTGGAGCAAATAAAAATAAGTGAAAACAAACCTTACAATTAATTCTCTCCGAACACTATCCTTACTGATTGCCCTAGTCGGAGCAATGGGCTCACTCTATTTTATGTTAAATGTCGGTCATAATAATAAGTCTATTATCCTTATTGGAATGTTTGCCGGGTGGGTTCTTTCTTCCATTTGTTGGAATGTTTTTTTCTAATAAAATTTCCAATCGATGGGCTAATCCGGAACGTGTTTTAATTTACTGGCTTATCATTGCTATTTCGATTGCTTCCGTTGTAGCATACAGTGGCGTATTTATTCCCCCTGAAACTAAACCGGCTTTTATATTTCTTATTTTTCCACTGATCTCATGGATGCTCATTATCTCAACAATACTGATTGCAAGAAAAAAACTTGGTAAATAATGAAGAGACCGGCTTTCCAAAAAATTCAGATGATAAATTTGGTGTACTATTTAGCACCGATAGTGTAATGGTATCGTGCTAGACCGATATGAGAGATGTCAATGAAGTAAAAGCGTTTTCAGATTGCGGGCATCACTCACTGATTTCGTGTAAATTTAAAAGGAGATTATGAAATTATGAAAACAAGCGCCAGTCAACCGATAGAGATGGAGTTGAAGTCAGGACAAACCTACTCATGGTGCCAGTGTGGCCGTTCGGCAACGCAGCCATTTTGCGACAACAAATCGCATGTAGGTACAGGGATGGTTCCCAAAGTTTTTGAAGTAATCGTTCCCAGAAAAGTGTGGCTTTGTATGTGTAAGCAAACTAAAACACCTCCCTATTGTGATGGCTCACATCATAAATTGAATAACATGAAATCTTGAATCCTGTCTTCTATTGTTCTTTAACTAAGATTGAGATTTGTGTATGGTTTACCGATTCAAGATTTCTAGTTTAAAGCCATTTTTAAGGAATGCCTAAATGAAAAAGATGTTGAGAATTTTATATACGAGAGTAATCACCCACCAAGTTCACTCACGGTTGGAATATGTCGGACAGGTACAGAAGTGTAGCCGGAAATCATGCAGACAAATGCATAAACCTCAACTTTTCAAAGAAGGCAGATCTACCGATAACCTACTTTTTAAGACTAAACATAACTTGGTTGTATCCGGATAAAAATTTGGTATTTACCGCAACAGGAAATATTGAAACCGGCATAATTTACAAACCCGTATTCAAGAAGTGACAGTTGATTTTTCTACTGGGTGAAGCTTTGTGTAAAAAAATTAAAGAAAGAGGAATAAGTCCAGTTATTTAAAAACACGCTTTTCAATAATAAATGCTTTCCGTTAACTTTATCTTCGTAGCTTCAACTTACGATGTTCAAACAATTAAAAGGGTTCGTTACATTCATTACCTGTGGTATCCTTTTCTTGCTTTTAGATCCTTTGGTTTTACAAGGTCAAGAACAGAAGAAGGTTGCTCTCGTTATTGGCGCCCAGAATTATGTGGCTGTAGCTCCTTTGAGGCACTCCCTTAGTGATGCCCTCGACTTGAGTACTTCACTAAAAGCAAAGGGTTTTCAGGTAGAGACGTTGACTGATCCCAAAACAAAACGTGAAATCAGGGATGCCATCACTCGCTATTATAAGGCCATGGAAAATCAAACGGGAGCGGTAGGCATAATTTACTATGCTGGCCATGGCATACAATATGAGGGCGAAAATTATTTGATACCCATTTTGGCTGATATTCAAAATCCTGGCGACCTAGAAGACCAGTGCATTAAAATGAATACTGTCATGGCTGTTTTGAGAAGCGCTAGTAACTCCCTTAACATACTTCTACTGGATGCATGTCGAAGTGGCTTCTCCAGTTTTTCAAGATCCACAGACCAAGGCCTTACTCGCATAGACGCCCCTCAAGGTTCAATTGTGGTCTTTGCCACTCAGCCTGGCAAGGTCGCTTCTGATGGGACGGGCTCAAATGGTCTTTTTACATCCAAACTTTTGAAGCACATAAATAATCCAGACCTCAATATTGGCGATGTCTTTAAACGAGTAAAGCAAGATGTTTTTTTAGAATCTAATAAAACTCAATTGCCTTCTGTTGAGGACAACTCGATTGGTGGAGATTTTTATTTTAGTGGATCCGGCAACACTCCTATACCCGTTTATGTAACTCCCGTTATTAACAAAGAAGAACCGTCCGGAAATGAGTTAGAGTTAAACAATAAAGGGATCGATTTCTACAATCAAAAGGATTATGTAAAGGCCATTGATTATTATCGCAAATCGGCAGCCCTCGGCAATGCCTATGGGCAATCTAATTTAGGCTGCATGTATCGCGATGGTACAGGTACGACACAAGACTATGCAGAAGCAATTAAATGGTTCCATAAAGCAGCTGCGCAAGATAATGCAAGTGGTCAAGCTAACTTAGGTTGGATGTATGAAAATGGGAAAGGAGTAGATAAGAACATAACTGAAGCTACAAAGTGGTATGAAAAATCAGCTGCGCAAGGATATGAATATGCAAAAGACAGGATAAAAGCCCTTACAGCAATAGACCAAGCCGGTGATCTGGTTAACAAAGGGGATGAATTTTATAATCAGAAAAATTATCCTCTAGCGTTTGAATACTATAAAAAGGCCGCAGACCGTAATAATTCTTATGGTCAATCTAATCTAGGTTGTATGTACAGGGATGGTCTTGGCATAGCGCAGAATAACTTCGAGGCAATGAGATGGTTCCTTAAAGCAGCTAGCCAAGGCAATGCATTTGGTCAAGCCAATTTAGGGGGGATGTATAGAGATAGCCTCGGGGTTAAGCAAGATTATGTTGAAGCAATTAAATGGTATCGCAAAGCGGCTGAACAAGAGAACGTAGACGGCCAGACTAACCTTGGGTACTTATACGAATATGGGTATGGAGTTGAAAAAAATATTCCTGAAGCAATCAAATGGTATGAAAAGGCCAGCAAGCAAGGATCAGCATATGCTCAGAACAATTTAGGTGATAAGTATCGGGATGGCTTAGAGATTAAGCAAGACTATATTGAGGCAATTAAATGGTATCGCAAAGCGGCCGAACAAGAAAACGTAAATAGCCAGACTAACCTGGGTTATTTATATGAGTCTGGCTATGGAGTAGAAAAAAGTATTTCTGAAGCAATAAGATGGTATGAGAAGGCCAGCAATCAAGGATCTAAATATGCGAAAGAGAGACTGAAAATATTGCGTAGCGAGTAGTCAGTTCAACCAGATTAAAAGACTAGGTAATTCTTTACAGGGGGATTACTTCGGTCTCCCTCTCGATGGCGACTGTCGAGGACTTTATAAATTCTCCTAATTCAAATGGAATACATCTTTAGATTTTTCTGCCTGTTGCAGAATTTGAAGGAGGTAGGAAATTTGATTAAATAGAAAAGTCTCTTTCTTGCCATCCTCGCTTTCTATAAATTTTATTTTACCCTCCAAGTCAATATTAAGCTCATTAGCAATGTGATAAATAGAGAGGTTCTTTTCTTGTTGAATGATCTTCAATTGTGTCGCATATTCTTGATATTTTACAAGCAACTTTTCTCCTGCTGAAATACTCATATTCAAATTAGAAATCAGGACATCTCCTCCGGGATACAATTTATCGCGATACGTTGGGTAGAATCTATTCATTGTAAATAGATCGTAACATTTTACAATAATATCCGATTCACCGCTTACAAAATGCTTAATTACACTCTCAAGCTTCACTAATGAGCCAACCTTCTGTTTATTTGCAAGGTGATTACAATAAATTCCAAAACGAGTGTCCTTCGTCTCTGCATCAATCAATAACTGGCGATAGCGTGGCTCAAAAATATGAAGAGGTACAAGCTCGCCCGGTAAGGGAAAAATGGAGAGCGGAAACATCGGAATCTTCACAAAATCACTCATATCATATATATCATATCTATAACAGTTAACCTGTTTTAGTGTTATGGGAAAATCAAAAACAATTAAAAGCTAATCAAATAATGAGGATGGATTTTGAAGCGATCCGTGAGGATATTTTCACCCGGTAAAAATGCGAGGTTAATGATAAACGAATATCCTGCCACTTGGCCACCCAGTCGCTCAACCATGCACCCTGCAGCACTGGCTGTTCCTCCTGTGGCCAGCAAATCATCATGGATTAATACCCGACAGCCAGCGGGTATTGCATCCGTATGCATTTCTATTGCCGCCTTTCCATACTCAAGAGAATATTCTTCTTTGATTTTATCATAAGGAAGCTTCCCCGATTTTCGGATTGGCACAAAAGGAACATTTAATTCTTGTGCCAATAGTGAACCGAAAATAAAGCCTCTTGCCTCCACACCGGCAACTGCTTGAATGTTTTGTTTGGAAAAATGCTCGGCCATTGCTAGTACTACTTGCCTTCGGGCTATCGGGTTTGCCAATAGCGGTGTAATGTCTTTAAAGAGGATACCCCGCTTCGGAAAATCAGGCACATCGCGAAGAAGTGCAGTAAGTGTTTTTTTTAGGGATATCGTTGCAAGCATATCAAACGTTAATAATTTTTCCATTTAAAATAATATTTTCGATCCAATTAGTCCCGAAGCTGTAGGGAAGAAAAGCTAATGAGGAAATCGGCTTAGTGATGAAAATATTGGCTACTTTTCCTTTGGTGATACTGCCGTGAGAAGGCAGTATCTCAAGAGCATAGGCGGTATTGATAGTGGCAGCATTAAACGATTCCTCGGGCGTCAACTTCATTTTGATGCACGCCAGCGAAACCATCAGCGGCATGTTGCCACTTGGTGCACTGCCTGGATTATAGTCAGAAGCAATTGCTAATGGCAATCCGGCTTGAAGCATTCTCCTTGCCGGAGGGAAAGGTAGGTTAAGAAAGAATGCCGCTCCGGGCAAAGCAGTCGGCATAACACCACTACCCAAGAGCAAATCAATCTCTTCTTGATCAATATTTTCTAAATGATCTACGCTAATAGCTTTTGTCTTCACTCCTACTTGCACCCCGCCCGATCGATGAAGTTGATTGGCATGAATCCTCGGCTTCATACCGAATTTCTTGCCTGCCTCAACAATGGATTCCGTTTCACTAGGTGAGAAAAAACCTTGCTCGCAGAAAACATCAATGTAGTCGGCCAATTTTTCTTCTGAAACCGCTGGAATCATTTCATCTATCACCATGCGGATGTAATCAGCTTTATCCATTCCATAAGGAACAGCATGAGCACCCAAAAAAGTAGTTTTTACTTTTAACGGTGTCTCCCGCCCAATCCTGCGCGCCACGCGCAACATTTTAATCTCATCTTTCACCGTAAGGCCATAGCCGCTTTTTATTTCGATGGCCCCGGTGCCTGTTTTAATTACTTCATTAATTCGAGTCAGTGCCCTTTCAAAAAGCTCGTCTTCCGAAGTTTGTTGAAGTTTCCCTACAGAATTCAAGATGCCTCCTCCTCGTGCTGCTATTTCAGCATAGCTAACACCTTTTATCTTCATCACAAATTCCTCCTCGCGGGTAGCGGCAAAGATTATATGAGTATGTGAATCTACAAAGCTTGGAAAAACAAATCTGCCGCTCGCATTGATTGATTGCGATGGTGATAAAGATGGCAATGAGACCATCGATCCGTAGTCATTAATCTGACCATCTTTTAAATACAAATAAGAATCAACCAAGACGGGCAAGGTTGCCATTGCATTACCTGCTATAAAAGTTGAGGTTGAGTCTCTAACTTGAACAAGTCCTTTGATATGAGTGATTAGGATATCATTGGCCATAGCCAAATACTACTTGCCGAAAGATTCTACTTTGTAATCAAGGTTGGTGCCAAACACAGGGAAAGAAATTTTGAACATGGCATAAAATCCTTGACCGCTGATGCTCGGTCGAATACCGACTTCTCCACCATAAGACCAGCTTAGGGTTCTATTGAATTTACCATCGATACCCGCACGAACTCCAAGTGAACTCGTCTTAACTGCACTCGTGGAATAGACATCCACCGCTAATGTCGATGGATCGCGGTAAGTAACAGGATCCAGCGTAAGTGAAGGCGCAAACAAAATATCAAAATAGAGCGTCAGCAATCCATCATCCATGCCTTCGTCATACTTATCAAAACTAACTGCCACATTTCGAAACCAAGACATAGAACCTCCCAGATAAATGTTAGTAGCATACAGGTTTCCATAAACACTTAAGTTCTTTGATACTCCCGTCACCGGATCAGGTGGAGTCATCAAAGGCAGGCCGATTCCGGAAGAGTTAATCAGATCAGCATTGGTAAGGCCTTGATTCCTTAATACCCGATTCAAATCCACGGTGCTGTTCCACAAAATTGCTCCCAATCGGGCGCCATAAATTTTGCGCACTTTACAAGGCACCTCGGCATGCAACGGCATATTGGCTGCCCAACGGTTTCCTTTGAAACTCTTTTTGTAAAGAACCATTTTAGTTTTGCCTGCCTCATCAAAATCCTTAATATGGTAAGTGCCTCCCAATTCGAAGTAATTAAAAATCTGAGGTTTATCAAGAACATCACTGTTATCCAACGCTGCCTGCCGATTGAAATCGTAAAAACTGCTGCTATAGGTTTTGCGGAAGTGAGCCTTTAAATCAAATTTATCATTATGGAAATAGCTCGCCTCAACACCAAAACCAGCATTCACGTTGGTAGCAAACAATTCTCCGTACAAAGGTTGGAACCCAATGAAAAGCTTATTGATAGAGTATGGCTCATCATACAATTCTTCATACGTAACCGCTGGCTTTTCTTTCTTGTCTTGGGCAACGATTGAAAAAGGCAGAGAAATCAGGCAAAAAATAAGAAACCTGTACATCGTTTTATCCATAGTTTACTCCTAAGTAAAACAAAAAAATTGAAGTGAAAAAGTCATCTACCTTCAACCCTTCATTAACCATCAACTCGAAAGATAATTAAAAGCCCCTTCTCATGTCAAATTGTGTAAGGATTTCGGCCAATTCTACAAAAATAACCTACTTAATCTCCTTTAAAGTGCCATGTTCGAACGAAACGAAAGGGATTAACCCATTATCGCGCGAAGACTGGAGCCAAAAGCCTGGCGCTAATATCCCTTTCACAGCACCATTCAACAAGAGCCCCTCTTGAAAGTAAGATCCATATTGATGGATCGCATAGCCTAAGACAATCAGCATTTCATAACCCTTTCCAGCATAATTAGAAGGCAAGACACCGTGGTGATCGAGGTATTTTTTACGAAACCCATGGTATGATGAATTATCCGTTGCACAATAGTTGGGCGCTGCAAAAACCACATGGGTAAGCTCAAGTTTTCCATAGTCAATCGTGTTATCATCCAGCCAAGACTCTTCACCGATTACAATTACAGAATCTCTGCGAGTCTCAACACTATTAATCACTTTAGAGTAAATCAACGGACTATCTGCCGCCACGAAAATGCTGCCAATACTATCTTTCTTAAGCGTAAATTCTAAAGGATTTTTCCATTCATCATATTTGGTTGGCGTTGCCAACTTCTCCAAAATTGTAGCTGAAGTCTCGTTCCGAACTTCTTCTGCATAAACCACTTTAAGACCCAGTTCCAAAGCACGTTTAATAAAATTAAACGCCATTATCGAGTCTTTCGGGCTATCACTATAATAGACAATGCAATTTTTATTGATAGCTCTTTGCGCCAGCATCTCTGCAGATTTTCTACCAATCGTTTCATGACTGGGTTGATACAAGAGAGCAAACGGATTGTCAGCAAGGAAATCACTATTATTAGAGACAGGGTTTACAATTAGGTTGATTTTATTATCCTGTGAAAATTGTTGAACTAATTTTGCTTCCTCTGCAAAGAGAGGTCCCACAATCAAATCAACTGATTTTAATTCCTCCTCTGCCAAAACAATCGCGGTTGTCTCTGCATTTTTATCAGTATCGTACGCCAACAAATCAACATGTATTCCTGCTTTCTCTAATGAGTCAACTGCGAGCTTCATACCTTGATACAAATCCAATATAGGTTGGTTCTTTTTCCTTTCCGGGCTAGGCTCTAAGGTGCTTATACGAAATGGAAATAGGAGTGCTACCCGATAGCGATCTTTAAATACGGATCGTTGGGATTGTGCCATAATAAATCCATCGCGAGGCCAATTATATTTCACAAGGATTGAGTCAAAAAGAATAAGGTCAGGATTAGGAAACCCCTGTATGCCAATCGCCCGCACCATTGCGCGAATTGCGAGCGTATCATCCGGATTTTCCTCCACTATCATTTTGAGCGTTTCTACATCTTCAATTTTGTACAGGTAGGATTGCTTCAGCGAATCGATGGAGCTTCTAAATGAATTATCTTGAATTGAAGTCAAGACTTGCAACGCCTGAAAATAATCTCCTTGATCAAAGTAAAGCTTCGCAAGCCAATAGTTAGTTTCGTTCAACTGGCTCCATTCCGGGTAGGTCTTCTTTAATTGAAGAAATTGCGTCTTGGCCAACGTAGAAAAACCCAATCGCTGTGCCGACAGACCGGAATAAAACAATGCATATTCAGGGTACGGGTTGTCCTTATCATAAACACTGAGTGCATTGAAGGCGTCCATTGCAGAACTGTAATTTCCCTCTTTGAAAAGTTCTTTGGCCTTTCGGAAGTTTTTTTTAAAATCCTGTGAGAAGCCCTTGGTCGTTACAAATGCACTTAAGACAAAAAGAAAAATCAGTTTTCTATACATCAATACCCAGTTGAAAATTTTAGACTTATAATATTCCTATTGTTCGATTTTGAATACCTCAAAAGTTTCAAATCAATTTACTCTTCAAATAAACTATTCCCACTCAATTGTAGCCGGAGGCTTTGAACTAATATCATACACTACACGATTAACCCCCTTGACTTTATTGATAATCTCCGATGAGACCTCGCTCAAAAACTCGTGTGGCAAGTGCGCCCAATCGGCCGTCATACCATCTACACTGTTCACTGCACGTAAGGCTGCAACTTGCTCATAGGTTCTTTCATCACCCATAACGCCAACAGTATAAACAGGCAATAACATCGCCCCTGCTTGCCACACTTTGTCGTACAAATTGTGCTTTTTCAAACTGCCAATAAAGATACTGTCCACTTCTTGCAAAATCCTCACCTTTTCAGGAGAAATATCGCCTAATATCCTAATTCCTAAACCAGGCCCTGGAAATGGATGACGACCCAAAATAGAAGGATCAATACCTAACGTCTTTCCTACTAAACGTACTTCATCTTTAAATAATGTATTCAATGGCTCTACCACCTTCAACTTCATTTTTTCAGGAAGCCCACCCACATTATGATGAGATTTTATAGTGGCCGAAGGGCCTTTCACCGAAACAGACTCAATCACATCAGGATAGATTGTCCCCTGCCCTAACCATTTTACGTCAGTGATCTTATGAGACTCCTCGTCAAAGACTTCAATAAAGGCTCTTCCAATTGCTTTGCGTTTTGCTTCCGGTTCGGTGAGATTTTTTAAAGCTGCATAAAATTTCCCTTTTGCATCTACCCCTTTAATGTTCAAGCCCATTCCTTTGTATGAAGTCAACACTTGCTCAAATTCATCTTTGCGCAACAGCCCATTGTCAACAAAAATGCAAAACAAATTCCTACCAATCGCTCTATGTACCAGCATAGCTGCCACTGAAGAATCAACACCACCTGATAGCGCCATTACTACCTTATCGTTCCCGATTTTCTTTATGATGTCTGCTACGGTCGTTTCTACAAATTGATCGGGTGTCCAATTTTGAGTGCACTGACAAATATGCACTACAAAATTTCGTAGAAGGTTTTTTCCTTCTAAAGAATGTGTTACTTCAGGATGAAATTGAATTCCATATTGCTGCTCACCCTTCTTTTTGAATGCCGCCACTTTTACCGAAGTAGTGCTGGCAATAATATCATATTGATCTGACAATGACGCAATGGTGTCGGCATGCGACATCCACACTTGGGAGTCGATGGAAATTTCCTTTAATAAATCGACATGATGATCAACAGAGGATAATTTCGCTCTGCCATATTCTCTAATTTGCGAAGGAAGCACAGTGCCTCCACTTTTATGAGCCATCAATTGGGCTCCGTAACATACACCTAGCACGGGAAGTTTGCCGAATTGATTAAGGTCTACATCCGGTGAGTCTGCATCTCGTACCGAG
>JAYVPS010000217.1:0-17011 GCA_043757225.1 Cytophagales bacterium | reverse complement strand
TTGATCATTTGGATGAAGTTATTTCATTAATTAGAAATTCAAAAGACCCTGACACTGCTAAAACCGGTTTAATTGAACGGTTCGGATTATCTGAAATTCAAGCCAAGGCAATCTTGGAAATGAGATTGCAACGCCTTACCGGTTTAGAGCGTGATAAAATCCAGCAAGAATACAATGAAGTAAAAGCGCTCATCAATCGGTTGAATGAAATCCTTGGAAGCCTTGACATTCGTATGGGCATTATCAAAGGGGAATTAACTGATATTAAAGAACGATACGGTGATGCTCGCAGAACGCAGATTCTTCCAAGCGAAGATGACATCACCATGGAAGACATGATCCCGAATGAAGAGATGGTTATCACAATCTCTAACCAAGGGTATGTAAAACGAACCTCTCTTTCAGAATACAGGACACAAGGTAGAGGAGGCTTTGGTTCGAAGGCAGTAACTACCAAAGACGATGATTTCACTGAGCATCTATTTATTGCGCAGGCACACAATTACCTATTGATTTTCACCGCTTTAGGTCAGGTGTATTGGAAGAAAGTTTATGAAATACCAGAGGGAACAAAAACCTCTAAAGGTAGAGCCATACAAAACTTATTGAACATTGCAGCAGGTGATAGCGTGCGTGTTGTGTTGAACGTAAAGAGCATTGAAGACCAAGAGTATATTAATAACACCTTCGTAATCCTTTGTACAGAAAAGGGCACGATCAAAAAGACTTCCTTGGAGGCCTATTCTCGTCCACGTTCCAATGGCATTACAGCAATCACCATACATGATGGTGACCGATTATTGAATGCAGCATTGACCAATGGTAAGAATCACATCATCATTGCCAAGAGTGAAGGTAAGGCTGTTCATTTTAATGAAAGTGATGTGAGGCCAATGGGACGGACGGCATCCGGAGTAAGAGGCGTTACGCTTGAATCTGATCTGGATAAAGTGGTGGGTATGGTTTGCATCTCACGAGAAGACGCCAATTTATTGGTGGTTTCAGAGAAAGGATATGGCAAGCGGTCTGATATTACAGATTACAGAATCACCCGAAGAGGCGGCAAAGGAGTAAAGACAATTAATGTTACCGAAAAGACTGGCAAGCTTGTTGCAATCAAGGAAGTTGTTGACAATGATGACTTGATGATTATCAATAAATCGGGTATTAGTATTCGTATAAAAGTAGAAGAACTTCGGGTAATGGGTCGCGCTACGCAAGGAGTGAGGCTAATTAAACTTAACGAAGACGATGCAATTTCTTCTGTAGAGAAAATTCAGAAGATTGAAGGCGAAATTATTCCTACGGAACCAACAACTGATTCGGCCGAGCCTAATCCATCAGAACCAGACAATCTAACAACCTAAACCAAATAAATAATTGAACTAAACGTAATCAAAAATGAAAAAGACGGCATTCGCATTACTACTAATAATCCCTTTTGCACTCGTTGCACAAAAGGAGATAAAACCAAGCGTTGGCAAGGCAGAAAAAGCTTTGAAAGAAGGCAAGTTTGATGAGGCCAAGGCTATTATTGATGCTACAACTTCCAGTCAGGAATTTATGGTGGACAAAAAGGGCAACCCTTCAAAGAATGCAGCTAAAGCTTGGTACTTGAAGGGATTGATCTATGCAGGTATTGATACTACTAAAGTTCAAAAGTTTAAATCGTTGGAGGCAGAGCCATATAAGGTAGCGGTAGAAGCTTTCAATAAAAGTAAAGAACTCAGTAAAGATGAAATTAGTTATTTTTCTAATGAGGTAGGATTACCTCTTCTTAATACTCAACTAAGCCAACAATTGGCGCAAAGTTACTTGACTAAATCCCTAGACTATTATCAGAAAGATAAGGATTATAAAAAAGCATTTGAATATATGGAGCGGGTGCTTTATTTTATTCCTGAAGATACAAGCATGATAATGAACACTGGGGTTTTCTTTGCACCTTCCGCTGAAGAGTATGGAAAGGCAGAAGAGTACATTAAAAAGTATCATGCAAAAGGTGGAAAGAACCCTGACAGTTATATCCAGTTGTTCAGCATCTATCGCGATAAAAAGAAAGACAACGAAAAGGCCTTAGCGCTTGCTCAGGAAATGATTAAAAAATTTCCAAATAATTCGGAGTATCCAAAATATGAGTTGGATATGTATATAAAAATGAACCGTTTGCCGGAAGCTAAAGCAATTATGGAAAAGCAGGCAAAGGCTGATCCTAACGACAAAGAATCAAGATATTATTTGGGAATCATTAGCTCTGAATTGAAAGACCCTGTTGATGCAAAACGTTGGTTCGAAGAAGCTGTTAAAGTTGATCCAAAATATTTTGACGCGCAGTTGGGGCTGGCTGAAATAGTTTATTTTGATGCCAAAAAGATAAAGGTTGAGATGAATAATTTGGGTAATTCAAAAGAAGAATTGAAGAAGAAAATTGATATGGACAAAACCTATCAAGAAAAATTGCGAATCGCACTGCCTTATTATGAATCTTGTGAAAAGCTAAACCCTGATGAAGCAAAGGTGTTAGATACACTTTATCTTATTTACACAGATTTAGAGATGGCTCCGCAAGTGGCGAGGATTGAGAAGAGAATGAAAGCGTTGGGTCTATTGGATTAGTACGTAATTATTTTAAATGAAGAGGGCTATCTGTAAAAGGTAGCCTTTTTCTTTTAACAGTTAGCACTTCTGCTCCTTTCTCGATTCAACGTTTCTGAAAAAATAGTTCATTGTTGACATGGGGTCAGCAACTTTCTTTGTTGCTTAAATAGATTTACAACATTCTCATTAATGGACTGTTCCAAATCAGTAACAACGTTCATAAAATTGATGTACGCATCATAAGGTGAATTGTATGGGCTAAAATATTTGTGCACATCGCCATCGCTCCAATATTTTGTACACATGTAATAAAAATGATCGGAGGTGAGGAGCTTAGCCCATTGTTCTATTAGCGTTTCATCTTTGGTTAGGTTGACAGCACTTTCCAATTGGTAAATTCGCTCCGATGCGTCATTCTGAAGACTATTGCCACGCCATGCGCTAAGGTCGCGCTCTACATCTGCCCACGAGGTAAAATCAGGAGCATCATATTCACCTAGAACGGAATAAGAATCAATCAACTCTGATGGTGTTTTAAAATCAAAGTTCGGCCGCTTAAGGACTTCCCCTGGCAAGTGTTCCATAAAATTGAAGATGCCGGTCTCCGGCCATTGGTGTTCACCAAATGTCTCATAATCCATAAATAGATTAATAACCTCACCATTACTCTCATGTATCCAATCAGCATAACGAGGAGCATGAAGCGGAAACTCTTTCCAGTTTTTATCTGAAAACCGAAACGCAATGTCATCCGATAATCGGTAGTTTTTTAGCAAACACTTTATTTCGTATTGTTTTGGTGGATGGTATAAATAATTTGGGCTTCTATAACCTAACAGACGATCCACTCCCTCACAGATAATTCCTTCATAGCCCATAGTTTGGATAGTCTGTGCAATTTCATTGTTGTAAATTAACTCTGTATTTCTGAATATGCGTGGCGTTTGCCCACACCACGATTTAATGGCTGACCGGTGTTTTTCAACTTGCCTCACAAACTCATCTTTTGAATAATTGTAGCTTAGTGAGTGATAATAAGTTTCTGATAAAATTTCGACACATCCGGTATTAAAAAGTTCTATAAAAGAGTCTAACACTCTTGGTTGGTATTTTTTAAACTGCTCCATTGCAGTGCCACTGATTGAAAAGGCAACTTTGAACTTCCCATCATATTTGCTGATTAGTTTTAACAACAATGCATTCATTGGTAAATAGCATTTGTGTGCCACTCGTTCCATAAGGGTTCTATCTTTCTGTTCATCTTCATAAGAATGATCAGACCCAATTTGGAAACAATTATATGGCTTCAGCCGATAAGGCTGGTGCACTTGAAAGTAGAAGCAGACGGACGGCATTTAAAAAGTGTTTATATCGTTAAGTTCTGAATTAATTAAGTCTTTGGGCTTGATCATAAACTTTGAGAATATTCTTTGCTGCATTTTCCCAAGTAAGTGACTTTATGTCTTCATTTAGTTTTGCTTTGATTTCCTTTTCAAGTGCCGGATAGTGGATCAATGCATTTAAATAGTCTGCAAACTTATCGGTGTCCCAAAAGTCAGCTTGCAAAGTGTTGATAAGCACTTCGGCAGCACCCGAACGATTAGAAATTACCGAGGGAACGTTTTGTTGGGCAGCTTCAAGGGCTGAAAGTCCGAACGGCTCCGATATGGAAGGCATAAAGTAGATATCCGCAACGGCCAGCAGGTCATTGATTCTTTCCTTTGATAGAAATCCTGTGAAAATAAAATATTTCCCAAGTTTTTTGTAGGCAACTTCAGTGATAAGATGAGGGAACATATCACCATCTCCGGCTACTACAAATCTCGCTTCGGGACAAACCTTTACCAATTTCTCGGCAGTCTGCAATAAAAAATCTGGCCCCTTTTGAGAAGTAATTCTACCAATGAAAACGATCCATTTTTCTTTTACCTTTTTCTTAAATAAAGAAGCCAACGCTGGTTCGCTGCCATTGTGTACTACATTTATTTTATTGGGATCAATCTGGTAAAGTCGAACAATTTGGTTTTTGGTATATTGACTTACAGCAATTATTTGATCAGCATTAATCATTGCACATTTTTCCAAATCGTAAATGGCGTTGCGTATATTTTCACCTGCACGGTCAGTTTCAAGAGAATGAATGTGTAGCACCAACGGCTTACCGGTACTTTGTTTGACAGCCAGCGCAGCTTCAAATGTTGGCCAATCGTGAGCATGAACAATGTCGAAATCAATTTTACTTGAAATTTGATCTACAAGTCGTGCATAAAGGTGAGTTCGATACGAAATATCATATCCATAGATTTCGTCACCACTAAAAACCAATTTTGCAACATCTGCCCATGTGGCGGAAGGATCATCAATTATTTCCCTTAACTCAAAAGACTCTTGTAGCGTGCTTGATCTCATGCCCCCTTTTTCTATTGATCGTGGATATGAAGTTAGCCCTACTGGAAGGCGATGAAAAGTATTGACGAGAAAACGATAATCAAAATCGGTCAGTTCTTCTGTGGTACCTAAACTATCTAGTTGATTCAGCCCCGTTATTTGTACACCATCCAGTTCTGCATGTGGAACTGATTGAGGGATTACTAAATGAATAGCTATCGATTGGTGTAGTGCTTTAACGATTCCATAACAGGCCACCCCAAGCCCGCCAGTAAAAGCAGGAGGGAATTCCCAACCCAACATCAGAACAGAGATTTGACTTTTTCTCATTTTGAACTAAAAGTTAGTAAGAATAGGCCAGTAAATCAAAGCAGGATCTTTGAGCTGGTAACTGGCTGTTGAGAAAATAAATGGAATATTTGCGGTTTCAGGTTTTTAATTGATAATGAGCCGTGCAAGATGATGCATCCTATTTTGAGCGACCTCAAAAAGAAAGCTGGAAGCAAACTAAAAATAATTAAAGAGGATATTGACAAAAAGCCAAGCGTAGCCACTATCTATCAGATACAAGCTGTACCTACATTGATTATGTTCAAAAATGGAGAAATAAAGCGGTAAAAGTCCGGAGTGGTGCTGATCAATGAATTAGAAAAAATCGTACCTCAATACGGTTGATTGTGCTTGGAAAAAACAGCAAATTCTTGTAATATCAATCTTTACTATTAAACGTTTTTTTTTGAAAAATGTAACGCGTACTGTCTGGGTATTATCATTCATCAGCTTATTCACGGACACGGCAAGCGAAATGCTTTACCCAATCATGCCGATTTATCTAAAAAGCATTGGATTCTCAATTGTGTTAATAGGAATATTGGAAGGTGTAGCCGAAGGCATAGCGGGATTGAGCAAAGGCTATTTTGGAAAGCTCTCAGATAACTCTGGCAAGCGGGTGCCTTTTGTTCAATTGGGTTATGCGTTGAGTGCAATCTCTAAGCCGATGATGGGGCTCTTCATTTACCCGCTTTGGGTTTTCCTGTCACGAACCATTGATCGATTTGGAAAGGGAATTCGTACGGGTGCGCGAGATGCTATGCTGTCTGATGAGGCAACTGCTGAAAACAAAGGGCGGGTTTTTGGTCTCCATCGATCGATGGACACGTTTGGTGCCGTATTGGGACCATCGTTAGCATTAGTTTATCTGTATTTTTATCCGGAAGATTATAGGACACTATTCTTTATTGCCTTTGTTCCTGGCCTATTGGCACTGCTCACCTCTTTTTATTTGAAAGATAAAAATATGAGGGCGGAAAATAAAATGATTTCAACTCCATTTTTTTCCTTTCTTAAGTATTGGAAGACGAGTCCTTTGATTTACCGAAAAGTACTTGTGGGGCTTTTGGCATTCTCATTATTCAATAGCTCAGATGTATTTTTGCTTTTAAAAGCTAAGCAATCTGGGCTTAGTGATTCTTTGATAATTGGGGTTTATATTTTTTATAATTTGATCTATGCGTTATTTGCTTTTCCGATTGGTATTCTGGCTGATAAAATTGGATTAAAGAAAATTTTCATTGTAGGGCTTGCACTTTTTGCTACCGTATATTTAGGAATGGCACTCAATACTAATGCCTACATTTATTTTGGTTTGTTTTTCCTATACGGAATTTATGCTGCGGCCACAGAAGGAATTTCTAAAGCTTGGATCAGCAAAATCACTGACAAAAAAGATACCGCTACGGCCATTGGCACATACGCTGGCTTCCAAAGTATTTCTACTCTGTTAGCCAGTTCCTTGGCGGGACTGATTTGGTTTCAATTTGGGGCGTCTGTTACTTTTGCTTTGACTGGAGTGGCCACGCTGTTAGTTGTTTTTTATTTTATTTTTTTTATTCCCGTTAAAAGAAAATGATCAGACTTTAAAGAAATATTTAAAGAGCTACGTTGATACACTGCTTGAATTACTGACCAGCTATCTGCCTGAGGAAAGCGTGCAATTTGAACAGAAGTTTAGGGAGCTCACAAACGGAAATTTCTGATTGTTAAAAGGAAATGTAAAGGGTGGAAATCACACTACGATGGGAATCATCTATTATAAGATGGATGGAAAACGCAGGATCAACTTATTTATACGGGACGATCAATTTGTGGAAGCTGTCTTTACAGACCTTGAGTTGGAAGAAGAACGGAAGGCAGCCAGTATAAAAGAAAATAACAATTGACTCGTAAAAGAAGGAATAGATTTTAAATCTCAAAAATGAGACATCTCTTTTGTGCCTTCAGCGTGCTTGGATTTCTGTTGGCATCATGCAAAGGGAAAAGCACCAGAGCTATTGGGGATTGGAATGATCACTGATGCTATATGGGAAGATATTGATGGCGATAAGGATGATGATCTGATAAATATAGTAAAATTATTTTTGTTCATTTAGGCGTACAAAGTGTGAATTAAAAAAGATGGTCTGTGGCCAGACCATCTTTCACTATTTAAAAACAATGCTCTAAGATCAAGCCAGATCGAATCGATCAAGATTCATCACCTTATTCCAAGCGGCTACAAAGTCTTTCACGAACTTTGCTTGAGAGTCCTCACATGCATAGAGTTCAGCGAGTGCTCTTAGCTCAGAGTTAGAACCGAAGATAAGATCTACACGACTACCTGACCACTTAACTGCGCCAGTCTTGCGATCACGACCTTCAAATACATTTTGAGAATCTGAAGTTGCGTTCCAGATCGTACCCAAATCGAGCAGGTTGACGAAGAAGTCGTTGGTGAGTGCCTCAGGATGCTTGGTGAATACACCGAGTTTAGATTGATTAAGGTTGGTGTTAAGCACACGCATGCCTCCAACAAGAGCCGTCATATCGGGCGCGGTCAACGTCATTAATTGAGCTTTGTCAATCAGCAATTCCTCTGCTGATGCAGTGTGTTTGTCATTCAAGTAGTTCCGGAATCCATCAGCCGCTGGCTCCAGCACTGCGAATGATTCTACATCTGTTAGTTCTTGAGAGGCATCGGCACGTCCTGGAATGAAAGGCACTTTCACATCTTGACCAGCATTTTTTGCTGCCTTCTCAATGCCAGTACATCCTGCTAAAACAATCAAGTCGGCAAGCGAAACTATTTTGTTACCATTGTTGAATTCTTTTTGTATGCCTTCCAATGTCTTTAGCACGGTTGCCAACTGAGTAGGATTGTTCACTTCCCAATTTTTTTGCGGAGCAAGACGAATCCGTGCACCATTGGCGCCACCGCGTTTATCCGAACCACGGAACGTAGATGCGGAAGCCCAGGCAGTAGACACCAATTGTGACACAGTCAATCCGGAAGCGAGTATCTTACTCTTCAGCTCAGCGATGTCTTTATCATCAATTAGTTTACGTGTAACGGCAGGAATAGGGTCTTGCCAGATTAGCACTTCCTTCGGTACTTCCGATCCGAGGTAGCGGGCAATAGGTCCCATATCGCGGTGAGTTAACTTAAACCACGCACGGGCAAATGCATCTGCGAACTTGTCTGGATGTTCGTAGAAGTTTCTAGAAATTTTCTCATAAGCAGGATCTACTCGCAAGGCCAAGTCTGTTGTGAGCATAAATGGTGCGTGTTTCTTTGCTGGGTCGTGCGCATCGGGTACAGTGTTTGCACCTGCATTACCCTTTGGTTTCCACTGATGTGCACCGGCCGGACTCTTTGTCAACTCCCATTCGAAGCCGAATAAGTTTTCAAAGAAGTTGTTGCTCCACTTCGTTGGGGTTGTAGTCCAAGCTCCTTCCAGACCACTGGTAATTGTATTGACTCCATTGCCGCTGTTAAATGTATTTTTCCATCCGAGGCTTTGCTCCTCAATACTTGCAGCGGCTGGCTCCCGACCAACGTACTTGTCCGGATCCGCGGCACCATGGGTTTTGCCGAAGGTGTGACCACCAGCAATTAACGCGACCGTTTCTTCATCATTCATTGCCATACGGCCGAAGGTCTCGCGAATGTCACGAGCGGCCGCAAGCGGATCAGGTTTTCCGTTGGGACCTTGTGGATTTACATAGATAAGACCCATCTGAACGGCACCAAGAGGATTCTCGAGTTCGCGGTCACCGATATAACGTTTGTCTCCCAACCAAGTACTTTCGGAACCCCAATAGATATCTTCTTGTGGTTCCCAAACATCTTCACGTCCCCCAGCGAAACCGAAGGTCTTAAGGCCCATCGACTCGAGGGCGCAGTTGCCGGTCAGGATCATCAGATCGGCCCATGAAATTTTCTTGCCATATTTCTGTTTGATCGGCCAGAGAAGCAAACGCGCCTTATCTAGGTTCGCATTGTCTGGCCAACTGTTGAGGGGTGCAAATCGCTGAGTGCCGGAACCTGCACCACCACGACCGTCACTGATACGATAAGTACCAGCGCTGTGCCAGGCCATCCGAATAAATAGCGGCCCATAATGACCATAGTCGGCTGGCCACCAATCTTGTGACGCGGTCATTAGTGTGAAGATTTCTTTCTTTAGCGCTTTCAAGTCGAGCGATTTAAACTCTTCCGCATAATCGAATTTCTCATCCATTGGATTGGACAGGGAAGAGTGTTGTCTAAGAATGTTCAACTTTAGCTGATTGGGCCACCAGTCACGATTACGGGTGCCACCTCCAGCGCTTTGTTTGAGCGCTCCGCCATGAAACGGGCATTTGCTTTCATTGCTGCTATTTTCCATTTGTTACTTTTTTTTGCTGTTTAATTTACAATCTGAAATTTTCAAAGAAGTATGACATTAATCACCCTTCTAAAAGTCTTTTGTCAAAATTACAACAGAGCTGTTAATAAATCAAATTGATTATATTTATGATACTATAGATATTGTCTATTGCACCTCAGGTGGTTAATAATCTGTCTTTATTTTTTTATCAAAGGGCAATCTAAATTGATAAGCAAGGTTTTCATCTTTCGTTTCATCAACCACATCTAATCCGTATTTAATCTTTCTTGGATCATCGTAAACAAAAGTGCCAAAGAGACGATCCCAAAGAGAAAAAATATTTCCAAAGTTTGTATCGGTCCATGGGCGCTGATAATGATGATGAAACTTGTGCATGTTAGGTGTAATAAAAACATAACTCAGTGGTTTGTCTAACCAGATTGGCATGTTGATGTTAGCATGTATAAAATAAGTAAAGAACACGGTACAAATTCTATAGAAAAAATAATAGCTTGGCGGTGCGCCTGTAACCACAACTGCCGCTAACGCAAAAGACTCACGCATTACATAATCACCCGGATGATGGCGTGTGCCAGAACTGGCATCTAAATGGGTATCGCTATGATGGATGAGATGAAACTTCCACATCCATTTTACTCGATGCAATAGATAGTGAACGAAGTATTGTGCCATTAGTTCAAAAATCAAAACACAGATTAGTAATTCAAGCCAAATAGGTAGATCCATATAATTAATTAGCCCGATGTGGTCGCGCATAATCCATTCAAAAGCACCAACCGTAGCCACACCAAATAGTGTATTGATGATCATGGTAGTGGATAGAAAAACAGCGTTAAACCCGGCATGTTTTACTTTGTTGTAGGTGAAACGGACCAACGGGAAATTACCTTCTGCTATCCAAAAGAATAGTAAGCAAATCATAACCCAAGCCAGGCGTTGCCATGGCGGCATGATTTCAAAGAAACTTAAAAATGAATCCATACAGTTCAAATAGTAATTTAAATGTATTCATTTTGGGTCAGCATTAAAAGTTGGGGAGTAAGTTGTTTGGCTGCGCATTAAAAAGCCAAAGAATAAATGACTGTAGTAATAATAACGATGTTCGGAATGTAGGTAACTCCAAAAAGCACGGATTTCTTTATAAAAACTGAACTTATTTGGAGTTATCCATATTTTCAACATCTTGTTTGTAAAAACATCCATTTAGTCTATTCCTATTTACTCCCCAGCTTTTGAATGTGATCCTTCATTTTTCTAGCGATTCCCCCGATGTGGCAAGTCTTAAAGAAAGAGGCGGAAGTATTCGGCTTGCCACAATAGATTGCTAAAGTAGAATTGAGCTTTTAGTGGCAGTTAGTTAAGACGAGAAGACTTATAATTGATGGATAAGAGAGGGGCATTCAAATTTCCAGCATCACACAAGTCTTCTCCGCTGCGCTTTGCTCTGCTTTCTTTTTATTTACTCCATGCCCAAGACCATAAAGCTGATCACTAATGAAAACCTGAACGGAGAACTCTTTAAAATTGCGGCCACTGCTTTTGATCTCTACCGTATCAAACCGAATTTCCTTGCCTTGGCGTTGAGTCCACTCAATTAGTTTACTCTTGTGGTTAGAGTTAGAGTTCACTACCGTTTCTAAATCGAAATAAGGTTGAATCAATTTATCGATCACGAATTTTTTGGTGCGCAAGTATCCTTTGTCGAGGTAGATAGCTCCCAACAGAGCCTCCAGCGTGTTGCCTAAAATAACGTGCTGAAGCTGAGTATTCTTATGATCGAACCGTACGATGGCGCCAATGCCTATTTTGCGTGCAAGGTTGTTGAGCGATTCGCGGTTGACGATGCGAGAGCGGATTTCCGTTAAGAAGCCTTCGTCTTTAAAAGGATATTTCTTAAAGAGATAATCAGCAACGGCTGCGCCCAAAATAGCGTCACCTAAATATTCTAACCGCTCGTTTGATTCACGAAAGCCATCTTGCTCTTTTGATTTGGAGCTATGAAGGGTTGCTAACTTATACAGTGCTAAATTAGAAGGCGCAAAACCACTAATTGTTTTAATGGCGGTAATGAGTTTTTTATCTTCTTTGGAGTTGGCCTTAGGTAACGCGAGTAGATTCCACACAAGTGCCTGAACTTACTCTACCTTTTTGATGATCACTGAGCAATTATGACCACCGAAGCCAAAGGTGTTGCTTAGGGCTACTTTTACTTCTCTCTTTTGGGCTTTATTAAAAGTCATGTTCAGTTTAGGATCAAGCCCATCATCATCAGTAAAGTGATTGATGGTAGGAGGGATGATTCCTTCTGTCAAGGCCAAGAGACAAGCAATGGCTTCAACAGCGCCTGCAGCTCCTAATAAATGTCCTGTCATCGACTTGGTAGAGCTAATGTTCATTTTATAAGCACTCTCACCAAATACTTTTTGAATGCCTTTGATTTCTCCTAAGTCGCCTAATGGAGTAGAAGTTCCATGGGTGTTGATGTAATCCACTTCTTCCGGCTTAATACCTGCTTCTTCTAAAGCATATTGCATAACTTTAATAATGCCCAAGCCTTCGGGATGTGGTGCAGTAATGTGATAGGCATCGGCAGACATGCCTCCGCCAATTATTTCTCCATAAATTTTTGCGCCACGTTTTTTAGCGTGTTCGTATTCTTCCAAGATCAGCGCACCTGCACCTTCACCCAATACAAAACCATCTCTGTCTTTGTCGTAAGGACGCGAGGCTGTTTCGGGTGAATCGTTTCTTTCTGAAAGCCCTTTCAAGGCATTGAATCCTCCAACGCCAGCAATGCAGACTGCTGCCTCTGATCCTCCAGAAACAATAATATCAGCCTTGCCTAATTTAAGGTGAGTGTAGGCATCATAAATAGCATTGGTTGAAGAAGCGCAAGCCGAAACTGTTACATAGTTGGGGCCACGAAAGCCATACTTGATAGAGATATGCCCGGCACTTAAGTCTGGGATCATCTTAGGAATAAAAAACGGATTGAATCGAGGGGTGCCATCTCCGGCAGCGAAAGACCTCATCTCCTCTTGAAAAGTGAGAAGCCCCCCAATGCCCGATCCCCAGATTACCCCAATTCGATCTTGGTTAAGTTCGGCAATATTAAGGTTGGCATCTTTGATGGCTTCATCAGCCACTACCATGGCGTATTGGGAAAAAGGATCGAGCTTTCTTGCTTCTTTTCGATCCATGAAGTTGGCGGGATCAAACCCTTTTACTTCACAGGCAAACTTGGTCTTGAAAAGCGTGGTATCAAATTTTGTAATAGGGGCGGCACCACTTTTTCCATGGCGCAGCCCCTCCCAATATTCTTGGAGAGTGTTTCCAATAGGGGTAAGCGCACCTGCCCCAGTGATAACAACTCTTTTAAAATTCATAACGATAATCGAGCCGCAGAATGGTTATTTTTTGGCGTTTTCCTCCAAGTAAGAAATTGCTTGACCAACGGTTGCAATGTTCTCAGCCTGATCGTCTGGTATAGAAATGTTGAATTCCTTTTCAAACTCCATGATGAGTTCTACGGTATCCAAGGAGTCTGCCCCTAAGTCATTGGTAAAGCTAGCCTCTGGAGTTACCTCAGATTCTTCTACACCTAGTTTGTCGATGATGATTTGTTTTACTTTTTGTGCGATTTCAGACATGATAGTAAGGTTTAAGATTCGAAAATCAGGTGCAAATAAAGAGATTTAGTGCAATATTGGCAAACTTTTTAACTAGGCATAATGAGAGAAGGCATCAAACGCCAATAGCACATGAAGAAAAGACGTCTTGAAATTGACTATTCCTATGATTTTGAGTTGCTTGGCATAATTTCGCCTTTAAAAGGCTATAAATTGGCATGGGAAATTAATAATAGACTG
The DNA here is from genome assembly GCA_043757225.1 of Cytophagales bacterium. Taxonomy (GTDB): domain Bacteria; phylum Bacteroidota; class Bacteroidia; order Cytophagales; family Cyclobacteriaceae; genus ELB16-189. The sequence continues at coordinate 3,450 of JAYVPS010000217.1, read as the reverse complement.
GAACTGAAATTGACCAAAAAGGAAGATCTTTCCATCTTAACTAAAAGCAAGGAGGCGGCTCATTTTTCTCATTTTGTTCATCAGGTAGAATCTACCATTTTGAGGTTATTTAGAAATAAACCAGGAGAAGAAGAGCTTGCAAAAACGGTTTTAGTACCCGAATTTCCACATTTTGATTTTATTATGTTGGTGCAAAGCGAGGATACTGCCAAGAGCAAACGGTTGCAAGAAGTCTTGCGCATGATTCCTTCCGTAGAACTGGTTGCTTTCATACCTTTGCCAACTTTAAAAGCCAAGGACAACTTTATTTTTTAATTTTATTTACATAGATGGAACGTATTTCGTACAACAAAACAAAGATTGTAGCCACTGTAGGACCGGCCTCAAACAACAAAGAGATGCTTCACGCCTTGATTAAAGAAGGTGTTGATGTGTTTCGATTGAACTTCTCTCATGGCAAACACGAAGACCACTTAAAGGTGATCAATTTTGTGCGGGAGTTAAATAAGGAAATGGGAACCAATGTTGCGTTATTGCAAGACTTACAAGGCCCTAAAATTCGAGTAAATGATATGGAGCCCGGCACCGAGATTGTTGCAGGGCAAGAATTGATTATTACTACCCGCGAAGTGCTGGGGAATAATGAATTGGTTAGTACTTCCTATGAAGGGTTGCCCCGCGATGTGAAGAGGGGCGATATGATTTTGATTGATGATGGTAAGATTGAGTTGAAGGTGACAGAGGTACGTGATATCGATGTGGTCTGCAAAGTAATTTACGGTGGTCCATTGAAGTCCAGAAAGGGCATTAACCTTCCGTTCTCGAAAGTATCGGCTCCTTCCCTTACAGAAAAAGATTTGGCTGACTTAGAATTTGGATTGGCTCATAAATTAGATTGGGTGGCGTTGTCATTTGTTCGGAAAGCAACCGATATTGAAGTTCTTCGCGATATTCTAAATCGTCATAAATCTACTACGCGCATTGTTGCCAAGATTGAGAAGCCCGAAGCGTTGGAAAATATTGATGCTATTATTGCCGTTACTGATGCAGTGATGGTGGCACGTGGTGACTTGGGTGTAGAAATTTGGATGGAAGAAGTGCCGATGGTGCAGAAGATGTTGGTGGAGAAATGTAACAAAGCTTCTAAGCCTGTAATCGTTGCTACCCAAATGATGGAGAGCATGATTGAAAACCCCAGACCCACGCGAGCAGAAACCAATGATGTAGCCAATGCAGTAATGGATGGAGCAGATGCACTGATGCTTTCTGCAGAGACAGCCGCAGGTAAGTACCCGATTGAAGTAATTCGTAGTATGGTACGCACCATAGGGTCTGTAGAAAAACAAGGAGATATTTTTTATAAATTTCAAGAAGTAGACCAGGCCTCACCAACTTATTTTACCGACAGCTTAATATTAACTGCCTGTAAGTTAGCAAAAGACGTAAAGGCAAAAGCGATTGTGGGTATGACTCAGTTGGGCTATAGTGCCTATAAGGCTTCATCTCATAGACCCAATGCCCAAATATTTGCTTTCACCAGCAATGCCTCTATTATCAATACTATGAATTTAGTGTGGGCAACGCAAGCCTATCATTACGACAAAGCTTCGTCAACAGATGATACGATTGCAGATGTCGAAGCGATATTAAAGCGTGACGGCCATGTAAAGAAAGGTGATATTTTTATCATTTTAGCAAGTATGCCGATTCAAGAGCGGGGAAGATCTAACATGATTAAGGTACATGAAGTGATGTGATCATTTTCTGGTTAGCGGAATCCAGGGACCTTCATGATTGAAATAATTGCGGTTCGACTAAAATTACTTTTTCCTTCTCAACCACTACTGCACCAGCTGGGTCTCCTTTCCTCTTGCGCACAAACTTTTTAGATGTTATTGAAACAGGGCATAGACTTTCGTTTTTCCTTTTAGAATTATAAGCCGCCAATTGAGCCGCTCGTTCAATCACATCTTTTGGAAAGGGCTTGTTGGCTTGATGTTTAATCAGCACGTGCGAACCTGCTACGTCTTTGGCGTGGAGCCATAAATCTTCTTTGAAAGAATGCTTTAAAGTAAGCTGATCGTTAGCTTCAGCATTTTTGCCAACCCAAATTTTAAAACCTTTAAATTCAAACTCATGATAGGGGAGTGGAACTTGTTTTTTTTGGGGTTTTGGAGAGTCGCGAGTTTCTAATCGGAGAGATTTGAAATCGGTAATTGCCCGGAGTTTTTCTGTGTTGCTTTCTAAAGTAATTATTTCTTTTTCTTTAGCAGCAATTGATTCATTTAGTTTATTGATTTCTATTTGTTGGTTTTTTGCCTTGCGATAAAATACTTCTGCATTTCGTTGTGCGCTTAGCTCTCTTTTAAGTTTGATCTCAACGGGCTTTTGATCGTAAAAACTCTCCAAGGTTATTATTTCAATACCTTGTTTTATCACATGCATATTGGCCATAATCAGATCCGCCCATAGTTGATAACGTTGATCATTCGTCAGCTCTTCTAACTTCTTTTTATTTTTTAAGACGTAACTAGTTTTACTTTTTAACTGCTCAGCTAGGTCGCGCAGCGCTTGCCCCTTTTCATAGGATAATGCCTCTGTAGAAATGTATTGGTTATAGAACTCATTAATGGCAGTAATAGGATCTTGATATTGTATAATGGCGTTCTCAATTGGGAGTAATGTTAAAATCAATTTGCCTGCTCTTTGTGCAATGTAGAAAGTAGGCTGGTTAAGTTTCTTTAGAATGGATTGCAAGAGTTCCCATTTCTCATTCGGTGCTTTGTGATGAAAAGAATTTTCATTTAGATAATACCAGACAGCTTTACCAAATGTGAAATAGGTTGCGGACAACTGATCAAGGTGTTGGATAAAATTCTCTTTGCTCCATTCAATGGTTCTGTTTAAAGCATAGAGACTGATTTCAATATCGGCTTTAAATTGATTTCGAAAGATTGCAATAGCCATTCCCTGCTGAAATAATACTATGTTGGCAAGATTGCCATGCATTTTAAAGAGTAGCGACAATCCGTCTTCTAGGTCAATAGAAAAACTGCGTTCGTTTTCATATTGAACTATGTCAACTACTTTTTTTAGAACGATTTCAGAAAAAAGATCAATACTGTTTTTTTTAGCGCGGTTATAACTTCCTGGAAAAGAGAGACAACAAAAAGAAGGTTGGAGACTTGCTTTAATGAAAAATGAACTCGTTGTATTGTTTAGTTCGAGGATTAATTCTTCTTTGTTTTGGCAAAAGCAAGAGACTACCGTAAAGCCTTTAAGCCTTTCTCCCAAGCTTGCGCTAAGTTGTTTTAAAAAGTAGAAGTTATTGTGCAAAGCTAAAGAGTGAACGAAAGTCCATCGTACCCCAAAGCTACAGATTCAGGGAGTTCTTTTTCTATCACCTTGTGCAAACCCAATTTATGGCTAATGTGTGTAAAATATGTTTTG
>JAYVPS010000216.1:0-4557 GCA_043757225.1 Cytophagales bacterium | reverse complement strand
CTGGGGGAGTTCAGCAGGAGCTGGTCGTGCCGATTTGCCGATGCAAAGATACAAGATTCATAACAACCCGGCCAAATAAAGATTAAACTCTATTGCGTTTACCTCTATAAAACCATCAATTTTTAGATCTTCGAAGATATCGCTATCAAATTCGAGTTCAAGCATTTCTAACCCTTCGGCCGTTACGGTCAATTCTGTCCCCAGCCAATGGATTGGGTTAACACGCACCAATACTTTTGTTTCTTCCATTTCTTTTTTGAAATATTGATGGACGATATTTTTAGTATTAGCCATGAGAATGCCTGAAAAGTTCGAAACGGATAGATTGGTTTTAACGCGCCTAAGATACGAAGATGCAGACGAAATTTTTTACACCTATGCGAGCAAGCATGAGGCTACTAAATATGTGGCGTGGCCAAGGCATATCAACATAAAAGATACTCGAGCTTTTCTTGATTATGCGGTGAGTGGTTGGAATAAAGGCATTGATTTTTCATACGGGATCAGGATTCGGTCGTCCAATAGATTTATAGGTAGTTGTGGGGTTATGAATAATAGCGGGAAGATTCAGTTTGGATATGTATTGGGACCAACCTATTGGGGCAAAGGCTACGCTACTGAAGTTTGCCGAAAACTGTTGACGGTTTTAAGATCTGTACCGGAAGTGTATCGGATTGGTACTTTTGTGGATATCGATAATCATGCATCGTCTAAAGTGCTATTGAAGGCAGGCTTAGTGGAGGAGGCGCATCTTGTCAACTGGTTTCGATTTGTAAACCAAAATGATGAGCCGAAGGATTGTATCCTTTACAAATACCCGATGTAAAAATGAGGTACTGGTGATCTTCTGGTTCGGACAGGGATGGAAGCGAAAAGCCCGAAGTGTGTAGGAAGAGTGGCTGACGGACTTGTAGTGAACAGCCCGGCCTGAGTCAGCGCTGATTGGTGGGTGGGGCGAAGGGGCCGCCATAGTATTAAAAATGTAATGCGAAGAATTCAAGAGCTAATTGGTCTGGAATTAGTTGTCGAATAAAAGGTGCATCTCTCTTAATTTGACTCGTAAATCAAGAAATTGCTCGGAAGGTTTTTTATTTAAACAAAGAGTAACTATAATTGTCCTCAGAAATAATGATTTATGGGTAAAGGAGACAAAAAATCAAAGAAAGGCAAGATCAGTATCGGCAGCTATGGTAACTCAAGGCGTAAAAAGCAGATAAAGGAGCGTATTAAGCGCGTGACCAGCAGCAAAAAATCAGTAGTAGCGGCAGACGCTAAGCCAAAGGCAAAGCGAGTAATTAAAAAGAAAGAAGGAGCAGAATAATCTCACGACTTAAGATGAATAATAAAGTTAATAATATGATAGGGTGGTGGCACAAATCGAATTTCGATCGGTGCATGGCTGCGTTATAATATTTCCTTAAAAGAAATTTAAAGCCCGCCCCGATCTTCGGGGTGGGTTTTTTTTTTGAATAGATTGAAATAGAAATTTAGATACATGACTTACCAACTAATTACCAAAACGAAAAAACTGCTGGCGGATACTCTCACGCCTGTCAATATTTATTTAAAGCTTCGCGATGTATTTGCCGGAAGCATTCTTTTGGAAAGTTCGGATTACCATGGACATGAGAATAGCCTATCGTTTATTTGCTGTGATCCTATCGCCACTTTTCTAGTGGAAGATGAGAAAGTAAAAACTACTTTTCCGGATGACAATGAGATCGTTACAACAATATCATCGAAGGACATTGTGCTAAAAAAATTGGAGGAATTCAGAAAGTCATTTAGTTATACCGAGGGGCTTTCAAAGTATCCTTATGCAGGAATATTCGGCTACATGGCCTATGACTGTGTTCGCTACTTTGAAGATGTTTCTATTCATAAGACCGATAAGTCTATTCCGGATATGGTATATAAAGTATACCGATATGTTATTGTTATTGACCACTTCAGCAATGAGCTAAGTTTATTTGAAAACAGTTGGGATGGCGTAACCAAGGAAGTAGTAGGGTTGGAGAAGCTCGAAAGAATTATTTACAGCAATCGGTTTGCGACATTTTCCTTTAAATCAACTTCAAATGAATCTTCGACTATTACCGACTCAGACTATATCGACAAGGTAAGATCAGGAATTGCCCATTGCCAACGGGGTGATGTTTTTCAATTGGTTTTGTCGAGAAGGTTTATGAAAAATTTTCAAGGTGATGAGTTTAATGTATACCGCGCGTTACGCTCCATCAATCCATCGCCCTATCTTTTTTATTTTGATTTTGGAAGCTTTAAGATTTTTGGCTCCTCGCCTGAGGCCCAGATACAAATTAGAAATGGCGAGGCAAGCATTTTCCCAATAGCTGGAACATTCAAAAGATCAGGCAATGATTTGGAGGATGCGGCACTTGCCGAGAAGCTAAGTCGGGATGAAAAGGAAAATGCAGAGCACGTAATGCTGGTGGACTTAGCGCGCAATGACCTTAGTAGAAGTGCGGATCATGTTGAGGTAGAAGTCTTTAGGGAAATTCAATATTATTCACACGTAATCCACTTGGTTTCGAAAGTATCAGGAAAACTTCAGGCCAACGCTTCTGTGCTGCAAGTGGTTGCGGATACATTTCCTGCGGGAACATTATCTGGAGCTCCTAAGCCAATGGCATTGAACCTTATTAATAAATATGAAAATGTTAATCGTGGCTTTTATGGTGGAGCCATTGGTTTTTTGGGATTTAATGGCGACTTCAATCATGCGATTATGATTCGCACTTTTCTAAGTCAAAAGAATAAACTCATTTTTCAGGCAGGGGCGGGCATTGTAGCCAAGTCGATACCCGAATGTGAATTGCAAGAAGTTAATAATAAAGTAGAGGCTTTGCGAAAGGCCATTCAATTAGCTGAACAGATTTGATTATGAAAATATTGGTGTTAGATAATTATGACTCATTTACCTATAACTTGGTGCATATTGTACGGGAGCTAGGATATACAATGGACATTTTTAGAAATGATAAAATCAGTTTGGAAGCAGTGAATGCTTATGACAAAATTATTTTATCTCCCGGCCCAGGTGTTCCTGATGAGGCGGGGATTTTGAAGCAGTTGATAAAAGAATATGCGTCAACCAAAAGCATATTAGGTGTTTGTTTGGGGCATCAAGGTATTGCTGAAACTTTTGGTGGAAAATTGTACAACCTCCCCAAGGTGCTTCACGGAGTTACTTCTGATCTTACGGTAGTTGATAAAACCGAAAAGCTTTTCAATTCATTGCCCTCTACTTTTAAGGTTTGCCATTATCACTCGTGGGTAGTCGAGGAAAAGTGTTTGCCGAGCGAATTGGTGGTCACCGCTAAGAATGCAGATGGATTGGTAATGGCCATTGCTCACAAGAAGTTTGATGTAAGAGGGGTACAATTTCATCCCGAGTCGATTATGACGGAGTATGGAAAGCTGCTTATTAAAAATTGGTTAACGGTTTAGGGTTTACGATTTGTGATATAGGATTATAAGTTATGAAGAAAGTATTAGCTGAATTGATTGACCATTATTCCCTGACGAAAGAAACAGCGAAGCAAGTCCTTGTTGACCTAGCTTCAGGTAAGTATAACCCAAGTCAGGTGTCTGCCTTCATGACGGTGTACATGATGCGCAGTATTAAGATAGAGGAATTGGAGGGCTTTAGAGATGCGATGTTGGAGCTTTGTATTCCTGTGAAGCTGGATGCTCCTGTAATGGATGTGTGTGGCACAGGAGGCGATGGAAAGAATACATTTAATATCTCTACACTTTCTTCTTTTGTGGTGGCGGCTGCGGGTCAGCCTGTCGCCAAGCACGGTAACTATGGAGTGTCTTCCGTTTCGGGTTCTTCCAACGTCCTTGAATATTTTGGGTATAAATTCACCAATAATATTGATGAGCTGAAGAGCAGTTTAGATCGTGCCAATATTTGTTTTATGCATGCTCCTCTTTTTCACCCGGCTATGAAAAATGTTGCTCCTATTCGTAAAGAGTTGGGAGTTAAGACATTTTTTAACATGCTTGGCCCAATGGTAAATCCGTCTTTTCCCAAGAAGCAGTTAGTAGGTGTTTTTAGTTCAGAATTGGCAAGACAATATGGATACCTCTATCAACAGACGGATAAAGATTTTCTAATTCTGCACTCGTTAGATGGATATGATGAAGTATCGTTGACAGGATCACTCAAGTATTATTTTAATGGGGGAGAGATGATGGCTAACCCGCAAGAACTTGGCTTTTCAAAGTTAATTCAAGCTGATATTAAAGGTGGTGATAGTGTTGAAGAATCCGCAAAATTATTTTTAGCGATTTTAGAGGGTAAAGGAACAAAAGAGCAGAACGATGTTGTGATAGCGAATGCAGGCATGGCGCTGTATTGCGCTGATCAACAAAATGGATTAATTAATGCTTTCATGAAAGCGAAGGAAACGTTGGAGTCAGGGAAGGCTTTGATGTCTTTTAAAAAATTACTTAACTGAAAAACGAATGAACATTCTGGATCAAATAGTTGAACATAAGAAGAAAGAGGTCGAAGAGCGCCAGGGGTTATAT
>JAYVPS010000215.1:0-4577 GCA_043757225.1 Cytophagales bacterium | reverse complement strand
GGGTCGGGGGTTCGAACCCCTCAGCTCCCACAGTAATAATCAATCCATTACGAGAGTAGTGGCTTTTTTTATTTTATAATTTTGACGAGACTTTGACGGGAACGCATATTTAGTCAACAATAAAGCCTTCCGATTATGAAAGGCTAATTGTGTGGGTTTTAAAATTATCTCCTTCAGCACTCTATGCTATCAATTCGCAACGGAAACAAAGCGGCCACTCTTTCGCGAATCGCCATACAAATTCCTTCTGCTTTGGTAAAAAGAACTCACAAGCTCCGATAAGTAATTTTGCCTGTCTGTGGTTATCTATGTATCTATTGAGACTGAACTGTTTAAAGTTAACTAAAAATTCAAAATATTTGCCTGACTGAAAGAGACGGTGACTTGCATTCCCTTGCGCGTTCTCCACTGACTATCACAGTACCTTTTTAAGATGAATTGTTTCTTTTATACCCTTTGGGTATAAGCCGCCAATTTTGTCCATTAGATCAATACCCAGATTTTAGAAATATCAGGTACTACCGTATGCTTGCCACGCTTGAATACAGGAATTCCGTGGAGGTTCCTACTTATATCTCCATGCTCAACGGCCTTACCTATAATGCGATACTGTGGCCTTACAGAAATGTATCTGTATCTTTGTGCGCTTGCTTTCAATCGTTCGAATCTCCGCTCACTTAGCCCAAGTGATTTGGAGATATACCTAGCCGGGAAGTCATTTTGCTTAACTCTCCTTTTATTCGAATGCTGACCTCCCGGCTTGTGGTATAGTTTCTTCAATGCCTTAGCAAAACATAAGGCTTCAAATTTTTTCAAATCTTTTGGTGCAGTTGTGATGTATAGCCCGCCACGCTTACTAAACTTTAATTTCCTCCACGAACGAGGAAACAAATATTTGCCATCTGTTCCCGCCCATTCATCAGCTACTAATTTTTTAACAAGCCGCTGACCTGTCTTTGAGTGAATTTTTAAACCTTCGCATAAAGCGTTTATTTCTGCTCTATGGCCTTTTAATTTGGCAGTAGCTAATAAGCGTAATTGCTTTACCTTCTTATCTGCTAAGGCTGTGGAAAGCAACCGGGAGGGTATGCGAAGCTCTCCCTGCATCAGAATAGTTTTAACTGTGGATTTTGAGGGAACAGAACAGGATTTGATGTGTAGTATCCTGCAATTCGTTTAGTTATCTGACAGTAACTTTTCTTAACGAGGGCAACATTTTTAGAACGCTGCAATCTTGAAATGTATCTGCATAGATTAGCCCGTTCAATGCCAAGCTTATTGGAAAGCATTAGCATAGTGAGCGGTTGATTTTTCAACCCCTCCACGGTCATTTTCATTTGTGTTTGATGTATCTTTGTCATAGGCAGTAAAGATTTTAGAAAGGAGGTCATTCGCAGTGACCTCTTTTTATTTGCTATCGACAAAGCTTCCGGGAACCATTAACCGAGATCCGATTTTCTTTGTCGGTATCCGGTTCGCTTTACCATTACGGTATAGGGTAATCTCAGCCACATTTAATTTCTTAGCAGCTTCCGCAATGGTGTAGTATTTCTTCTCTGGCTGTGGTTGTTCTTTCGCTGCCATGATTGCAAGCGTTGACTCAATCGACTTTAAGCGATTGTCAATAAGTGAAAAAGGGTTTGTGTTTTGTATCTCCATAAGTTATACGCGTTAAATGTTGCGTAAATATGGAGCGCGAAAAGCGGGGCAACCAGTTGCGCACCTGGTGCTAATTTTTACAACTCATACTTTTTTATTACTTCCTTAGCCAAGCGTTCGAACTTTTCACGATTCATACCGCTTATGTTTTCAATTCCATTTAAGCGGTTATAGAGCGCAACTCCTGATTTTAAATCAAATTTCTTTGCATAATCTATTTCATCATTCACCCCAACGCCTTTCTTGCTTAACGTAATCCCTGTAAGTGACAGAGCCATTGCGTGTACACTAAGGATCCTTTATTTGCTTTCTTTTTAAGTGGTTGAGGCTCTATTAGTGTTGATCGTTCCCTTTCAAAAGACCCTTTGAGATCATTCAAAATATAATTGTAGTCCTTTTTCAACCTTACACTAACCCCGTTAATGAAATCTATCTTACCAATAATAAAGTCTGTTTTTTTTAGCCCCAGATGTTTTGCTTCCTCCTCCTCAAAATGCGTAAGAAAATTATCTTTAAATAGCCTTTCATCAATTCCTCCTTTTGGTGAGGTTATGTAAAGCCCGTTTTCTGGTTTATCAGTTTTTACCTTTGCGTAAACGCTCCCTCCAGAATATCTGGATATGAAATGTAGAAGTGAGAATTCTTCTTCAATAGAATCGTGATTGCTTTGACTCATTTTCCTTTGATTTTAAATCCGATGGCTCGCGGTTTTGACTTTGGGCTTAGGAGGTAGTGTAGTGCCTCGTTAATGTCTTTGAACTTACGGTTCATTTCGCGCTCCAATAGTTCAATCTGTTCTTTCAAATCTTTGTAGTCCGTTAAGTGTTGGCGCACTAAAACAAATGCCCGCATAACAGCAATATTTACCGCTATCGCTTTTTTACTTTTGAGAACTGATGAAAGCATGGCCACGCCCTGCTCGGTAAATGCAAACGGGGCATAACGGAGGCCTCCCCACCTTGAGGTCACAGTTTGTGATCTCAAGTTTTCCATTTCTTTAGCGGAGAGTTCAAACATGAAATCGGGAGGAAAGCGATCTAAATTTCTTTTTACCGCTTGCTTAAGGGTTCTGGTTTCTACTTCGTAAAGTTCGGCAAGGTCTGCATCCAGCATGATCCGCATTCCCCGGATAACATGAATTTTGTTTTGAATGAGTTGTAGTTCCATCTCGTTTCTATTATGCTATTTTGTTTTTCAATCCGTCAAACACCTTTTGCAGTCCTGTCTTATTTTCTTCATGGTCAAACCTGCCTAAGTAAGTTTGTGTAGTGGTAACCCGGCTATGCCCCAACATCTTACTAATCATGGCTAAGGATAAATGAGATTTTGAAATGGAAGCGAAGGTATGCCGGGCTGCATACGTGCTTACCTCTGGTAATTCATTAAGCGCACAATAACGCTTTAACCATTTATTAGTAACCTTCACCCATTGGCGTATGGTGTCGTCAATCTGCTTTGGGCTATATTTTTTATTCGCCTCGAATACTTCAAAAACGTAATTACTTTTTTTCTTATCAGAGTTACCTTGTTCAATTAGTATTTCTTTCAATTCATCGGTTAAAGGTATTTGCACCTTCCTGCCATCTTGTTTAGTACGAATTGTTTTTTGTCGTTCAAATTCTATGTAATCCTTACCTACGTTTTCGTATGTGAGCAAAGCCAAATCTTTGAAGTTTGCACCCTGCCCAAAGAATGAAAAGAGAAACAACTGCTTCGCCCTGTACATTGGATTTTCGGGTATTGCTTCACCGCTTACTTTACAATCAATGAAAGCTCGCATCTCTTCTTTGCTTAGGGTAATTCCCTTCTGACCTCCACCTGTAGGTATCTTGTATTTCTTATCAGAATCTTTTCGGCTAAATGGATAGACAGCTTCCAAGTATTCATCATTAGCGGCCATCTCATTATACACCGACCGTATACACCGCATGTAAATACATACGCTTGTATCATTGAGCGGCTTAGTCATTTTTTCTTTGTCGCCCTTCTTACCTTTTGGTCGGGGTGTTCTTAGCCATTCATCGAACGCCTCTAACTTTTGAGAGGTTAAATCTGCCGGGTCAAAATCTCTCCCATTCTGGAAAGAATGAAACGCAGCATAAGCCGATGAATAAGCCCGAACTGTTCCGGCTTGACCTTTACGGGCTAACTTATCAATATGGCTTTTGAAGTAGGCTAAGAAGTTTCGGTTTGCCTCCGCTCCTAAATATTTGCGCTCAAACTCACCTATCGTAAACGGCTTCTTTCCTTTTAGTGTGGCCTCCTCTATGGCTTCATTCGTTCTTTTTACTTCACCGTCCAAAACTTCACGCAAAGCCCTATTGTCATTTCTTAACTTTGATTTGTTGGTGGAGGTGAGAAAATCAAATTCCTTTTGTGTGAGGAATACCTTTTTGCGGTCAGGCGTTAACACCGGATAATACTTTCGCTTTTGCTGATAGCTTAATCTAAGTTTGACGGGGTGCTTGCCTTCATCATTTTGGCTCCATGGCCATATTATACAATCCGGCATTACTTCACCCTCATTCCTTTTTGCCATGCTTATACCGCCCCTATGGAGGCCGTTTTAGTTTGACGAAACTTTGACGGAATCAGCAATTTTGACGGAACTTTGACAGGAACTTTGATAAGGGTAGAAAAAAGAAGTCCTAAAAAAGTATTCGTTTTTAGCTTTATTTCAAAGATTATGTAAATCTAAGCAAAGAATGATAATAGAAGAATACGAAAGGATTATTTCTTACAAGCAGAGGGTCGGGGGTTCGAACCCCTCAGCTCCCACATTGAAAATCAAGCCTTTACAAATTGTAAAGGTTTTTTTAGGGTCAGCATTAAAAGTTGGGGAGTAAATTAAAAAAAGTTTAGGTTTGGGGAAAAAGCTATCGAAACCCCAGATATCAAATTATTACATCACATCTTTC
>JAYVPS010000214.1:0-4590 GCA_043757225.1 Cytophagales bacterium | reverse complement strand
ATGCCGATGAATGAAGAGTGTAATAATGGCCTTCAGCAGTCCCCAAGTTATCGGTATGAGGGCCATCCATTAATAATTGAATGATTCCTGTCACCAATGAAACCACAACGACAACAAAACAAGAATAGGCAAACCCCCTCTTTATTCGGTCAATAAAATTTGTTTCTAAAGCAGGGCCAGTGGCGGCAATGAGTGGAAGGAGAAGTATTGGAATTTTTCTACAGATTTCATTAAACCCAGAAATGAAATCATCGGAATAAATTACCCCTACTGCATAGATTCCATAGAAAATAAAGAATGGAAAAACCAGTGTAGATGCTTTTAGCCTTTTCCATTTTTCATCCCAACGTGCATCTGCTAGCCAAACTAAAATTAATAGTGCTATTGCTATGTTACTAATAGCAATTGCCCAAGGCATTGCCACTGCGATAAGCCACCATGCCCAGGGATAGAAATGAAAAAGATTTTTTTTTGAAAGAATCATATAGTGCGTACTTCACCGATTGCTTCATTAGGTTCAGGTAGCGAGCGTAGACTTTGTTCAGCGCGTTGGTTGATGGCTATTCGTTCATAGTCAAACAGCCAGCCCCATTTGATAAAATATTGAGATGCACTTTTTAAATTATGAAAGGTAAGTCTAAGATTTTTGTAAGAGCCACGCTCATGAACATGAAATATCTCTGCCCAAGGACAGTATAATGTTTCAAATTGTTGATGCATTCTTCGCGACAAATCTGTGTCTTCGGCATAAAGAAAAAAACGCTCGTCAAACAAACCAACTTTTTGAAGTGCCATTGTTTTAAGAAACATAAAACAGCCGGACAAAAACGGAATATTCATTACCTGATTGTAACCACAGCTTTTCAATTCATATCTGTCATTTAATTTTCGCGACCAAGCAGCACTAGGAAAGAACCTTCGCGCTGCAAGGTTTATTGGTGCGGGCAAAAGCTTGCAGAGCATTTGCAATTTCCCATCTGGGTCCCTAACACTGGGCATTGCTAACCCTGCAGTTGGTCGGTCTTCCATAAACCAATACAATTTTTCAATGGCATCCTTTTCAAAATACACATCAGGATTTAGCACTAAATGGTATTTTACCAGCTCCAGACTCTCTTGTAGGGCAATGTTGTGCGCACTACCATAGCCTAAATTCTTAGCAGAAAAAATATAGTGGGCACCCCAGCTATTGCATGCCTCGCGAAGAGTATCGGCCGGTGAATTATCTATGATCGTAAGTCTGCCGGTGATAGTACTATTGTAAAAACTCTCCACCGCACGTTGAAGGACTTTCAAATCGGTTTTATAAACCACAATAGAGGCTGCAAGTTTTTCCATTAATATTGAGAAAGGTTTTTAATCAATTGAAGTCTTGAAAATATTTTTTCGTTCAGAGAATTCTTACTACGAGTTCCGGTAGTGGAATAGTTCTTTGAATGCCTGCGATGATCTACCAAAACCTGCGGAATAAATTTAACTCTAAAATATTTTTGTGCGATTAAGCCAATCCATTGGTCGTGCATAGAGACGTTTTTAGGGAATGGCAACGCTTTTTCCAATACTCCTTTGCGAAAGCCCATACAACAACCAATGAATGAGCTCTTGAACAAGTTTTTTAGTAACCCTGTTCTAGAACGGTTGAGATCAAAAAAAGAAGATTCTATCTCATTAAGTTGTGCATCCACAAGCCTACAATCACAAATGGCAAGGTCAACGTTTTGAAGATAATCTAAAAAGACTTCTATTTTTTTATTGTGCCATACATCATCTTGGTCGGCTAAAAAAATAATTTCGCCTTTTGCACTCCCCAAGACATATTGAAAATTTTGTGCAGGAGAGCCGAATTTTTTGGGCGAAAGGATTTTGATACGAGGATCTTGGTATGATTGTAAGATTTGAAGTGACCCATCTGTCGAACCATCATCTGAAACTACCAACTCATCCTCACTTTTTAGTTGATCCAAAATAGAATCCACCTGGGCTCGTAGAAAGGCTTCGCCATTGTATAGAGCCATGCAAACTGAAATATTCATTGCAGCATTCGCTTCATCGTCCATGATTGCACCTGTAAAAACAAAGGAAAGACAAATGGATATACCAATTGCAGCCCTAATCCTGTGAACCGAATCGTATTGTCATAAACCAAAAACAAATACATAGTTGCAAGGATGGCCGTGCCTGTTAATGTGTAAGGATTTTGTGGAAGTAACCAAAAATAAACCCACGGAAAAACGGAAACAAAGATGGCCATTAGGGCTAGCCCCCACCATCCTTGGTAACTAAAACTTCGCGAATAAACGGTTGAAACGTTAAATGGCCCTGGAATAGTTTGTTCCTTGGCTCTTTCCCAACCACAGATTTTGTTTACACGCTTGGAAATAAAATCAAATAGCATTTCATTATTGATATGTTGCCAAATTACATTTTTAGAAAGAAGCGGTTGAGTCGATTGTATATTGGTTTGTAAATTTGCTAAAGGCGAAGAAATATAAATGTAGCTCCAGAAAAACTCCTTAGGTATAATTGAATTATTAAAGCGATCTGTCGGTTGACCTACTTCCATAAATAGATCTGGATCATAGCCTTTTTTTGCTTCAGCCGATTCGCGCATGTTCCCCAATACGCCAAAGAAGTAAAGAAAACCAAAAACTGAAATTACTCCAATCATGGCAAGTGGGAGTAAGCGAAAACTTATACTTGTCAAAAAAATAAAAAATGAGGCTACCAAAATAAACAAGAACATGGCTCGACTGTAAATAAGCAATGAGGAGGATAAATTGATAAAAAAAAGAATAAGATCAATCCTTTTTCGATTGGTCAGATACAAATGAAAAAGAAAGACCGTATAAAAAGAAGCGAATGTTACGTTGAACACGTGCAAAGAGGGTACGCCAAACAATCGATAGTTGTACGGCTGTTGCAAAATAATTTTTACAAGTGGAACTCCGCGCGCGTAAACGAATTCAATAATCCAAAGGCAAAACAAAAAAAAAGTGATGGCAATGGGTGATACTTGCTCGGATGCGAGCGGATAAGGTTTCGATTTTTTCTTCCATAGCCATCCTAAAAATAAATGGACTACCATGGTTGAAGAAATAAACAAGAGAATAGCACCACTCAAGGGTGGATAAATCTTCGACCAACCAAATTGATATACTAAAGCGGCTCCGAGAAAGGAAATCACATAACTCCAATGAGGATTAATCATGGCTCAACCATTTTTTACGAAGATGAAAAAAAAACCTGTTTCATTGGATCTAATAGTCAACTTCACGGCCCGAAAAAATGATTGCACCCATTGCAACCAATTAGTGCCATATTCTTTTCCGTAAATTCTTGAAGAAACTATAAATATCTTGAATCTTGTAAGGGCTTGATGAGGGGAATCAAAAATAGATGACAAACGCTGTTTGCAAACAGCTTCCACAAGCATAAAATCTTCATGTTGCTTCATAGTTCTTTTGATAAAAGCCAAATCACTGAAATCAAGAGGAAAGCGTTCATCATACCCACCAGATTTTTCAAACAAACAGGTTGAAATTAATAATCCACTATTGATAAACTTTAAATCTTTCAGAGAATGGAATCCATTTTCTGCCTTTTTTATCCTAAGCCCTTTCCCCCACTTAAATCGAAACGGGGAAACGATGCCATCTTGATCCTCCATAATCGGTACAAGTAATTCTGGCTGAGGGTTGCCTGTAGGCACCATAGAATCGCTAAATTTTTTGAAAATATTAAATGGAAATTCCGAATCCTGATCGCATAACATCATCCATTTTTTTCCACTCTCCTTAGCCGCCCTGTGCCCCTCATTGTAGGCTTTGCTTACACCCGGGTTTTCTGGATTATGTTGGTACGTGATTAACCATGGACTATCATTAGGAATCGATTGACGATGCTTAGAATTATCATAAACAAAAAGAGAACCTCGTGTTTCCATAAAATCCATTGCACGGCTAAGCGAAACGAAGGCTTGAGAAGCTTCCATCTTTATTTCATAAATAACTAATATTATGAGTATGTCGCTAATTATAAGATGTTGAGGATTTTTCAATATTGATTGTTTGGACTCAAATCTACTCAATTGATCCGTTGGCTTTATCGTTTTGCTTTTTAGTTTCCAACCATTTATCTTTCACCGCTTAAAATTTAATGCTATGATGACCATCCAGAATTCTTCTAACTATGAAGAGGTTTATAAAGAAAGTGTCAATCAACCTGAAAAATTCTGGGGGCAGATTGCAGAGGAGTTCACCTGGAAAAAGAAATGGGACAAAGTTTTAGAATACGACTTTCTTAAACCCGAGGTAAAGTGGTTCATCAATGGTAAGTTGAATATTACCGAAAATTGTATCGATCGTCATTTGCCACAGCGTGCAAACCAAACTGCTATCCTTTGGGAATCCAATGACACCAATGAAGCTTCACGCAAAATCACTTATCAACAACTACAGCAAGAGGTTTGCAAAGTGGGCAACATGCTAAAAGCACATGGCGTGAAAAAAGGCGACCGTGTTTGTATTTACATGCCGATGGTGCCCGAAACCGCCTTCGCTATTTTGGGGTGTGCAAGAATTGGAGCTGTAC
>JAYVPS010000213.1:0-17465 GCA_043757225.1 Cytophagales bacterium | reverse complement strand
AAGTTTTCTAAAATAGGTAGCTGGCTATATTTTTTCAATGGATAAAGGTTGTTTACGTTGAAGGTTATATCAGGCAAAGGCAAATCAACTTGTTTTGTTACTATATCTTGACTGTGGCGTAGATTGACGCCCAAGCTAAGCGGTGTGCCTAGAAAACTCTTGGAGTAAGAAATATTGGAAGTTAGCTTTCTTGTTTGGGTGGTTAGCTGAGGGTTGGTTGCTGCATTGGCTCCCAAATAATTATTCGAGGTGAATGAATTAGTGGCCGCACTTACCGAAGCTGAAAAGCGGCCAGTGCCTTTTGTCTTTGGGCTGTGACTCCAATTTAGTATAAAGTCTTTCGAGTTGCTTAGGTCTTCGATTTTGGAGTTTACTGCGGTGTTGGTGTAACTGAAATTGAGTGAGCCAGCATATTTGTAGCGGTTGTTGTACACTGTATTTATTTTGAGAGCCGTAGATCCCTTTGAATAAAGGTCGACCAGAACGGTAAGTTTTATATAGTCGCTGATATCAAAATAATAGCCCATGTTCTGGAGAAAAAAGCCTCGCCTTGTTTCTTCGCCATAGCTTGGAACGATAATGCCGGAAGCACTTTTGCGCGGTGAAGGAAACATTCCAAAAGCAAAGCCTAGCGGAGTGGGCACATGATTGAATTCCATATAGAAGGGCCCTGTTATGACTTTTTCTCCGGGAATAGCTTTTGCCTTGCTGGAGATTATTCGAAAGTGTGGATCTTTTAAATCGCATGTAGTATAGGCGTTGCCAATTGTAAATAATTCGTTTTTATCGTTTTTGAAAACAGTTTTTCCATGTACAAAGCCGTCACCTTGTTTGGTCACTACGCCTAATATTTTTGCTTTTTTTGTTTTGAAGTTATAGACCATTTCGGTTGTCTCGTAAGTGCCTTCTCCATCTTTAAAAATAGGAAAGCCTACTAGCCGCCCGGTAGAGTCGGGTTTTCCGTTGGCGGTGATTTCTGACTTTTCATAATCGATTACAATGAGCTCCGCATCCAATTGAATGGCACCATAAGTAACTACGGCATCGCCATAGAGCCTTACAATTTTTTGATCTAGGCTAAAGTTGATGGAATCTTTGGCGGTATAAGTTATGGTTGTTTCTATTTCACCTTTTTTAGCTCTTTTAAGTGAGTCTTGCTTAACTTTGGAGGTATCGCTTTTTATTGAGCTGTCAAGCGAATCTATATTGACTTTGGAGGTATCACTTTTTAGCGGGATGGTGGGGTTGGTTTTCAGTGAATCTTTAAGAACGATCTTCGGCTGGTTGACTTTTGGCTTTTCTACTTGTGCCTGAACAAAGGAAGTACAAGATAGTATTGCGAAAAAAAGTGCGAGAGTAAATCGGTAGCTCCATCGGCTAGGGATAGCAGCGTTACCCCGCAGCTGGTTGGCTTGGCGCGTGGGGCGAGGAGTAAAAGCGGATAGCCCGACCCGAGCTAGCGGGCTTGTGTGTGAGGGAGAGGGAGCCGCCTGAGAAATAGGGTTTAAAATAAAATAGAGAGTGGTAATCTCCCTCTTGATAGTCAATAGTTTAGCTTTTAGCGAAAAATTCACAACTTTACACAAACTTAACTTAATTAGTCCTGACCTCATTGACAACCGTGGGCAATATCCGAATAAAGCTTTTTCTAATAGCAATAACCCTGCTAAACTCATCGGCCTATGTTTGCCCGCAGAGTTTTAAACTGGAAACCATTGTGATTGACCCCGGACATGGAGGGAGAGACCCTGGCACATCGGGCAAGAAAACTAAAGAGAAAGACATCGCACTAAAAATTTCTTTGAAGTTGGGTAGCTATATCGAAAAAAATCTTCCGGGAGTAAAAGTAATTTATACGCGTAAAGATGATCGTTATGTATCGCTGGATGAGCGCGCTGAACTAGCGAACAAAAACAAAGCGCAACTTTTCATTTGCATTCATGCCAATTCGCTGCCGGGGGCTCCGGCATATGGGACAGAAACGTATGTGATGGGACTTCATAAAGACAAGGGAAACTTTGAGGTGGCCAAAAGGGAAAACTCTGTTATTTTGATGGACGAAAATTATGAGCAACGCTACGAAGGTTTCGATCCCAAGAGTCCGGAGTCATACATCTTGTTTACCTTGAGTCAAAGTGCCTACCACGAGAGTAGTTTAAAGTTTGCGCAGAAATTGGAGGAGCAATTTAAAACCAAGGCGGGCCGCTTTAGTCGCGGGGTAAAGCAGGCTGGCTTTTTAGTTTTGTGGCGCACATCAATGCCCAGCGTATTGGTTGAGACAGGGTTTTTATCGAACTCAAAAGAGGAAGGATTTTTAGCCTCTGATGACGGCCAAGAATTAATTGCTTCGGGCATTTACCGTGCATTTAAAGATTATAAAACAGAAATTGAATCTATAAACTGATAACGTGAAAACAAAAGAATTTAAGGTAGGTTTAGTGATTGCTATTGCGATTACAATGCTATACTTCGGGTTTAATTATTTAAAGGGTATTGACCTTTTTTCGCGCACCAATAAATATTTTGCGGTGTATGAAAATATCGATCAATTGGCGATTTCTAATCCTGTGCTTGTGAATGGCTACCCTGTTGGGCGCGTTAGTAGAATAAAAATACTGCAAGATCGACAACACAAAGTGTTGGTGGAATTTGAAATTGAATCTGATATTGTTTTAACGGATTCAACCAAAGCGATATTGAACAGTGAATTGCTGGGAGGCAAGTCGGTGCTATTGTCCATTCATCCATCCAAGGGTAAACTAAAACCAGGCGATACGCTTCAATCACAAGTGGCCAAAGGAATGTTTGATGTGCTCTCAGAAACAGCAACACCAGTGGCCACAGATCTGCAGACTACCCTTCGGAAGTTTAACATCATTATCGATAACCTTACAAAAAATTCGCAGCAATTAGATGTTATTTTCACCAAGCTTCAAGCTACT
This sequence comes from Cytophagales bacterium, assembly GCA_043757225.1. GTDB lineage: Bacteria > Bacteroidota > Bacteroidia > Cytophagales > Cyclobacteriaceae > ELB16-189. The sequence goes on along the minus strand of JAYVPS010000213.1, from coordinate 14,523 downwards.
CCTGATTTATTAAACAAAACACTAGGTACTGCGAACGGAAAGATTGAAGACCTTGCCGCGACCTTTAAGTCTGTGGGAGAAAATTTGAACAGCACCCTTCACGAATTAAAGCCAACCCTTGGTAATTTCAAAACATTGTCTGATTCACTGAAGATGCTCAAATTAAACCAGACCCTTACTAAAACACAACAGACCATCTCTAATCTGAATCAAACTTTATTGAGATTAAGCAAAGGCGATAATACCATGAGCAAGCTGATGACGGAAGACACCTTGTATGTAAATCTTAATAAATTTTTGGTAAGTCTGGACAGTTTGGCCAAACACTTCAATAATAATCCGAAGCACTTTATGGCTCCGCTGGGAAAAAGCAAAAAGAAAATAGACAGAGACAAGCGCAAGGAGGAAGAGGAACGAAAGAAGGCAGCGGCTAAAAAGAAATAGGGATAAATCTCATGGACTTAGAATTCAACAAAAACGAAGATCAGTTAAAACAACTTTGCTCTCAGCTAAAATCGAAAGCGAAGAAAACGATGCTTGGTGGTGGAGAGAAGAAAATTGAAGACCAGCACCAAAAAGGAAAATTAACGGCACGGGAGCGAATCGATTATCTCATCGACAAGAATTCTTATTTTTTAGAAGTAGGGCTTTTTGTGGGTGATGGCATGTACAAAGAGCAAGGTGGCTGCCCTTCCGGTGGGGTGATTACAGGAATAGGTTTTGTAAAGGGAAGACAGTGCGTGATTGTAGCTAATGATGCTACGGTAAAGGCGGGAGCATGGTTTCCTATTACCGCAAAAAAAAATCTTCGCGCGCAGGAGATTGCTATGGAAAACAGATTGCCGGTTATCTATTTAGTAGATAGTGCCGGAGTTTTTCTCCCTATGCAAGATGAAATTTTTCCTGACAAAGAACATTTTGGTAGACAGTTTCGAAATAATGCAAAGATGTCTTCGATGGGCATTGTACAAATTGCCGCCATTATGGGCAGTTGCGTAGCAGGTGGTGCTTATTTGCCCATCATGTCAGACGAAGCGATGATCGTTGACAAAACGGGTTCTATCTTTTTGGCTGGTTCATATTTAGTGAAGGCAGCAATTGGTGAGGAGATTGATAATGAAACACTAGGTGGTGCTACCACGCATTGCGAGGTATCGGGAGTAACAGATAATAAATTTCCAAACGATCAGGCTTGTCTCGATCATATCCGTGGGTTGTTTGATAAGATAGGAGCATCAGAGAAAGCGGGGTTCGATCGAATTACTTCCCAGCTTCCGAAAGAAAAACCAGGAGAGATTTATGGTACTTTGCCCGCAGATCGTGCCAAGCCGTATGATATGTTAGAAATCATCAAGCGAATGGTGGACGATTCAGAAGTAGACGAGTATAAAGCGTTGTATGGAAAAACCATACTTTGTTGTTTTGCGCGTGTCGATGGTTGGGCAGTGGGCATTGTTGCCAATCAGCGCAAAGTTGTGAAGACTAAGAAGGGCGAAATGCAGATGGGCGGTGTGATTTATTCAGACTCTGCCGACAAGGCCGCTCGTTTTATCATGAATTGTAATCAACGAAAAATTCCACTCGTTTTTTTACAAGATGTTAGTGGCTTTATGGTGGGCAGCAAGGCCGAACAAGGTGGAATTATTAAAGACGGAGCCAAGATGGTGAATGCCATGGCCAACTCAACAGTGCCGAAATTTACTTTTATCATTGGCAATTCATACGGGGCGGGCAACTATGCCATGTGTGGAAAGGCCTATGACCCACGATTGATTTACGCCTGGCCGACCGCGCAGATTGCTGTAATGAGTGGCAGTGCTGCTGCTAAGACACTGTTGCAAATTCGGGTAAGCACGTTGAAGGCGCAAGGCAAAGTGATTGCCAAAGAAGAGGAAGATATTTTATTGAAGGAAATTACAGATCGCTATAATGAACAATTGAGTCCTTATTACGCTGCTTCACGTTTGTGGGTAGATGGCGTGATCGACCCTATTGAAACGCGTAAAGTAATTTCGATGGGCATTGAAGCAGCGAATCATTCTCCTGTAGAGAAGTTTAATGTAGGCGTGATACAAACTTAATTTGAAGATGCCCCTATTTAATAATTTTGATTCATGGTATTTTTTAATCGATAAATTTTCAAAGTTGATGTAGATGACGGAAGTTGAACTTAAAGCATTAGTGTCGTTACTCGATGATGAGGACAGTCAGGTTAGCTCTCATGTAGAGGATAAGATATTGTCGATAGGCAAAGAGGCTATCCCGTTTTTGGAACTTGAGTGGGAGAGCAACCTCAACCCGATTGTACAAGGAAGGATTGAAGAACTCATACATACATTACAATATGAACTATTAAAAGAACGTTTACGCGACTGGTATTCAACCGAAGAGCGCGATCTGCTTGCAGGCATGTGGATTTTGGCTACTTACCAATATCCGGATTTGGAGTTAGAGAAATTAAGGCATGAGTTGGAGCAAATTTATTATGATACGTGGTTGGAGTTCCGTCCGGATTTATATGCTTTCGACCAGATAAAAGTTATCAACAGCGTATTATTTAACAAACTCAGGTTTGGAGCCAACACCAAAAATTTTCATTCGCCAGGTAACTCCATGATCAACATTGTATTGGAGAGCCATAAGGGAAACCCAATTACCCTCTGCGTAATCTATCTGTTGGTGGCACAAAAGTTAAAGCTGCCTGTAAGTGGCGTAAACCTGCCCAATCTTTTCATTCTCACCTACAGAGATGACAACCATCAATTTTATATTAACGCTTTTAACCGTGGATTGATTTTTTCGAAGCAAGACATCGAAAATTATATTCACGAGCTACACCTCGTTCCTCAAAGTTCTTTCTTCGAGCCATGCACAAACATTGATATCATTCGTAGGGCACTCCGCAACTTAGTAATGTCATTTGAGAAAATTGGCGAACATGCGAAAGCGGAAGAAGTGAAATTGCTGTTGATAGAGATTTCGGATGGCGGGGATTTGGGTGTGTAAACTATTTATTTAAACGGTTTTCATTCGCGGTATTTTAATTTCCGGAGTGGAATGCAAACAGACTGATCTGCTACTTAGGCATTTATTTTCTCCTTATCGAACAACCAACCGCCCTATTAGAAATCACTTCAATCTTTTGCCCACTTAGCACCTTATCAATCACGTCTTTCAAATAGTTTTGCTTTACATCAGTCGATACTTGCGGGTTGTCGTCAATAGCACCACTGTACATAACAGTAAATTTTCCTCCGGCAGATTTTAGTACAAATACTTCTGGACTTTTCTTTGCCCCAAAATTCTCCATCACGGTTTGATCTTTGTCGGCTAGGTATGGTGCGCTTAAGTCGCTTAAATGAATAGCCATTTTCTCAGCCGATTCTTCGGGAGTCGGATAAGAATTGATTAACAGAAATTGAACCTTACCCGAATAAGAGGAAATCATTTCTTTGATGCGACCTTTATAGTAATTGTCAAATGGGCACTCGTTGCTAGTGAACAAAACAACAACCGGTGATGAAGCGTATTGATCTAAGGAATTAGGTTTCCCATCTAGTACGTTCGTTAATGAAAAATTTTGAATACCCGGTTGCGCCTGGCAAGTCGCACTAATGGAGATACAGGCAGTTAAGATTATAGACATCTGAAATTTGAGGGGTTGCTTCACTCGCATCGCAATTGCTGGGGTGATTAGAGAGGCCTTTACAATTCTCATTTCAACTTGTTTTGGTATGAACGAATACGTAGTCGGATTCCACTTGGTAAATCAAATTTACGGATAGTTTTTGTTCTTTAGTGGTGATGATGCCCTTCAGTTCGCCATTCTTTTGTAAAGTAAAGGACTCAATATTCAATTGGTTGGAAAAGTGGAGGCCACGTTTTCCATCAATTTTGTAAAGCGATTCTTTGGCGCACCAATAGATGCAATGCTTAATAACATCTTCTCCTGCGTCCAGTAGCTCGGAGGGCGAAAGAATCCGTGCAGCAATGATCAGGAGTTTTTCTTTAGGCTGCTCTAAATCTACTCCAACTGATTGGTCTGAATCTAACTGTGCTGCAACATAAGGATAAGAATGAGATAATGAAATATGATGAGGATGGTTTTTTAAAAAGGGCTTGCCAAATTCATCTTTTTGAGTTCCGGAATAAATAAGGCCATGTTTTGCTAAGAGGCTATTCAACAAAGCTCGCCCTGCCAGCCACTCTAACCGCTTTTGTTTGCTTATGATTTCTTCAGGGCATTGCTCAAAAGATTGAAAAACCAATTCTTCTTCACTTTCGCTAATGAACCAAATGGCCCATCCGCTTTGGTTTCCGGTGACTTCTATTTTTGATAGAGGCATTGATTAAGAGAAATTTTGTACAATTTTGTAAATGGCATCTCTAAAATGCAACGGTCATGATATTAGAGATGCCTAAAGTTACTTGTCCTTCTATCCATTTCCAATGTCTAACATTCAGGTCAATAAAATCCACACGTTCACAGGCCATCGCGATTGTGTGTATACATTGGAAGGAGCCGATCAATCACACCTTTTTTTTTCAGGTGCAGGCGATGGTATGGTAGCGTTGTGGGACTTAATGAAACCCGGTGAAGGGGAGCTGATTGCCAAGTTGCCTAACTCGGTGTATGCATTGCATCATTATAAAAAAACAAATCAGTTGGTGGTAGGGCATAATTATGAGGGCATTCACTTGCTTGATTGGCAAAACAAGAAGGAGGTAGCCTCTTTAAAACTTACTTCATCGGCCATCTTTGATATTCAGAGCTTTGAAAATGACTTAATTGTTGCCACAGGCGAGGGAGTAATCATGGTAGTGGACTATAAAAATTGGACTGTCAAAAAGAAACTAGTTGCTTCTGATAATAAAGTGCGTGTAATCTCAATTAACACCACGCTTGGAGAAATGGCTGTAGGCTATAGCGATCACTTCATTCGAATTTTTGCATTAGATGATTATCGACTCAAGCAAGAATTCAAAGCGCACTCCAATTCTGTTTTTGCGATAAGCCAACTTCCTAATTCCAGTTTTTTGATTAGTGGATCACGTGATGCACGCTTGAAAGTGTGGGATGCCTCTAATCAATATAAACAAGTAGAAGAAGTAGCAGCTCACCTCTATGCTATTAATCATATAACGGTTAGCCCTGACGGAAGGTATTTTGCTACAGGCAGCATGGATAAATCTGTAAAGATTTGGAACACTGCTGAAATGAAATTGCTAAAAGTAATTGATAAGGCGCGCCATGCCGGACATGGTACATCGGTGAACAAATTGCTTTGGACTTCATTTCACAATCAACTCATCAGTGCCAGTGATGACCGCACTATTTCTGTTTGGGAGGTTGAGGCAACACTCTAATTAATTGGCTAACGAGAGTTAGTTCAGGTCAATTTTTAACAAATATTTATTGTAATAGTTGTTGAAACCAAAATTTTGCCTTTTCTTCGCCACATCAAATAAGAAATGAGAACAACACGATTTTATTTTAGCTACTACTTTTTTCAAACCCACTCGGGGCTTGATTGAGAATAGTTTGTTAAATAAACAAAAGAAACTCGAAAAGTCCCGGTGAAAGCTGGGACTTTTCATTTTATAACAAATTCAATGGGTAAGAAGAAAAAATTGAAAGTTGCTATCCAAGGTATCGCTACCAGTTTTCACGAAGTAGCAGCCTTTACCTATTTTGATGAGCCAATCGATACGATTGAGTGCTTGTCGTTTCACGCGCTATGCGAATCTCTGAAGAGCAACCAAGCTGACTTTGCTGTAATGGCGATTGAAAATTCTATTGCCGGCAGTATTCTCCCTAATTATTTTCTTTTGCAGGAATATCATTTTTCGATTATTGGCGAATTGTATTTGCCAATACACATGCATTTACTTGCCTTGCCAGGAGTAAAGTTGAGTGAAATTAAAAGCATTGAGTCGCACCCGATGGCGATTCGGCAATGCAGTGATTTTCTTTTTCGACTCAAAGGCGTGGACATCCGTGAAAGTGATGACACGGCCATTTCAGCAAAGCGAATAAGCGAATTGAAGCTTGCTGAAACTGCCGCTATTGCGAATGAGCATGCAGCGAAAAAATTTGGATTACAGATTTTGGAAAAACGTATCGAGACGAACAAAAAGAACTTTACTCGATTTCTTATTCTGACAAAAGGAGGAAAACCCGATGCAGCCAACAATAAGGCTTCGCTTTGTTTTGAAGTAGCAAACGAAGTGGGAAGTTTAGTCGATGCGCTATTGACGTTCAAGGATAATAAAATCAACTTGACTAAGATTCAGTCGATACCCATTATTGGAAAGCCCAGCGAATATTCAATTCATGTTGATGTTGAGTGGACGAAGCGAAAGAATTATGATGAAGCAATGAAACTCGTATTGCGGCAAGTCAGAAATCTAAACATATTAGGAGAATACAAGAAGGCGAAGATTGAGTACAAATAGATTTTAGAGTACAGGGTACAGAAGTTAGAATAAAGTATTGCAAGGCATGATTGAATCAGCAAATCGAATAAAGAACGTAGAGGAATACTACTTCAGCAAGAAGTTGACCGAGGTGAGAGTATTGGATTCGCCCGAATGGAAAGTGATCAATCTAGGAATTGGCAGCCCCGATCAAATGCCTGCTATGAATGCGATTGAAGCATTGATTATTTCTTCGAAGAACCCTGCTAACCATGGCTATCAAAATTATAAAGGCATCCCTCAGCTAAGAAAAGCCATTGCGGATTTTTATAGCAAGACATATGGTGTTTCCTTAAATCGGGAAACTGAAATTCTTCCGTTGATGGGATCGAAGGAAGGTATCATGCATATTATGATGGCTTTTGTCAATGAAGGTGATGAAGTGTTGATACCTGATCCTGGTTATCCTACGTATTCTTCTGTGGCAAAGTTGGTAGGTGCCAAAACAGTGACCTATAATATGGAAGAGAAGTTGGATTGGGGAATTGACATTAAAGAATTACGGAAAAGAGATTTATCTAAAGTGAAGGTAATGTGGATAAATTTTCCGCACATGCCAACAGGACGGACTGCTTCCCAACAGGAATTGCAAGAATTGGTAGACCTAGCAAAGGAAAAGCAATTTTTGATTGTGAATGATAATCCGTACAGTTTGATTTTGAATGATCAGCCATTAAGTATTTTGGGTATGGAGGGGTCGGAAGATGTTGCTTTGGAACTTAACTCGTTGAGTAAATCACACAATATGGCAGGTTGGCGCATTGGTTGGGTTGGTGGCAATGCTCAGTATATTGATGCAGTGCTGCGTGTAAAGAGTAACATGGACTCAGGAATGTTTTTGGGATTACAACATGCCGCTGTTGAAGCATTACAAAGTGGAGAGGATTGGTTTCAGCAACTCAATGGAATGTATGCGAAAAGAAAAGCAGCTGCCTGTAAAATTTTGGATGAACTGAAATGTTCCTATTCACCCAATCAATCTGGACTGTTTGTGTGGGCAAAAGCTCCTAAAGAAATTGATGATGTAGAGAAATGGATTGATGAAATATTGTATGGCACTCATGTGTTTATTACGCCAGGTTTTATTTTTGGTGAAACTGGGATGAGATACATTCGCATTTCGCTCTGTGCCACAGAAGAAAAACTAATGGAAGCTCTTCAAAGAATTGTTGAATTTCAGATTTCTAAAACACACTCTTAAATAATAGACCTGAAATGAAAGTAACGATTATTGGGTTAGGGTTGATTGGCGGGTCGATTGCGATTGATTTGAGAAAATCGGGTATTGCAACGGAGCTTTATGGAATTGATCAAAATTCTGATCACGCAAAAAAAGCTGTAGAGTTAGGATTGGTTGATAAGGTACTGGCAGAAGACGAAGGCTTATCGAAAGCTGATTTGATTATTTTGGCAATTCCCGTAAATGCGATTAATGTCTTTTTGCCAAGGTTATTGGATGCCATAAATAAAGAAGCCGTTGTGATAGATACAGGGTCTACCAAAAGTTCAATTTGTAGGTCGGTAGCTTTACACCTTAAGCGGAATCAGTTAGTAGCTGCTCACCAAATTGCGGGAACGGAAAACTCAGGCCCTACTGCTGCCTTCTCAGGATTGTTTCACGGGAAGACGAATATTATTTGTGAGCAGGAGAAATCATCATCATCGGCTTTAGCATTAGCGAAGCGTGTGTTTGATGCGTTGGGCATGAACACAATTTTTATGGAACCGGAAGAACACGATAAGCATGTGGCGTATGTATCGCACTTATCACACGTAAGCTCTTTTTTATTAGGGCAAACGGTATTGGATATTGAGAAGGATGAGAAGAATATATTTAATTTAGCTGGAAGTGGTTTTGCTTCCACGGTACGCTTGGCCAAAAGTTCGCCTGAAATGTGGGCACCAATTTTTGAACAGAATGCTGAATACCTAAGTCAGGCATTATTGGAATACATTATGCACTTACAGAGATTTCATTATCATTTATTAAAGAAGGACACCAAAGAATTAGTGAACACCATGACAAAGGCGAATGAAATCAGGAGAATTTTAAACGATAAATTATAAATCAATGTCTTTTACTTAAGCTCAATATGCCTCTTCTGGAGAGGAATGAGGTGAAGTTGTTAAGAAGGGCACAAATAAAGTGACATTGAATTTATAAATTCCTTGGTACAATTAAATAGTTAATATTTACAATCTAAAATCAAAAAGTTATGAGTAAGAATGGATTAGAGTTGCAATCGATCAGCAGTTGGTTGAAAATAGATAGACCGATCATCATTAGTGGCCCCTGCAGTGCTGAGACGGAAGAGCAAACGGTTGCCACTGCTAAACAAATTGCAGCCACCGGAAAAGTACATGCCCTAAGAGCTGGCATTTGGAAGCCGCGAACACGCCCCGGGCAATATGAAGGTGCAGGCGATGTTGGACTAAGTTGGTTGATGACAGCCAAGAAGGAAACTGGGTTGCCAGTGACAACAGAGGTTGCCAATGCTGCTCACGTGGAGGCATGCTTAAAGGCTGGTGTAGACATCTTATGGATTGGTGCGCGTACAACGGTTAATCCGTTTTCAGTGCAAGAAATTGCCGACTGCTTGAAGGGTGTGGACATCCCTGTGATGGTGAAAAATCCTGTGAACCCTGATCTTGAACTTTGGATTGGAGCGTTGGAGCGTTTGAACAAAGCAGGAATTAAAACGATGGCAGCTATCCATCGTGGGTTCTCTTCTTTTGAAAAAGGCCCTTTTCGTAATTTGCCGATGTGGGATATAGCGATTGAACTGAAAACTCGTTTTCCCCAACTGGAGATCATTTGTGACCCAAGTCATATTTCTGGCAATCGTGATTTGATTTCTTTTGTTTCGCAAAAAGCGCTCGACTTAGATATGGCGGGCTTGATGATTGAAAGTCATATTAACCCAGATGCAGCATGGAGTGATGCAAAACAGCAAGTAACACCTGCGGTTCTTGGTAAAATTTTGAGTGATTTGGTAGTGCGCACACCTTCTACCGACAATAAGACGTTCAAGGATACGCTCAGTATTTTGCGAGAGCAAATTGACCAGTTAGATGATGAGATTATGCAAAAGATGTCATCGCGCATGAAAATTTCGGAAAAAATTGGTCAGTATAAAAAGGATAACAACGTTACAATTCTTCAGGTAAATCGGTGGGAAGAAATTATTAAAACGCGTGTAACGTTGGGTAAAGCAATGGGCTTAGATGAAGGTTTTATGCGCGACTTGCTGCGGTTAGTTCACCATGAGTCGATTCAAGTTCAAACGAAGGTGATGAATCAGGTGGAAGAGCGAGTGTGATTTACGAGGCTATATGATCACAATTCAAGAATTACTTATTAGCCGTGGACTTTCAGAAAATGGGAAAATTAAGCTCGTTCGTCATAAGGATTCGAGGTTGGATTTATACAACCTGTATCGTTATAGCCGATCTGAATTTTTGAAATATCAAGAATCGCAAGTCAGGGATGTTTTTAAGGGTGTCGATTATATAGTTTCGTTTATTGGAGAACAAGGAACTCTTTCTAGATTCATTGGAGTCTATAAAATTTTGTCCATGAAAAAACTTGAGGAAGGTCGATTCAACTACGAAATGGAAGAAGAGGTTGGATTTGAGGACTTGAAGGAAAGGGTGATTGTTGATTGGGGACAAGCAGCGCTTTCATGGCATCAATGGATCGCTAATAAGAAGGAAGTAATTGAAATCCAACCAGGACTCCACTATAAACAATTCACAGATTATTTTGATTTTATTCTTGATTTTAAAGAACTTCAAGAGATTGTGTATAATCAATATGTTGATTGGAAGCGAATGCTATCAGTAACAAAGGGGATTTATCTTATTAGCGATACAAAAACCGGAAAGCTTTATGTTGGATCTGCCTACGGAGATGATGGAATTTGGGGTAGGTGGACGAATTATGTTTCAACAAATGGGCATGGCAATAATAAAGCATTAAAGGAACTGATAATTAAAGACAGTAATTATGCTGTAAATTTTAATTTTTCAATTTTGATGCTATTGCCTAGCACTATAACTTCTGATCAGGCTATCCAAAAGGAGAGACTATTTAAAAACAAGTTGGGAACAAACTCATTTGGATTAAACAATAATTAATGAACCTAAAACTTAAATATTTAGGAATTTCCTGTTTGTTATTAATCTTAATTGAAAATTTGGGGAATAGCCAACAAATAGATAAGCTTTATTTGCTTGGACGATTTGATGAATCGAAGGATACTCGGTTTGTTAAAATTGAAGACCAACATGCCCGTGGAAGTGCCGTAGGAAAATTTCTTCGCAAGGAAAGTTATGTGGCTTTTGTAAGGATGGCCGCGGCTGCTAAGATTGAGGGCGTTGAGCTGGTGATCATTTCTGCCACAAGAAATTTTGATTCGCAAAAAGTAATTTGGGAAAATAAGTGGGAGGGCAGAACGCCAGTGCAAGGTAAAAACCTGACTACCATAAAAAACCTCGAAGAACGCGCGAAACTAATTTTACTTTATAGTTCAATGCCCAGCACTTCGCGCCACCATTGGGGCACCGACATAGATTTGAACTCCTTGGAAAATTCTTACTTTGCTTCTGGCGAAGGATTGAGGGTTTATCAATGGCTACAATCTCATGCAGCTGAGTATGGATTTTGCCAACCCTACACTTCTAAAGCTGATGGACGAACAGGTTATGAAGAAGAAAAATGGCATTGGTCGTATTTGCCGTTGTCAAAGGAGTTGTTGAAGGAATATGTTAAATCAGTTGGTTATTCTGATATTAAAAATTTTAAAGGAAGTGAAGCCGCTCGTTCGGTAAAAGCTATCGAAAATTATGTTCAAGGAGTTGGGTGTAAATAGTTTTATTGAATAGACAAAATTTTGCTTCATAGGAGCTACTTGTTTATAGAATGTTCTAAAGCTGAATAAATATCTTACAACCTTATTCCAGAATCGAAAAGCTAAAATGTTGACTTACAGTGTATGCCAGATCATACACATCTGTTTGTTGGCTTTAAACCTACTATCTTGCAAGTGTTTCCTCTCCGAAAGATGGTGCTTGACATGTGTTGAATTATATGTTTAAATCGATAGTATTGGTAATGAAAAATCTCTTTCTTCTCATTTTCCTTTTTTGCTTCTCCTTCTGTTCTACCCAACCACAAAAAAAATTTGATTTAATCATCCGCAACGGAATGATCTACGATGGCCTTGGCGGAAAGCCTATCCAAACAGATATCGGCATCAATGCAGATACCATCGCTGCTATTGGAGATGTTTCGAAGGCAATCGCCACAAACGAGATCAACGCAAAAGGGTTAGCAGTAACTCCTGGCTTCATTAATATGCTTAGCTGGGCTGATGGTTCGTTGTTAAAAGATGGACGCTCCATGAGTGATATCAAACAAGGCGTTACGCTTGAAGTTTTTGGCGAAGGGTGGAGCCCCGGACCCCGGAAGAAAAAAGATAAAGAAGATTCTTTGTGGGGATCGCTAGGAGAATATTTTACTTATCTCAAAAATAAAGGATCAAGCCCCAACTTTGCTTCATTTGTGGGTGCTACCTCGGTACGCAATTACGTATTAGGATATCAAAATAGAAAAGCGACTTCTACCGAGTTAGAGGAAATGAAATTGCTTGTTCGTGAAGCTATGCAGCAAGGGGCCATGGGCTTAGGTTCTTCTTTAATTTATGCTCCTGCCGATTATGCCTCTACCGAAGAGTTAATTGAATTGTGCAAAGTGGTTTCAGAATTTGATGGAATGTACATTACCCACATGCGCAGTGAAAGCGACAAAATTTACTCAGCCATGAACGAGGTGTTTAGGATCGCTAAGGAAGCTAATGTGCCCGCGGAGATTTACCACCTAAAAATTAACAACACTTGGAACTGGAATAAGATCGATACCGTGTTAGCTAAAATTGATAGCGCACAAAAAATCGGACTCAAAATTACAGCCGACATGTACACATACAATGCCAGTGGCACTAGTATGACCGCTAGGTTGCCAACATGGGTACAAGAAGGTGGAGGCGAAGATTTGCGAAAGCGCCTCAAAAACACAACTACGAGAAAAAGAGTGTTACGCGAATTGGAGCTCGGTATCCCCTCACGCAATTCAGACCCTAAGGATGTAATGGTGCTTGGTTTTAGAAAGGATTCATTAAATAAATTATACAAATCAAAAAGACTGAGTGAGATTTCGCGACTGCATGGAAAGAATGCCAACGAAACCATGCTGGATTTGATTGTAGCGGATAGATCAAACATCTCTTGTATTTTCTTTTTGATGTCAGAAGACAATGTGAAACGCATGTTACAATTGCCTTACGTGAGCATTTGCTCTGATGCGAGCTCCATTCCGGCAGAGCCACCATTTACAGATGGAGGTACTCATCCTCGTGCCTATGGAAGTTTTGCAAGACTGCTTGGAAAATATTCTCGCGATGAAAAATTGATGCCATTGGAGGAAGCCGTACGAAGAATGACTTCTTTGCCAGCCTCTAATTTAAAAATAAAAAAGCGTGGCTCACTCCGGGTTGGCAACTATGCTGATCTGGCTATCTTTAATCCGCACATCATTCAAGACCGTGCTACATTTGAAAGCCCTCACCAATATGCCACAGGCATCATGTATGTGCTGGTCAACGGAGTTTTAGTTTTGAAAGAGGGTGAGCATACAGGGAATAAACCTGGGAGGTTGGTAGGGAATAGATAGCATGGAATTTAATTTGCTAAAGTAATTATACATAAGTGTTTAGCGTATCAATTTACTTGAGATCTAATGCAGGTTTTATCTGGCCACGATGGCAGATGGTGCAATTGACTACTGCGTCTTTTAGTAAGGAAATGCCTTTCAATAATTCATTGTTTATTCGCTTACTCATTTTCGACATTTCACGCGCTATCAGCTTTGGTTTTTTTTCATCCGAGTCCCATTGATTCGTATTGTGGCAGTGGCCACAAGAGACTCCTAATGACCTGAAGTAGCCGTAGTTCATGATTCCGAGAAGTTGTTGGGCAGGTATACCCTTTAATATTTTAATATTTTGAATCCGGAATAGCAAATATAACAAATGAGTATTTTTTCATGAATAATAATTTACTTCTCTGCATAAATTACAAGAGCACTTGACTCGATTGAAATATTTTCGGAAGGATATTTTTGATTTACTGTCTGATATACTTCTTTTTTTATTTTCTCTTTCAGTTCATCATCCGCTTTGCTAAGGGCAGCAACGATAGGCGCTCCTATTTCCGTCATCATGTTCCAGTAAACATCCGTTGTCTTACAGTTCATCTTTCCTGCAACTTCTTTTGTTCTGATATTTTTAAAGCCAGCCAGCGAAAACAAGTCAGTCATGAATCCGTCTTTGGCACAACGAAACATTCCCGGTGAGCCAAGAGGAGGAGGAGGCAATTCCATGTTTCTATTAATGGTTCCCATGATAGCCGTAACCCAGAAATTCTTTTCCGGACTATACCAAACCGAAGTAGCAATTCTTCCACCGGGTTTAAGAACACGTACCATTTCTTTGGCGGCTAAAAGCATGTCAGGAAAAAACATAAAACCAAACCGACAACTTATTGCATCGAAGGTATTGTCGGGAAAGGGAAGATCGCAAACATCACACGCTCGGATTTCAATATTTTCTATTCCTCTTTGTTTTGCACTTTCACGAGCTATTACCAACATGTCTTCTGCAAGGTCTGTAATAATTACTTTCCCCCCACTCAACATTGATGCAATGGTCAACCCGGGTTCACCTGTCCCCGCAGCCACGTCCAGAACGACATCGTTACCTTTTGGATTGAGCATTCGTATTATCTCATCTCCCATGGGCTTTAGAAAATCCATAGTAAGGTCATCCCATTTTTTCCAACCGGAAGAAAATTTATTCCATGACGCCTTTTGTTGTTCACGGATTTGTTCGAGGTGCTGTTCCATAATTTTGAATTTAAATTAATGACTGCTATGCTATCATAATTTCACAATTCCCATTCAGCGAGATGTTAAAGATAATCTTTTTAAAG
>JAYVPS010000212.1:0-53600 GCA_043757225.1 Cytophagales bacterium | reverse complement strand
TAACGGGCGAAGCGCCAGTCCCTCCATCGTGGCCTGAAATTAAAATAACGTCTGCATGTGCTTTGGCAACTCCAGACGCAATTGTTCCAACACCCGCCTCTGAAACAAGTTTCACACTGATACGCGCCTCGCGATTGGCATTCTTCAAGTCAAAAATAAGCTGAGATAAATCTTCAATCGAATAAATATCATGATGAGGTGGTGGAGAGATTAATCCTACTCCTGGCGTGGAGTGCCGTACACGGCCAATCCAATCATCAACTTTATGCCCTGGCAATTGACCCCCTTCACCTGGCTTCGCGCCTTGCGCCATTTTTATTTGAAGTTCTTTGGCGTTGGTTAGGTAATGACTCGTCACACCAAATCTCCCTGAGGCGACTTGCTTAATGGCTGAATTCTCCCAGTCTCCATTGGCCTTCTTAACAAAACGAATTTCATCTTCTCCGCCCTCTCCACAATTGCTTTTGCCTCCGATGCGATTCATGGCGATAGCCAATGTGCTATGAGCTTCATGTGAAATAGAACCAAACGACATTGCCCCGGTGGCAAATCGTTTGAAAATATTTTCTTTAGACTCCACCTCGCTTAAAGGAATCGATTTCCCCTTTTTAAATTTCAGCAGACTGCGAAGCGTAATGGCTTTTTCGCTTTGCTCGTTAATGAGTACAGAATACTTTTTGAAGAGAGTGTAATCTTTGGCTTTGGTTGATTGCTGAAGTAAATGGATTGTTTGCGGATTGAATAAATGCGCCTCGCCTCGTTGCTTCCATTGATAAACACCGCCTACTTCTAATCTTGGATTTGAATTGGCTGTAATAGGAAACGCCAATAAATGTTTCGCCAATGCTTCGCGAGCAATGTCATCCAATTTCAATCCACCAATCCGCGAAACTGTTCCGGTAAAATATATTTCAATTACTTCCTGATGAATGCCAAGCGCTTCGAAAATTTGCGCTCCATGGTAAGATTGCAAAGTGCTGATGCCCATCTTACTCATTACCTTCAACAACTCTCCTGCAACGGCCTTTTTATAATTATAAATTGCTTTCTCTTCAGTTAGTGCTTCGCTGAAGAGATTGCGCTTCTTCATATCATGAATGGTTTGATAAACCAAGTATGGATTAATACCTGATGCTCCATATCCAACGAGTGTTGCATAGTGGTGCGTCTCCCACACATCTCCCGCCTCCACTAGCAACCCAATTTTTCCACGAAGACCCTTTCTAATAAGATCATGATGCACGGCAGCCACCGCCAATAAGGATGGTATCTGTGCATGGCCGCTATCAAAACTTCTATCAGAAAGAATGATGATCGTAAATCCATCTTCTATGGCATCTGTTACATATTGGCAAACACGGGTTAATCCTTTTTCAAGAGATCCGGGCTGTCCATCTGCTTTGAAATAGGTGTAAATAGTTTTGGTTTGAAGATGGCGATGATCGATATACCGAATTTTTTCTAGTTCGTTGTTCGATAGAATTGGTGTGGGCAATTCAAGTGTAATACAATGTTCAGGAGATTCTTCCAATAGATTCAGAGATCCGCCAACATGCGAAGCTAGCGACATCACTAAGCGTTCGCGAATTGGATCAATCGGTGGATTGGTTACCTGGGCAAATAATTGTTTAAAGTAGCTCGACAAATGTTGCGCTTGGCGAGATAAAACAGCTAAAGGCGTATCGTTGCCCATCGAGCCTAACGCTTCTTTTCCTGTTTCGCACATTTGCGCTAAAATCATGCGCAAATCTTCTGAGGTGTATCCAAATGAAATTTGCCTCTTTAAAAAAGTGACAGGATCGTATTTGTGAAAACTTCCGCCCGGCTCAGGTAAATCAACTAAACGTACTTTATTTTCTTTAACCCATTTGCCATAAGGCTGGCGAGTACAAATATCTTTCTTCAATTCATCATCGCTGATGATGCGGCCTTGCTCTAAATCAACCACAAACATTTTACCGGGTTGCAGGCGACCTTTTGAAATAACCCTGGCAGGATCAATGTCAATGACGCCAACTTCAGATGCCATCACTACAAAGTCATCATCAGTAACCACAAAGCGCGAAGGGCGCAAACCATTTCTGTCGAGCGTGGCCCCAACAATTTTTCCGTCTGTAAAAGTAATGGAAGCGGGGCCATCCCAAGGCTCCATTAAATTAGCATGGTATTCGTAGAAGTCTTTTTTCTCTTGTGTCATTGCCTCGTTTCCATCCCATGCTTCTGGGATTAACATCATCATTACGTGAGGTAATGATCTACCTGCATGAACCAACAACTCTACCGTATTATCCAAATTAGAAGAGTCCGATTGCTTTGGGTTGCAGATCGGCAAAATCATGTTCAACTCCTCACGGGCAAAATGTGGTGAGGAGAAGAATACTTCTTTTGATTTTAGCCAATTGATATTTCCCTGCACTGTGTTGATCTCTCCGTTGTGCGCAATAAACCGAAATGGTTGCGCCAATCGCCACGAAGGAAAGGTATTGGTAGAAAAACGAGAGTGAATTACAGCTAAAGCAGAAACTACTTCTTCGTTTTCTAAGTCGGCAAAATAATATTTCAACTGCCCGCTGGTCAACATGCCTTTGTATGCAACGGTTTTGTATGAAAGCGATGAAAAATAAAATTGATTGTCAACCCCTTTGACAGATTCTGTAATTAAGTGAGTTGCATATTTTCTAAGCACAAAAAGTTTACGCTCAAAATCATCGGGGCTTGTTCCCGCATCTGCACGCTTGATGAAAACTTGTTCCATTACAGGTTCAGCATTCAATGCGGTTTCACCTAAGTCTTTGTTGTTGGTAGGAAGCAGGCGGTAGCCGAGCAATCCCATTTTCATTTTTTTTATTTGGCGATTCAATACCATTCGGCATTCTTCGCGCACTTTGGCATCGCGCGGAAAGAAGACAAGGCCTATTCCATAGCTTCCAAAAGCCGGAAGTTTGAATCCTAATCTGCTGCACTCGCCCAATAAAAATTCATGCGGCACTTGAATTAAAATGCCAGCACCATCTCCTGTGTTGGGTTCGCATCCACACGCACCCCGGTGAGCCATGCGTTCTAGCATGGTGAGCGCATCAGTAATTACCTGATGTGATTTTCTTCCTTTAATGTTGGCGATAAAGCCTACCCCACATGAGTCATGCTCGAAACTGGAATGGTATAACCCGTCTTGTGTCAATTCTTTCAATTTAATTTCTATGTGTGAACCAATAAAGTTAAGGAACGGAAAAGTAGTATTACCAATCTTGAATAAAAAGAATTGAAAAAAAATCTTAAAACGAACTAACAGTCAGTAGCGAAAACGATTGCCATTGAGCGAAAACTATTTACTTTTGGAAAACCCTTATAAACATGAAGCACCTAATTGCAATAGGAATATTGGTTTTGATCGTTGAAAATGGTTTCTCCCAAGGTTCATTTTTTGGTGGTGATGCCGGCATAAATATATCGACTCTAAGAATGTATTCTACCGATGGTACTTCGTCATCCACAGTCTTCAATCAAAATGTGGTGCGTCCAACAATATCATTTTTTTATCAGAAAGGCGTCTCCAATAAATTTTCCATTCGCACTGTTGTCCGATATATGGGGGTAGGCTACCAAAGTGACTACTATAATTTAACTACGCCTCCATCAACCAATATTGATTACTTAACCTTTCAAATTTCAATTAACTACTACATCAATAAACAGCTGAACATTGTTATTGCTCCTTATTTAAGTTTTACTTTAGGAGGCACACAAATTAATAATCAAGAAATCACAAAAACATTTCACAAAAACGATCATGGGTTTAGTATTGGCACTGAATATGATATCTATAAAAATTTTGCAGTGGGTCTTCATTACTATATTGGATTAAAGAATATTATTTTAAATGATTCACAAAATGGATTTGAAATCACTGATACCAATCGCGCCCTGCAGATTTTAGTTGGTTATAAATTCAGAAAGCCTTAAAAATAGGCTTTCGCCTAGTTAAATAGCCTGCTTTTTTTCTTACCCCATCTGACTTAACGCACTTACAAAAACATCCAACTCTTTGGGTGTTGTGTAAAGGTTAGGGGTAATGCGACAACCATGGACGTTTGCTCCGTCAATCGCCACGGTATACACCTTATATTTCTTCATAAGAGTTTCGGCCATTTCACCAGGCTTCATATTCTTAACTCCTACATTAGCAATACCGCACGAGCGAGTTGGATCTTCGGGGGTATTCAAAACAATGTGTGGCATGTTGCGCACTTTGTTGGTCCAATAGTTTTGCAAGTAACGCAGGCGTGCCTCTTTTCGATCTATTCCTATTTTCAGATAGAAATCAATTGCGTCTGAAATAGCCAAGTCGGTATGGACAGGGTGAGTGCCCGTGTGATTCAATCGATAAATATCATTTTCATTTGGATTTCCATCACCAATCAGCTGTGAAATTTTTGAAATGTTTTGTTTTTTGATGTATAAGATTCCCGCCCCAAGCGGCACGCTTAACCATTTATGCAAACTTGATCCGTAGTAATCACAGTTGAGATCGGCTATAGAAAATTTGAAATGAGCGAAAGCATGTGCACCATCTACCAACACCTCCACTCCTTTACGATGCGCCATGTCACATATTTTTCTGACAGGTAATATTTGCCCGGTAACATTTACCATGTGGCACACCATCAACAACTTTGTTTTTGGTGTGATGGCATTCGCATACAGATTTACGATTTCATCATCAGAAGTTGGGTGATTGGGAATAGAAACGATTCTATTGACCACACCTGAACGTTTAGCAACAAGCTTAAACATATCCAACATGGCTCCGTAATCTTGTTCAGCCATTACAGCTTCATCTCCGGCATTCCAGGGAAAGCCACCGATCACCGTGTCAAGCGATTCGGTTGTGTTTCGCGTAATGATTAATTCTTCGGGCGAGCAACCAGCCAACGATGCGAGCATCACAGCTGCTCTTTTTTTATTTTCCAATTGTACTGTTCGCATATAGTACGAACCCTGATAGTTTACTTCACGAACATGGTTAATAAAATTCTCCAACGTCTCATTGGGGAGAAGGCAATAGTACCCATTCTCCAAATTAATGTAGTCGGGTTTTAGGCGGTAGCCTTTTCGAATATTCTCCCAAAAATCTTCATCCTTCGAAACTTCAGCAGCAGATAAATGGCTAATACTACTGATTAGTTCATCGATCGATCCGTAAGAAGGTGTTGTACTCAATCCAAGCAGAGTAAGGCTTTTAAGAAAAGTCCTTTTGTTCATGGCCAACTATTTTAAATGAAGGTAGACATTTGAAAATCTCCTTCCAAGGAGCGGCCGCTCATCTTCCCTTTTAGAGATTTAACCTTTATCTTTCGAGGGTTAATTAAAAATCATGATTCACCAATATATAAAATCCAACCAAGATCGTTTTCTAGCTGAACTTTTTGAATTGCTTCGCATTCCATCCGTTAGTGCAGACAGTCGACTTAAAGGTGATGTACGTAAGGCAGCCGAATATGTAGCACAAAAATTAAAAGATGCCGGTGCTGACAAGGTACAATTAATGGAGACCAACGGTCATCCAATTGTATTTGGTGAGCGAATTGTGGATCTATCAAAACCTACTGTATTAGTTTACGGGCATTATGATGTTCAACCTCCCGATCCTCTCGAATTATGGAATACACCGCCCTTTGAACCCACCATTCGAGACGGAAAAATTTATGCCCGCGGTGCCTGCGATGACAAAGGACAAGTTTATATGCACATCAAGGCATTTGAGATCTTGATGAAACACAATCTTCTTTCATGTAATGTTAAGTTTATGATTGAGGGGGAAGAAGAAGTGGGGTCGGATAATCTCGGCACTTTTGTAAAAGAAAATAAAGCCAAGCTTAGGGCTGATGTAATTTTGATTTCCGACACATCACTTATCTCACTAGATCAACCTTCTATTACCGTTGGCTTACGGGGACTAAGCTACATGGAAGTTGAAGTGACTGGACCTAATCGCGATTTGCATTCGGGGGTATATGGAGGTGCCGTAGCCAATCCGGCCAATGTATTGAGTAAAATGATTGCTTCGTTGCACGATGAAAATGGTCGAGTTACCATCCCAAATTTTTATGATAAAGTAATAGATCTTTCTGCATCCGATCGCGAAGCGCTAAACAAAGCTCCGTTCAATTTAGATGAGTACAAAAAAGAACTCGGCATTGATGAAATAAAAGGTGAGAAGGGCTACACTACGCTCGAGCGTACAGGCATTCGCCCAACGTTGGATGTAAATGGAATTTGGGGCGGCTACACAGGCGAAGGAGCAAAGACTGTTTTACCCTCCAAAGCCTCTGCAAAAATTTCCATGCGGCTCGTGCCAAACCAAAGCCCTGCCGAGATTACCGAATTATTCACCAAACATTTTATTTCAATTGCACCCAAGTCGGTAAAAGTAAAAGTTATAGCACACCACGGAGGTGAAGCTGCCGTAACACCAAGTGATTCAAAAGCATTCAAAGCAGCAAGCCAAGCCTTTGAAGAGGTATGGGGCAAGACGCCTATCCCTACCCGCGATGGGGGCAGCATTCCTATTGTAGCTCTATTTAAGAAAGAGCTTGGCCTTGATACCGTGTTGATGGGTTTTGGTTTAGATACGGACGCACTTCATTCACCAAACGAACATTACGGAATTAAAAACTTTTTGATTGGAATTGAGACGATCGTGGCATTTTATAAACACTATTCGAAATAATTAGACATTAAAAAAACCCGAACTCATCATTCGGGTTTTTTTCAATTAGTTCAATGAATGCTAGGGCTCTCTCTTAAATTCTTCAAAGGTCTTTAAGATCAACGGTTGCATCACTCCGTCCTTTGATTGAAAGCCTGTAATCTTAGGAAGGTTTTTTTCCTTGATCTTTTTAAATTCAACTTTCCCATCATTGAATCGGCTTTCAATGGCTTCCAAATTAGAAAGTTCAGCTTGATTTGGTTTGTAATAACTATCGGCAACTTTCGCATAAAGTTCAGCCATCTTTTCTCTTAACTGCGGTTCTGCGGCTCCTACATAGTTATCTCCTTTTGTTACCACTAGCTTCTCTTTTAAGGTAGTGAGTTCGCCAATAAATGGAGTGGCAATTTTTGCTCCCTGCGCATTCTTCGCTTTCACTCCTTGCGAAATTTTTACGTATTCATCTAAGGTGTAAACCATGTATGCTAACTCTTCTGCCATATTGAATAGCTTTTTTGTTGCCTCTTCTTGCAATTTTCTATCCGCCAATGATATGTCTGATTTAGGATCGTATTGCACAACTAAATCATTGGTATAGGTTTCTTTCCCTTTTTGGATAACAACCTTGTAAGTTCCTGCCGGCACACGCGGAGAGGTGAATCCTCCAAAAGCAAAAGTCTTCGCGGTTGCCATCTTAGGCGGCTTGGTATTGTAGTTCCACTCCACCACATTTATTCCTTTCGATTTTCCAAGTCCTAGCTCAGTAATTTTATTGCCATTGGCATCTTGTATCTCCAATGACATTTTACCGAGCGTATGTCTTTTCTTAAGGTAATAAATAATTCTTGCCGCCTTCGTAGGATTTTCACCAACAAATTGTGTTTCTGTGCTGCCTCCTCCAAAACCATTAGACTCTGAAATAGAAGTAGGCTTCATGCTGAAGAAATGAAGATCCTTACTCATATTCTCCTCTGTCAATTGTCTGAGCGGGCTAATGTCATCAATGATAATCATGCCTCGGCCATGCGTTGCGATTACTAGGTCATTGGTCTTTTTGTGTAGTTCAAGAAAATGAACATTAGCCGCAGGCATATTGTTGGTAAACTTGTACCATCCTTTACCGCCATTTAATGTTATGTACAATCCAAACTCCGTTCCAACAAACAATAGATTTTCATTCTCATAATCTTCCTGAATGTTTCTGGCGAAGCCGTAGATCTCAGGGGTGACAATGGATTTCCAAGTTGCACCAAAGTCAGTTGTCTTATAAATATATGTGCCCTTATCGCCAGTTTGGTATCCAGTGAAAACCGCGTATGCACTTCCCTTGCCGAATACGCTTGCTTCAATGTGGTAAACCATTGTTCCTTTTGGTAAACCCAAAACATTGGCTACTACATTAGTCCAAGTTTTTCCACCGTCTTTGGTTATTTGCAAGTTACCATCATCAGTACCAGCCCAAACTATGTTTTCATCCAAAGGAGATTCTGCAATGGTGAAAACCGTACAATGATTTTCTGCGCCTGAGTTATCTCGCGAAAGGCCACCCGAGTTTTCTTGTTCCTGCTTTTTAGGATCATTGGTAGTAAGATCAGGAGAAATTTTTACCCATGTTTCACCCATGTCTTCTGACCGATGCACAAACTGGCTGCCCATATAAAAGCGATCTGGTTTGTGAGCGCTAATAGCCATTGCAGCATTCCAATTGAAGCGTAATTTGGGGTCACCCTTTCCTGCCAATGGCTGAACTGTTTTAGCTTGATCTTTTGCTACATCAAACCGCCACACATTCTCTGCTCCTTGCATTTCTGAATAGATCAATTTTTTAGTTGGATGACTATAAACGCGGTAACCATCACCAACACCAATGCGTTTCCAATCGCGTGCCTCTACACCCCCTGGTGATCGCGAAGGCCCTGTCCAACAACCGTTGTCTTGTAATCCTCCATAGACATTATACGGTTCTTCATTATCAACACTTACATGATAGAATTGACACACCGGCATATTCTCAACCATTTCCAGAGTAGTGCCCCCATCCCATGAGCGATAGACTCCACCATCAGTAGCGGCAAACATTCTGTCAGAGTTTTTAATATCAAATACTATATCATGAACATCAGAGTGATTGGGGCCAAGGTTCTTAAAAGTTTTTCCGCCATCACGAGAAATAGAGCCTAACAAACCTGCCTTCACTACTACATCCGGATTTCTTGGGTCTACTTCAATTCGAGAGAAGTAAAATGGACGTACTACAATTCCAAAGTCATTGTTTAATTGTTTCCAACTTGCACCAGCATCATCGCTACGATACAAGCCTTTGTCTTTATCTTGTTCTGATTCAATAACGGTGTAGAGAATGTTAGAATTAGAAGGAGCAACGGCAATTGCTAATCGTCCTAATTTTCCTTTCGGGAAACCGTTATGGATTTTGTTAAAAGTTTTACCTGCATCTGTTGATTTATACAAAGCACTATTTGCACCACCCGAACTAAACGCCCAGGGTTGTCTTCTAAATTCCCAAAACGTTGCATAAACAATGTTGGGGTCTTTGGGGTCTAGGGTTAAATCACTACAGCCTGTAGTTTTATCAACATATAATATTTTGTTCCAGGTTTTGCCACCGTCCATTGTTTTATAAAGGCCTCGCTCTTCGCTGTCGTTCCACAATGGGCCGAGTGCTGCCACATAGACCTCATCGTGGTTTTTTGGATTTACCTGCACCCCTGCAATGCGTTCTGATTTTTCAAAGCCCATTTTTATCCAGTTGGTGCCACCGTCAACAGTTTTATACAAACCATCGCCAACGGAAACACTATTGCGTGTCCAAGTCTCTCCCGTGCCTACCCAAATCACATTGTCAGGATTAGAGGGGTCAATTTCAACTGCCCCAATGGATTGGCAATGCTCATCAAAAATAGGATTGAAAGTAGCTCCACCGTTGCTGCTTTTCCATACCCCACCACCCGCTGTACCCGCAAAGATTACACGGTCATTAGTAGGGTGTAATTCCATGTCGGTGATACGGCCACTCATTAATGCAGGGCCAATGTGGCGAGCTCTCAAATCGCCAAATAATTCTTTTCCTTTCGATATCGCGTCAGCATCTTGACTTAATGATGAAGTGAAAGTGGTAAGAATTAGAGAGGCAACTAACAGATATTGTTTCTTCATAGTTGGGTAAATTAAAAGATGGATTTATTAAAAGATAAAAAAAATACTCCAAGCTGTGATTGAAGTATTTTTTTATGTCTAGTACTTGTAAATTATTTTTCTGTAGGAAAGGCAAAAGTTGATGCATCAACTTTTGGGTCAACCTCAATAGTTACAATTGTTAGGGGTTGAGTACCCTTATCTTTAATCCCTTGCGCCAACGAAAAAGGAAACATCAATCCATTTACTTCTTGGTAGTCGCTGAATTTGCTTTGGCGAATCATTCCTTTTGCTTCTCCTGATTTAATTTCAGATTCTGACATTAATGGAACAAAGTTCTCAGCATCAAAATAATAAAATACTGTATTTTCTGTTTCCTTGCCGTCTACTTTAATTGGTTTCTTAATCAATTTAATTTTGAAAGTCTCTGTGCCATCAACTTTTTCCTTGCCAAGCAACTCAGCCTTCAAACCCCTTTCTTTGTAAGTCAGAAAAGGATCTGGAAACTCGCCAATATCTTGCTTAAAGTTTTCTGTAGCTTCTGCATCGCTTTTCTCAGCTTTCATGTTCATCATATTATGACCCCAAAGAGTTGCCCCGTCAAAAACTTCCTGCATAATATCTTTACCTTGGAAAGTGACTTTGGTCGCCTGACGTCCATCTTTTAATTGAATAATAACAAGTGGAATTTCCATGCCCCCTTGATTTACTTTCGCAGTCATTTTTACACCTTGTAAAGCTTTCCACTTAGCTAATCCACCAGTATTTTCAAAATACTTGGCAATAATTTCATCTGCCGTTTGAGCCTGCCCGGCAACAAAAAACAGTAAGGCTACGGCCGTTAGTAAAGATCTCAACTTCATAATAATTGGGTTTTAAATTGTTTTAGAATTAGTACGTTTGAAAGTCAACAAGGTACTTTTTTAGACGCTTTTTTGCAACGCCTGCCCTTGGGACGTATTTACTATCCCTTTTGTTGCATAACAGACATAATTATTACCGAATCGACCCCTAATTTTCAACGATTTTAAGGTTGATTCCGTTAATTTAGCCACTTAACCAATTCATCAATGCGTTTTATAGCTCTTTTGTACTTCCTATTGCATGGATTCATCTCCGCTGCTCAGGTTCTTACCCCCGCTAAATGGCAAACTGCGTCTTCCAAAGAGATTATACAGATTGGTGAAGAGATAGAACTTATTTTTAATGCCACTATTGATAATAACTGGTATTTATACTCTTCCGAGTTTGATTGCGAAGATGGCCCCATTAAAACCACATTTTCATTCATTCCAGATAATAGTTACCAACTGGTTGGGAAAATTAAAGCGATTAACCCAATCGATAAACATGACAAGATTTTTGAATGCGACTTAAAGATTTTCAAAAAGACAGCACAGTTCCGCCAACGCATCAAAGTACTTTCTACCAAACTTAAAATTTCAGGGGAATATGAATATCAAGTTTGTACCGATCTAACCGGGCAGTGCGTTCCTGGGAATGAAGATTTTGTGTTTGAGAATATTAAAGTTGAGAGTTCGAAGCTAATAGATGAAAGCTTAAAGTCTAAAGTTCAAAGTTCAAAGTCCAAAGATTCAGCAACCCTTACTACTCAAGAGCCTGAGTCCAATACCTTAACAACGGGTCCCATCCTCGACCCTTCGTTGGTTAAAGAAGAAACAAAAGGCAAATCACTTTGGGGTTTTTTTCTGTTTTCTTTTTTTGCCGGGTTAGCGGCATTGTTAACACCTTGCGTGTTCCCGATGATTCCTATGACAGTGAGTTTCTTCACGGGTCGTGGCACAAAATTTCAGGCATTAATGTACGGCCTTTCTATCATTGTAATCTATACCCTCATAGGAGCAGTGCTAGCTCCACTGATGGGCCCGGAAACAGCCAACCATCTCTCAACAGAATGGATACCAAACTTAATTTTCTTTGCAGTATTTATCGTCTTCGGACTTTCCTTTTTAGGATTGTTTGAAATCACCTTGCCGGGATCTATCATTAACAAAGTAGATCAACAAGCTGAGAAAGGGGGATTGGCTGGAGTGTTTTTTATGGCCTTTACATTAGTCCTTGTCTCTTTTTCATGCACAGGGCCTTTGGTCGGAAGCATCTTAGTTTCTTCGGCCGGGGGAGAATTTATAAAGCCCATCATCGGCATGTTTGGGTTTGCTTCAGCTTTTGCTATTCCTTTTACGTTGTTTGCTTTTTTTCCGGGCTGGTTAAAATCATTACCAAAATCGGGTGGATGGTTGAATACTGTCAAAGTGGTGTTAGGCTTTATCGAGATTGCCCTTGCCTTTAAATTTTTAAGCATCGCAGATCAGGCCTTCCATTGGAGAATTTTAGATCGTGAAATCAACTTAGCCATTTGGATTGTCATCGCCACTTTAATTGGACTTTACCTAATGAAAAGTTTTCGGCTACCCGGAGATGTCGGGAAAGATGCGGAAGACAAAGTTGTAAGCGTGTTGCGCGTTTCATTAGCAATCGTCACATTCTCATTTGTGACCTACTTAATTCCCGGAATGTGGGGGGCTCCATTAAAAGCCTTAGCAGGATACTTGCCGCCTATGTCTACTCACGATTATGATTTACTGGCTGCCAACCAAAAAAATAACCCTAATGAAATCTGCGATACACCGAAGTATTCTGAGTTTCTCCATTTACCACATGGCATAAATGGTTACTTCGATTATAAACAAGCCCTCGCGTGTGCACGTCAACAAAATAAGCCGCTCTTCATTGACTTTACAGGGCATGGTTGTACCAATTGCCGCGAGATGGAGGCACGTGTTTGGAGCGATCCCCAAGTGTTGCAGCGGTTGAAAAATGATTATGTAGTGGTGGCCCTTTATGTAGATGATAAAACCACCTTGTCAGAAACAGAGTGGTACACTTCCAGCTATGATCAAAAGCTGAAAAAAACCATTGGCAAACAAAATGCCGACCTGCAGATCGCTAAACTCAACAACAACGCACAACCATTTTATGTATTAGTAGGAAAAGATGAACGCGTGCTGATTTCACCAAAGCCATATGATCTAACAGTCGATCACTTTGTGAACTTTTTGGATGAAGGGAAAAGAAAATTCAAAGAGCTGTACTGATCTTTCTAACCTCTTTGTTTCGATAAGCAGATTTTTTAGTCTAAACTTGCAATGCTTTAATCTTAAGAAGTTTTGCTTAAACCCCTTTTTAAGTCTCCGTTGGCTAAGAAAATCACGATTGGCTTTTCAGCCTTTACGCTGCTAATCATTTCGCTTTTTTTGCTCGATTCCTATACCTCCATTTTTACTTATCCCGGCACTTCCGTCAATGAACTTGATTCTGTCCGTATAAAAGTTGAGACCCCTAAGCCAGTTGTTCTTTACGGAATGGTCGTAAATGATCTTCACGTTATTCAAGACGAAGTAAAACGAGATCAACGGTTTTTTGATTTATTCAATGGTGCTTATGTTTCGCCTAATGTTCTTCAGCAACTGAATACGCTTTCGCGAAAAGAGTTTGATTTTAGAAAGATTGCAGCCAATAAAAAATATACGCTCATCCACGAAAATGATTCACTTAAAACAGCACGCGCCTTAGTGTATGAATCTAACCCTATTGACTACGTAATTTTTTATTTAAAGGATTCTTTAATCATCGAAAGTTGCCAACGTGAAGTGGTAAAAGCAGAAAAAACCATTTCGGGAAGAATCGAATCTTCGCTTTCGGAAACAATTGAAGAGATGGATATTTCACCTGAGCTCACGAATAAGTTTGTTGATATTTTTGGTTGGCAAGTAGACTTTCAACGCTTGCAGAAAGGCGATCAGTTCAAACTAATCTATGAAGAAAATTCAGTAGAGGGAAAGCCAATCGGCATTGGCGCTATTTCCGGGATCTATTTCGAACACGTTGGTCACGGATATTATGCATTTCCTTTCGATCAGGGGGAGGGCATTGATTACTTCGATGAAAAAGGAGGTAGCCTCCGCAAAGCGCTGTTAAAATATCCTATCGAATTCACACGCATTAGTTCGCGCTATTCCATGAGTCGCTTTCATCCGGTGGTAAAAGTTTTTCGTCCTCACTTAGGAACTGACTTTGCAGCACCTACCGGAACCCCTATTCGCAGCGTGGGTGATGGAATTGTTGAAGAGGCTCAATATTCGGCCAACAACGGCAATTATGTGAAAGTGCACCACAACGCCACATACACTACCGGCTATCTTCACATGTCTAACATTGCAACAGACATTGTTGCAGGCGCTCACGTAAAACAAGGTCAGACTATTGGCTATGTTGGCAGCACAGGACTAGCCACGGGCCCTCATTTATGCTACCGCTTTTGGCGTAATGGGGTACAAATTGACGCGCTTCAGGTTGAACTTCCACCTTCGCAACCTATAAAAAGTGAACAACTCGAAAATTTTGAAAAAGTAAAAGACATCTTCATCAAACGGTTTCAACAGATCCCATTTCCTGCTTCTACTGCCCAAGAAGTAATTGTTGCGAGCAACTAAATTAAATGTTGTATCGCTATCTTTGTAGCAAAGCCAATTTTTGAAATGCGTGGTGCCCGGTTGATTTTCATTCTCTTCCTTTTTGTTTTGGCCGTTCAAGGCTATTCACAAAAAGTGGCACTTGTTTTTAGTGGCGGTGCTGCAAAAGGACTTGCTCATATTGGGGTACTAAAAGCACTGGAAGAAAATGAGATTCCTATTGATTATGTGATTGGTACCTCCATGGGTGGAATAATAGCCGGAT
Organism: Cytophagales bacterium; assembly: GCA_043757225.1. Lineage (GTDB taxonomy): Bacteria > Bacteroidota > Bacteroidia > Cytophagales > Cyclobacteriaceae > ELB16-189. The sequence goes on along the minus strand of JAYVPS010000212.1, from coordinate 38,980 downwards.
GTTATGCCGGAGGAATGAGCCCACAGAAAATTGAAGATATTATTCTGTCAAAAGACTTTTTAGACTGGGTAAATGGTCGCTTTGAAGCCGGTCGTAGTTATTACTATTTCAAAAAAGAAAATGATGCTTCGTTCCTTCGTCTTAATCTTTCACTCGACTCGACTTTTAATTTTTTGCTCAACACCAGTATTGCAAATGACCTTGCTCTAAATTTTGCTTTGGCTGAAAAATTGGCACAGCCATCCGCTATCTCTAAAAATAATTTTGATAGTCTTTTCATACCGTTGCGCGTAATGGTCTCTGATATTTTTACTCAATCAGAAATTGTACTGAAGAAAGGAATCCTCAGTGATGCTCTTCGTGCAACACAAACAGCCCCTTTTTTTTACAACCCTATCCGCATTGATGGTAAATATCTTTTTGATGGGGGTGTTTACAACAACTTTCCTGTAGATGTGGCGCAAAAAGAGTTTAATCCTGATGTAATTATTGGTTCAAATGTTTCATCTAAAGTTTACAACACCTATCCTTATGGAGAAGATGAAAAACTAATTTCGCGTTCATTGTTGTATATGCTCCTGGACAAATCTAATCCGGAAGATGTCCCAGCCAACGGTGTTTATATTCAATCAAACTTGATTGATTTTACTGCTTTTGATTTTACAAAAGCCAAAGCTATTATCGACAGCGGTTATTACCAGACCATGAAACAAATGCCCGAGATAAAAGCAAAAATTTTGGCGCGAAGAAGCTGCGAATCCGTTGCAGAAGCACGAAATCGCTTTAATAACAAAACCTCTCCAATTGTCGTAAACAATATTAGATTCGATGGCTTTAACAAACACCAACAACAATACTTTAATCGTTTTTTTAAAAGTGGCAGGCGCCCCCTTTATTTTGATGATGTAAAAACGGGTTATTATAAATTGGTATCGGAGCCCTATTTTAATACCATTTATCCCAACTTCAATTTTAATCCCACCCCTAAAGACTTTGATTTTAAAATTACCCGCAGGCCACAAAATAATCTTCAAGTTGACTTTGGAGGTGTTATTGCAACGCGAAGCATCAGTAACATTTCTTTGGGAATAAATTACTATTACTTCAATAGAGCCCTTACCCACGTTACTGCAAATTTTTCTGCCGGCAATTTCTATAAATCAGCTTTGCTCAAAGCGCGGGTAGACCTACCCTTGCTAGGCCAATTTTATGTTGAGCCTGAGATGATTTTTAATAGCTGGAGCTTTTTGCAAGGTGAGGATTTTGTACAAAAACAATTTACCCCTACAGTATTGGAGAGAATAGATAGGCGCTATGGGCTGAACATTGGCTTTCCGGTAGGGGATCGGTTTAAGTTTGTAATAACCGGAGCATACGTTAGCAACAATGATCAGTATGTAGATAGTCCGGTAATTATATCTTCGGATACACTGGATGCCTTGAAATTAACCGGATACCGTGCCGGATTTAGTCTTTCCTCCAATTCACTTAACAGGAAACAGTATGCTTCGCAGGGAAAATTTTATACTTTTTTGGGAAATTGGTATAATTTAGAAGAACAAATTACACCGGGTAATACTTCCGTATTAAAAGGGCAACCCTTACCAGCATATTACAACCACAGTTGGTTTCAAGCCCGTGTTACTATGGAACAATATTTTAAAAAAGGAATCTATAGTTCTGGCTATTATTTTGATGCTGTAATTTCTAATCAACCAACCTTCTCCAACTTTTTTGGCACTATCATTTATGCGCCCGCCTTCAACCCCATGCAGGACAGTCGCACGCTGCTCCTTAAAAGATTTCGGGCATTTAATTATGTGGCCGGTGGTTGGCGCAATGTGGTCACCCTCCGCAAAAGCCTTGACTTTCGGGCAGAGGTTTATGTTTTTAAACCTTTGGTAGGAATTTCCAATGGAGATAATCAAGAGGCCATACTCAATGAAGACATCACCAAAATTTATTTTGCAGGCATGGCGAGTTTAGTTATGCATACTACCATCGGTCCAATAAGCCTCAGCCTCAACTATTATGACGATGATAACAGACAATTGGGGGTTCTTTTACATGCCGGATTTCTATTATTCAACAAAACCTCGCTCGAATAGCCAACTTACTGAGCACAAAAATGAAATCAGCTAATTTCTTTTTTCAAAGACTTTTTCGGCCTTTTTCAATTTTTAGCTATGTTTATCGTCTTAATTGGGTTTAGCTTACCTTAGTCCTTGTCCTATGAATAGAAAGTTACTTTTTTTGGCTTTAACGTTGGTCTGCTCTTTCAATGCACCAAGTCAAGTAGTGCAGTGGGCTTCCAAAGTTATAGAGTTTTCATCGGAGCTTACCCCCGTACAGTACTCAGCTCAGCAAATTCTAGGCAAGCCTAATGTATTGCCTGCTGCCGGTCAAAATCCTAGTGCCTGGACGCCAGACAAACCTAAAAGGAAGGAGTTTATTAAGCTCGGTTTTGAGACCCCCACTCATATTCATCAGATTGCCGTTGGTGAGTCTCATAACCCAAGCGGGTTATTCAAAATATATATTTATGAAGAAAATGGCCGTGAACATTTGGTTCATACGCTGAACCCTCAAGCCATCCCGCTCAAAGGGCGCATGCTCAATATTTTCATCCCGAAAACGGAATATAAAGTCAATGCAATAAAATTAGAATTCGATGGGGCGGCTTTGCCAGATTATTTTTCAATTGATGCAGTGGCTATTTCAGATTCCAATTTGCCAATCGCTGCTGTTATTAATATCCCGGAAATGATGGCAAAGGGGCTTATTTCAGATCGATTAGACAATAACGTAAACAGTGAATATAACGATCTCAATGCGATCATTTCGCCCGATGGCAAAACCCTTTACTTCAGCCGAAAAAATCACCCAGGCAACATAGGCGGGGTAAATGATAAAGAAGATATCTGGTACTCAAGCATGGATGTTAACGGCAAATGGACATTGGCTCAAAATATGGGGCCCAAGTTTAATAATGAGCATCCTAACTTCATTAACGCAATCAATTCCGTAACACCGGATGGTAAAGCAGCTCTGATGGTTTTAGGGAACCAATACATAGATGGCGGTAAGAAAATGCTGGCAGGTATGTCTATAAGCAATTATGTAAATGGTGAATGGACTGCTCCCAAGCCGGTGAAAATTGAAAACGATTATAACTACAACGAAAAATCTCACTACTTTTTAACAAATACCAGAAAGGCGTTGCTAATGTCAATAGAGCGAGAAGATTCGTATGGGGACAGAGATATTTATGTAAGCTTTGCTAAGAATGATTCGGTTTGGTCAGAGCCTTTAAATTTGGGAAAGACCATTAACACAGCTACTGAAGATGCTTCTCCTTTCTTAGCATCAGACGACAAGACGCTTTATTATTCATCGAAAGGATTTAGCGGCTACGGAGGATCAGACATTTATCGTAGCATTAGGCTAGACGATACTTGGACAAGATGGTCTGAGCCAGAGAACTTAGGACCAGAAGTAAACTCAAAGTTTGACGACCTGTTCTTTAACATACCATCTAGTAGTGACTATGCCTACTTCTCAAAAGGGGTAGCTGAAAACAATGCCGATATTTTCAGATTAAAATTGCCTGCATTTATGTTGTCCAATCCTGTTGTAGTAGTAAAAGGGAAACTTATCGATGCAAAAACAGGCAAGCCAATTGGCTCTAAAGTCATTTTTGAAAGCCTGCCTGATGGAAAAGAAGTGGGCACGGCTCAATCCGATCCTATAACGGGCGAGTATGAAATTCAGCTACCGGTTGGTAAAATGTACGGAGTACGTGCCGAGGCAAAAGATCATTTGTCAACTAGTCAAAATTTGGATCTGAGGAGAATTGCATATGGTCCTATAACGCAAGATATGCAATTAGCTCCCACCGGAATTGCTCCAATTGAAGTAACACCGATTGCGGAGAATGCAACTATCAGCCTGAACAATATCTTTTTTGACTTTGATAATGCTTCATTGAGATCAGAATCATTCCCTGAACTGAATCGTATTGTCACGCTGATGAATGAGCGAAAAACAATGCAGGTAGAAATTGCCGGGCATACTGATAAATTAGGCCCCGATGGCTATAACATGAAACTCTCTGAGCGTAGGGCAAAGTCAGTAACAAATTATCTGGTTGAGAAAGGAATTGCTCAAGAAAGAATTAACACAACCTTCTTTGGCGAAACTAAGCCAATAGATACAACCAATACGAAAGTTGGCAATAGCAAAAACCGTAGAGTAGAATTTAAGATTGTAAAACTATGAAGAGAACAATTTTATGTCTTCTCATTTTTGGCATTGCACTGTCGGCAACGGCACAAAGCACTGACACCCTTATTTATGCTCAGGGCAAAATAGTGAATGCCACTACCAAGGAGGCAGTCAATGCAAAAATCTCCTACCGAAGTGAACCGTACGGAAATAAAATAGGATACCTAAACGGGTCTTCTTTTTCTTTTCCTCTATTTGATGGCGAAAGATATTCTATTACCGTTGAGGCTGCTGGCTTTGCGCCTTCAAAATATCTCTTAGACCCTTCAACAGCAGATGTTAATCGAAGAGTAACAAAAGACATCGAATTGGCATTGCCAGGGAGTCTTGTCAAAACTGTAGAAACCAGCCACTCAGTAGGCAATACCATGCGTTTGGACAATCTTATTTTTACTGTTGGGACAGCTAAAATGTCATCGGATTCTAATTCAGAATTGGATGAAGTTGTTAAAATGTTACAAGAGAATCCATCGATGATTATTCAATTAGAAGGCCATACCGATATAAAAGGAGATCCTAAGTTAAATATGAAGCTTTCTCAAGATCGGGTAGAGGCTGTAAAATCCTATTTAGTTTCAAAGGGGTCAAACAAAAACCGAATTAAAACCAAGGCCTTTGGAGGTACATCACCAATTAGTAGGGAGAACACGGAAGAGGCTCACAAAATGAACAGACGTGTAGAGCTGCGCATTCTCCAAAACTAACGACCCGCAAATACTACTGTTTGTTTTTGATATTGGGTCAATTGAATTAGCAATTTATTTTTTGTCATTTCGTCCAACAAACTTGTTGTGATTGACTTTATAACAATATCGGTAAGTTCTTCTACACGCGCATTGTTATAAATCATTCGGGCTTTGTCCAATCGATTAACGCAAGTGATTAAATCATGGTGGTTAAAAGCTACTACTGCCTGGTTGAAATACAAAAGCCCCGGCAGTTGACAAGGAGAGACTTGTTGGAAAAGTTTGGTGCGATATAAATAGTAACTACGATTGGAGGACGAGGCGGTCAATTCATTTCTTCGATATTTCTCAAGGCAACTTGCCATCTCTTTGGCATTAGTTTTTAATCCAAAAAGGTAATCCGTGGTTTCTAAAAGAACTTGCCCTTGACTTGTCTCTATCATCAAAAAAATATGGTAGTTAGTTTCTATGATTCTGTATTGAAAGCCAAACTCACTTAAAACCAAACTAAAAAAAGAGGTGCCACTCAAGCAGTCATATTGCCCTGTCTCAAATAACTCATTGAATTGGGAATACGGTTTATAAGACTTCAAAAATTGCCGATGCGAATCTTTGACCAGTGATTTAAGAAATCGAACTTCGGATTTGGCCACTTCCTTCTTTTTCCTTTGCTCTAAAAAGAAATTCTCTGTCTTTTGAAGGATTATCTCTACGTTTGAATTCGGCACCGTCTCAACTAGTCTAGAAAAAATACCATGCTGGCCTAACGCCAGAAATGGCGCAAAAAAGACCAGAAAAGCAATTTTTATTCTCATATTACCGTAATGTTACCAAATCACTATGTGAATTTAACATTATAGTAATATTGGACAATGGCTTCCTTCATATTTTTTTACTGTATGACTTGCAGATTTTAAATAACTTGGCTTAAACTATTCTCCGCATCAAATGCTACATCCTCAAGAAACAGAATTAAAAACTTCGGCAGGTGCATTTGCCCGTCAGCAAAAGAAGAGTTTAGAGCTTCGGCTTCAGCCCATCAGTGAAAGGAAAAAGTTGATTCAGAAATTCAGCGAATTTCTATTAGCCAATCGAGATCGCATTGGGCAAGCTGTACATAAAGACTTCAAAAAGCCTTTGATGGAGATTGACCTCTCAGAGCTTTACCCGGTGATGAGCGAGATTCGGCATACGCTCGCTAATTTGAACGAATGGGTAAAACCACGAAAGGTAGATACTCCACTAGCCTATTTTGGAACTCGATCAGAAGTCCGCTTCGAGCCCAAAGGTGTTTGTCTTATAATTGCCCCTTGGAATTATCCGTTCAGTTTGTGTTTCGGGCCATTGATCTCTTGCCTTGCGGCAGGAAACACGGCCATCATCAAGCCATCAGAAATGACGCCCAACACGGCAACTTTAATCAGTGAACTGACGGCTGAATTTTTTGACGAAGATGTAGTCACTGTCTTTGAAGGAGGGCAGGAAATATCATCTGAATTACTAAGTCTTCCTTTCGATCATATTTTCTTCACCGGCAGTCCGGGCGTAGGTAAGGTAATTATGAAAGCGGCAGCCGAACATCTCACTTCCGTAACCTTAGAGCTGGGAGGAAAATCGCCCGCCCTTATTGATTCCACAGCATCGATCCGCGATACAGCGAAGCGTATTGCTTTCGGAAAATTTTTAAATAACGGCCAAACATGCATTGCCCCTGATTATATTTTAGTGCATGAAAAAGTATATGACAGTTTCATTGAAGCATTAAAGCGAGAAGTGGTTGAATTATTTGGTGAAGATGGAAAGATAGACGAAAACTGTTCCAGCTATGCCCGCATCGTAAACCGGAAGCATTATCAGCGCTTGAGTGGGTTGCTGGAAGATGCAGTAGTCCATGGCGCGAAAGTTGAATTGGGCGGGGCAGTAAATCCGACAACCAATTTTATTCACCCGATGATTCTATCCAACGTTTCGCTAAATGCAAGGATGATGGAAGAAGAAATTTTTGGCCCCTTGCTGCCAATCATTACTTATAAAAGAGATGAAGAGGCCATTTCACTAATCAACAGTAAACCGAAACCATTGGCACTTTATATTTTTAGTAATAATAAATCGTTTAGGAAGAAAGTTCTTGCTGCCACATCCGCTGGTTCGGTTTGTATTAACGAGTGCGTTATCCAATTTACCCATCCAAATTTACCTTTTGGAGGAGTAAATAATAGTGGAATGGGAAAATCGCATGGGCAATCCGGCTTTTTGGAATTCTCTAACCAAAAACCTGTATTGAGGCAGATGAATCGGTTTTCATCCATCAGTCTTGTATATCCGCCCTTTAAACCAAAGCTGAAAGCGATGGTGAACTTGATGCTGAGATATTTTTAAAATTAAATGAATATAAAGCTGATTTGAAAACTTGATGATGAGGCCTCATTTCTTGAAACATGAAGGTAATCGTTAAAAGATTCTTCTCACCTTCTAAATTCTTCAAATTAACTAAACATCAAATCGTCTTTATAGTAATAGGTTTACCTTTTGATTCGCTAATTTTGTTATTCCCAAATACTCCATTATGAAGCTTGCAAAGAAAATCCTCATTGGCCTCGGCATTTTTGTAATTGTAATAGTGGCTGCGGCCATAATAATTCCAATTTTATTCAAGGACGATATCAAACAGGCAATTGACAAAGAGTTGGCGAAGAGCATTAATGCCGATGTGATCTTTGATGTTAATAATTTCAGTCTCACTGTTTTTCGGAATTTCCCCAACATTACGGTGGAAGTAAAAGAACTGGGTGTCTTCAACCGGGCTCCATTTGAAGGTGTTCATCTTTTTGTAGTAGAGCGCTTTGATGTTGAGGTTAACTTGAAGGATGTGATTTTTGGCAATCAGCTTCGCATTAAAGGGATTACACTCGTCCACCCGCAGATCAATATAAAAGTTCTGAAAGATGGGAAAGCCAATTATGATATTGCAATTCCATCAACCGATACGGTAAAGCAAGCAGCTGATGAGCCCAGCAAATTTTCTTTTGGAATTGATCATTGGGAAATTGATAATGGTGAATTGATATATGACGATGCTTCCCTCCCTTTTTATACTTCTTTAAAAGGGTTAAACCATGCGGGCAGTGGAGATTTTAATGATCAGGCCTTTGATCTTAAAACAAAAACAGTAGTGGACTCAATAACAATTGCATATGGAGGCAGCGAATATTTTAGCAACAAGCGAGTCGAGGTTGATGCAACCATTGGAATCAGTGAGGCTTACACCAAATACACCTTCAAAGAAAACTCAGTCAAACTAAATAATTTTGCGATGAGCTTCGATGGCTGGTTCAAAATGAATGAAAAAGATTTTGGAATGGACATTGACTTTAAAAGCCCTGACAATTCTTTCAAGAGCCTGCTCTCATTAGTGCCAGGTATGTATTCCAAAGATTTCAACAAGATAGAAACCAAAGGCGACTTAGCCTTCAACGGATTTGTGAAAGGAACTTACAGCGAAAAACAAATGCCTGCTTTTAATCTCGGCCTTTTGGTAAAAGATGCAATGTTTAAATACCCCCAATTGCCCACCGCAGTAAACAACATCAATATGGATTTAGTCGTGGACAATAAAACAGGAGTGATTGCCAACACAGTAGTTGACCTAAAAAAACTGCATTTGGATTTTGGTAGCAATCCCGTTGATGCACGTATGCTGATTGAAAATTTAAAAGACTACCGGATGCAGGCTCATTTAAAAGCTAAATTAAATTTGGCAGAACTGACCAAGATGCTCCCTATAAACGGGTTGGAAATGAGAGGAACCTATTCCGTTGACGCAAAAGCGCAAGGCGTTTATGACAGCATCAAAAAAATTATTCCTACGTTGGACATTGCCATGTCGCTAACCGATGGTTTTGTAAAAGATACTAAGTTTCCGTTGCTGTTAGAAAACCTTCGCTTTACTTCCACAGTAAAAAATTCTTCAGGAAGAATGGCTGAAACTACCATCCATGTAAAAGATTTTGGTATGATGTTGGAGGGCGAAAAATTTACAGCTGACCTGTTACTCGAGAACTTAAACGACTATACCTGGGACTTAAAAGTAAACGGTGGCATTGATATTGAAAAAATGCTGAAGATTTTCCCATTAGCAGGAATGACCTTGGCGGGAAAAGTGAAGGCCAATATTGAAACAAAAGGAAAATTCTCTGATGTTACCGCGAAACGGTATGACAAACTACCTACGAGTGGATCGATTTCACTAGTCGATTTCAAGTTCAATTCTAAAACTTTACCCTATGCTGTTACAATAAGTGAATCTCAAGCGGTCTTTACTCCGCAAAAAATTGAATTGAAAAATACGAAAGGCACAATCGGTAAAAGCGATTTTAGTTCTGATGGCTCCGTCAGCAATTACATTGGCTTTGTATTTGGCAAAGAGACGATCAAAGGAAATGTAAATTTCAATTCTACTTTGCTAGACCTAAATGAATTCATGACCGACTCAGGGGAGAAAACTACAACAAAAGACTCTACTTCCTTTGGGGTGATTCCTATTCCGCAAAACATCGATTTCATTTTGCACTCCGACATTAAGACCGTGAAAATGATGGATTACACCATCACCAATGCCCTAGGGGATGTGATCATTAAAGATGGAGTAGCCAATTTAAATGGAGTAAAATTCAACATGTTGGGAGGAGCTTTCACAATGAATGGTTCTTACAATGCCAAGGATATCAACCATCCGAAGTATGACATGGGTTTGAAAATCGAAAATCTGGCAATACAACAGGCAGCAGCTTCTTTCTCCATGATCAAAACCTACGCTCCGATTGCTAGTATGGTCAACGGAAAATTTGGAACCGATTTTAAAGTCAGTGGCGAGTTGGGGCAAGATATGATGCCAAAGATGAACACGGTAAGTGGATCAGGTCTAATAAAAATTGCCGAAGCAATGCTTACAAAGTCTACCCTAGTGGCAGGAATTACTTCGCTGACAAAACTAAATGACGCCAATGATGTTACGTTCAAAGATGTATTGATGTCTGCTACGATAGCCGATGGACGCCTGAGCGTAAAGCCATTTAATGTTAAGTTTGGAAACTATGTAACTACTGTAAGTGGCAGTAGTGGTCTGGATAAATCTATTGATTACAATTTAAAGATGATGGTGCCTGCCGGAAAACTTGGATCCGAATTTCAAGGGTTCTTAAATCAAAATACAGGATCCAACAATTCAACTTCTGAGATTCCTATCACCATTGGCTTGACCGGGCTATTTTCTTCTCCAAAGACTACGCTTTTGATGAAAGACCAAAAGCAACGAGTGAAAGATGCTGTTAAAAACGTAGCCGAAGAAAAGGCGAAAGAAACTATTCAGGAATTAGTAAAAGATTCACCCGCTAAAGATGTTGTGAACAGTATTTTGGGAGGAGGGAACGTCAAAAAAGATTCTACTCAAGCAAAAGATAGTACAAAAGTTGATCCTGTTAAAGACGTCTTACAAAACAAACTTCAGAACTTGCTAAAGAGGAAAAAGAACTAGCTTATTTAATCTTGATCAACTTACCTCCAGTAAAATACCCTTCCTTAATCAAAATCATTAGTTGGGCAGGAGTAGGGTTGATTTGATAATAAGTATCACCTTTCTTTTCAATTTTTTTCACAGTCACTTTCTTTGAGAGCTTTTTCAAAGTTGCTTTTCTTTTGTTTTCATCGCCTAAGTCGATAGATAAAAATTGAAGTGTGCCCGTTGGCTCACGCACTATCAAGCGAAGCACCCACTGACCTTCAGTCTTAATATTTAGGAAATAATAATTTTCATAGAATTTTAAGACCAACGTATCACTTAATACTCCGCGTGTCAACCAATCCTTTTCCTTTTTGTCTTTGGCCTTATAGCCCCACGATTCAACAATAAGTGTATCTGCAAACTCGCCTGTAGCTTGTTCAATGGCCTGATATACTCCCTGCAATTGCTGAGGCACCTCCTTTAATGCTGTAACACCTACCGGTTGGGCTTGGGGAAAAGTCACTTCTCGACAAGAAGATAAGAAGAGAGAGTAAATTACAATTAATGGAAGGTAGCGCATAGACTGAATGATTAAATCCATCGATTATCAACTAAACGAAAGAACCGAAAGGTAAAGTATTTTAAGCTCTGTAATTTCATTTAGCCTTTCAAAAACTCTTTATACTTATAGGCTGGTTTCGGATATTTATAAAAACCTTCTCCGGATTTTTCTCCCAGCTTACCTTGATCGATATAAGTTTTGAGCAACACTGCAAAGGCTTTCGAAGAAGCATCGGCTCGGTCTTTGGTAACATGCCATGCCGTGTCCAAGCCGATATTATCTAAAATACCAAAAGGTCCAAGAGGCATGTTGAAGTTCACCATCCAGGAACGATCGATATCTTCCATACTTCCCACATCGCTGGTTTTTAATTTTCCTGCTGCGCCAATTAATGCCATTAACATAAAATTAAAAATATAGCCCGGTGATTCCCTTTTAACGATGACCGGTACTTGGTTAAGCGATTTTCCCAACTGTTGAAGCAATGGTATTAGCTCCGGATCAGTGCCTGAATGCGGCATGATGTCCACCACCCTGGCATTGAACACATCGTGGAAATGAAAGGCACAGAATTTTTCCGGCCTCCCGGAAATTGCTGCCAGCTGAGAAGGCAGCAAATACGAAGTGTTTGTAGTGAAAATTGTCTTTTTAGGGGCAAGCTCACCAAACTGCTTCCACACTTTTTCTTTAATGGCCAATTCCTCCGTTACACTTTCGTTGATAATGTCTGCTTCGGTAACAGCCAGCTCTGCATTGTATGTAAATTGCAGACGAGAAAAAACTGATTCCCGACACTCTTCCTTAATGGCATCAGTTTTTACCAATCGGTCAAAAACTTTTTCCATTAAACTTCTTGATTGTGCCAACGCACTTTCGTGGATGTCGTACACGGTGACTGAATATTTCGAGATGGCTGATTGCAATGCTACACGGCTACCCAGATTGCCCGCCCCGAGGATGAGGATTTCTTTTATTTCGATCATACGATTGATTTGAGGATCACTTTCAAATTAACTCATTTTCAAATCTTCAACTTATCCATTGTCTGCCTTGCCTTTTCCGCACACGCTTTGATTACATAAATCAACGAAGCAAACCTTGGGTCTTTGGTATGGCCCTGTTGATAGCGAGCATAAATTTGCTGACAGATTACCGCTACCTTAAACAATCCAAAGACATAATAAAAAACCAGATCACTGATTTTCGTTCCGGACTTTTCCGCATAGTAACTCGCCATTTCGATACGCGTTAAGTTTCCCGGCATCCAGGTAAGGTTAAAAGCCTTTAGTGCATCGCTGTCATTGGCTTCTGCCCAATAGGCAAGTGTTGTACCTACATCCATTAATGGATCGCCCACGGTAGCCATCTCCCAATCTAATACAGCTTTTATTTCTGGAAGATTGATTGGGTTGAGAACGAGGTTGTCGTATTTATAATCATTATGGATAAAAGCTGTTTTAGAATTGAGTGGCAAATTATTTTTCATCCATTCCGATGCCTCGTTCATTGCCTCAATGTCATCCGTCTGCGCCTGGTAATAGCGTTTTATCCAACCCTCCACCTGCCGTTGCACATAGCCTTCCGGCTTGCCAAGTTGATCTAAGTCTGTCGCTTTTATATCAAGCCGGTGAAGTTGGACTAACTGATCAATGGCTGCTTTAGAGAGTTGGTTGAAAATAGTCGGTTCAATCGTCATCCCTTTCGCAACGCGATTACGAAGAATAACGCCCTCCACTCGTTTCATCAAATAAAACTTTGCCCCGATAATACGCTCATCTTCACAAAATAAAACAGGCTCGGGTACTTTGGTAAATCCGGCTTTTTGCAACAGCGAAAGCACGTTAAACTCACGCTCCATATCATGAGCCGATTTGATGCTCGCACCAAATGGAGGTCTGCGCAAAATGTATTCTTCTTTTCCGCCTTGAATTAAATAGGTAAGATTGGAATAGCCGCTGGGAAATTGTTGAATATTAATTTCATTTAAAACTCCTTCCCATTGATTCCGCAAATAAGCAGCGAGCTTTGTAGTGTCAAGTTCTTCGCCTACGCGGATGGTGGAGGGTTGGTCGAGCATGAGACGTAATTTGTGGTTGATTTTAAATTACCTGATCAAAAGTTTTAGCAATTTTTCCTCATCGAATGCGTGGAACGGCAAAGTTAAAGGAACTAACCTCTTCCTTCTTAATCTGTGCAAGGATCCTATGAATTAGCAAGTTTCGATTATCAATCATATTCATCCTTTTAGATTTCAAAATACTAGTAATCCATCCCATACCGTTTCAAAATCGCTTTTGCCAATGAAATTTTATGCACTTCATCTGGCCCATCATAAATTCTTGCTCCTCGCTCATGTCGATACCAGAAAGAAAGTAGTGTATCATCAGTGATGCCAAGTGCACCATGTACTTGTATTGCTTTGTCCAACGTTTTCATTAACACATCGGCAACAAAAAATTTGATGGTCGAAATTTCTTCTTTGGCTGCTTTTGCTCCGTTTTTTTCCATCGCATAAGCAGTATGTAGAACCAATAACCGAGCAGCATTGATGTTGGCTCTGCATTCCGCAATCCATGTCTGAATAATTTGTTGTTGGCCGAGCAAACGATTGTCGCTTAACTTTCGCGTGGCCGCGCGCAAGCACATTAGTTCAAACGCTCTTTCGCAAATGCCAATCCAACGCATGCAATGATGAATGCGCCCCGGCCCTAACCGAGCTTGTGCCAAGGCAAAACCCTGACCTTCTTGTCCAATTAAATTTGTAACAGGAACTTTGCAATTCGTGAATCTTACTTCTGCATGGCTAAAATAATCTTCTCCTGCCTCGCCCATAACGGAAATGTTTCTCACTAATTCAAATCCTAGATTATCCAGCGGAACTAAGATCATGCTGGCGCGCAAATAGGGGTTGATGTTATTCGCATCCGTCACGGCCATTACAATCGTAAACGATGCTCCATCCGCAGCGGTTGTAAACCATTTGTGCCCATTGATAACATATTGATCTCCAACCTTCGTTGCAGCGGTTGCCATGTTTACCGGGTTCGATCCTGCAAATTCAGGCTCGGTCATAGCAAAGCAAGAACGGATTTCGCCTTTCATTAATGGATGCAAATACGCTTTGTTCAATTCAGCGGAAGCGAACTGATGCATTAGTTCCATGTTACCAATATCAGGTGCATTGCAATTAAATATCAAATGGCCGAGCGGGGAGGTGCCGAGTACCTCACTCACCTGTGCGAACTCCATTAGGGTTAAGCCTACTCCTCCATCTTCAGGAGACAAATGCGGAGCAAACAACTTTTGCGCTTTTGCTTTTTCCCGTAACGATCTTATTAGCGGCAGCGACTGACGGAAAGGGTTAGTTATTATTCCAAGTTCAATAGGATAAACTTCTTGCTGTAAAAACAATCTATACTGTGGAAGAAGGTTCGCAAGTTTGGAAGTATGGAATAGCTCAATCATGGCGGTAGGATGATTTTGAAAGTTAGATAATTTCGCTGATCTTTTTATTTCTCCGCTCGTAAATTGCCAAAACGGTGGTTTAGGTATTTTCGTTAGATTGCCGATCGGTATTATGAAAAAGCTTCTAGCCATCGGGTTTCTCTCATTCTTCGCACTTCAGTTTGCGGGGTTCTATGGCTATTTCGGAATACGATTAATGGCCATTCGAAAAGAGATGAAAGCTACTCTCGTTTCATTACCAGAAGAAAAACTGGAAAGGATCATTATTTCTGCCAACGAATTTGCTCATGTAAATCTTGAAGAGGGTGAAACAGAATTAAATGGTAAGATGTACGACATCGCCAGAATCAAAAAGCAAGGCGATTCCTATGTTTTATTTGCTCTACATGATGAAAGCGAAGATAGTCTTCTTTCACTTTTAGACGAAATGTTGAAACGATCTGGTAATGATAAGAAGCCTGTTCCATCGCAGTTACTTCAATTTATTTCTTTGTTGTTCATTCCTTTGGAAGAAGTATACGCTCAAATCCCAACTTTAAAAAGTAGTTTCTTAATTCAATCTTCTAATAATCTTTACCGATCAATTAATGGCTTAGTCCCCACCCCTCCTCCTTGGGGCTGATATCACAGAGATAAGGCTTTCATACTGCCACTTTACCACCTTGCTAGATTGAGGTGGCTTATTTTCATTTTAAATAAATCATATGAATTCAAAATTATACTCGCTAAGTATTGCATTCTCATTTTTATATTTTTCAGCCGTTTCGCAAAATGAACTGAAAGGAAAAATCATGAATCAAAAAGATAATTCTATACTAGCCAGCGCCTCCATTTACATTGCAGAT
This sequence comes from Cytophagales bacterium, assembly GCA_043757225.1. Taxonomy (GTDB): domain Bacteria; phylum Bacteroidota; class Bacteroidia; order Cytophagales; family Cyclobacteriaceae; genus ELB16-189. Next base: position 23,638 of record JAYVPS010000212.1, on the reverse strand, counting down.
TTAAAATTAGGAACCATAAGCGATACGGATGGAAACTACAAATTGAACAATATTCCGGCTGGCACATTCTTGATTGAGGTGAGCCATGTAGGCTTTGCTACAGTAACAAAAGCGGTTTCCATAGAAGGCTCTGCGTCTGCAGATTTTCTTCTTACGGAATCACAAATGCAATTGAATGAAGTGATTGTAACTGGCTTTGCTAACGCTACTGAAAAACAAACTGCTCCTGTTTCGGTAGCGGTGGTGGCGCAGAAAGATTTTTTGCAAAGTAGTTCTACCAACATCATCGATGCCTTAAGTAATACACCAGGCGTTTCACAAATTACCAATGGCCCTTCTATTTCAAAACCCGTAATCCGTGGTCTTGGTTACAATCGCGTAGTAGTAGTCAATGATGGTATCCGGCAAGAAGGGCAACAATGGGGAGATGAATTTGGGATTGAAGTGGACGAATATTCTGTTAACCGTGTAGAGGTTTACAAAGGGCCAGCCAGTTTGCGTTATGGCTCCGATGCCATGGCCGGTGTCATCAATATGATTGCTGCTCAGCCTGCGCAAGAGGGAACCATCTTGGGAAAAATTTTATTGAATCATCAAAGCAACAACGGGCTGTACGGTGCTTCAATCAATTTAGCTGGTAACATAAAGAGGTTGTATTGGGATGTTCGCTACACACACAAGCAAGCCCACGCCTACCAAAATAAATACGATGGCTATGTGTGGAACTCGGGCTACGCAGAAAATAGTTGGAAGGGAACCGTTGGCATCAACAGAAAGTGGGGTTATTCGCAACTTACAGCCAGCTCTTTTGATTTACAGTTGGGAATTATTGAAGGCGCGCGTGACAGTGCTTCAGGAAAATTTATTACCGAAGACATAACCCCTAGTGGCTCAGAAGCCATCATTGCCCCCTCGAATAAATATACAGACTATAATTATTTCCCAATCATTCATCAACGCGTGCTACATCGCAAGTTAGTGTGGGATAATAATATTTCTTTGGGCAAAGGACTTTTAGGTGTGCGGTTGGGCTATCAAGAAAATTACCGACAAGAGGCCAACGACCCCGAGGCGGGTGATGTGTACAACAATTATTTTTTCTTGCGCACAGGCAATTACGATGTTCGCTATGCTTTTCCTGAAAAAAATAAATTAGAGGTTTCAGTTGGTGCCAATGGAATGTCGCAAGCCTCAGAGGACAGGGGTACTGTTTTTCTTGTTCCGGAATATAATTTGTTCGATATCGGTCTGTATAGTATTGCAAAAAAATCATTTGATAAGTTAACGATAAGTGGTGGCCTCCGTTTTGATACTCGTCTATTAAAGGGCAAAGATTTGTATACAGATGATAACAATGGGCGCATCAGTAATTCAACAATAGGATCTATTCATCGCTTTACTGCTTACAATTCTGATTTCTCAGGTGTATCTGGAAGCTTAGGAGCCGCTTACGATTTTTCTTCCAATTGGTATGGTAAGCTCAATGTGTCAAGAGGATATCGTGCACCAAATATTGCCGAAAGTGGTTCCAACGGAATTCATGACGGTACTCCTTTCTACGAAATTGGTGACGCGACTCTAAAGGCTGAGAGTAGTTTACAGATAGATGCAACCTTAGGTTACAATAGGCCCAATATTTCTATGGAATTAAATGCATTTGTTAATAACATCAATAACTACATTTTCCCCGTGAAATTGGAAAGCAAAAATGGAGGAGACTCTTTGCGCTTTGATCCCACTGTTCCTAGCATCGAGCCTTCTCCCACTTTTAAATTTGTGCAAGGCGATGCGGTATTAAGTGGTGGCGAAGCAACGATCAACATTCATCCACGCACAGCCAATTGGTTTTCGTGGATCAATAGTTTTGCGATGGTAAATGCCATTCAAAAAAATCAAGGAGACTCTACTAAGTACTTGCCCTACACACCTCCTTATAAAGCACGGTCAGAAATAAGATTGGGGTTACCTAGACAAGGAGGTCCTCTGAGAAATTCGTATTTTAAAATAAGTGTCGATCATTTCTTTGAACAAGATAAAGTCTATTATCGATTCGGCACTGAAACAGTAACACCTGGCTACACACTTATCAATTTAGGAGTAGGTACTGATTTTTATAATAATGAAAAACAGATTTGTTCTTTGTTTATTTATTGTAGCAACTTGGGCGATGCGGCCTATCAAAGCAACATGAGTAGATTAAAGTACACCGATGCTAACAATGTAACTGGCCGCACAGGCGTTTACAATATGGGCCACAACATTAGTGTTAAATTAGTTTTTCCCATTCGGTTTAAATAGAAAACTTTGGACTCTTGCGTGTAAGCTTTAAAAATAAAAAGTGTCAGAGCGAACTTCTGACACTTTTATATTCTACTTGCTTCATTGCGCTGGATTCAGGTCAGCATATCAAATGTGCAATACACGAATCAACGATCTTTCTCGTTTATCTGCTTCGCGCAGAATCCGCTTCACGTGCCGTTAAGGTATGTAGGTAAGCAAGGGTTTTGTGTTGAAGTCATTTTTACAACCAGAACGGTTACCGCTTTCATTTCTTTAGTTGAATTTTGCAATTCATTTTCTCTTTCGAAAATTCAACCCTCAATTTAGAAAATGTAGGCATCCCTGAAAACAGCGATAAGTTCCAATCATTTGAAAAACCCATTGATTCATTTGGGAATCCCCACTTATGATCAAGCGTTCCATTCGTATTTTCATCATGAAAAAGAATGGCCGCATATTCACCATATTGTAATTGCGGGAAGGGTATCACCGCCTTACCATCTTTAATATCAACAGCTACTTTTAAGAAAGGCGTTTTCGGAATATCATCTTCCTTTCTGAACAAATGAACAATAGCTTTGCCTGTATCACTTTTAAAGTTACTGGCATTAATGGTTAGTGTGTCTAAAACTTGAGCGTTGCCAACATGGCTTGTGAACAGTAGAACCCAACCGATTGCCACTACTTTGAAAGATATTATATTCTTCATATTAAGTTTTAGTTTTATTGAGTGTCTTCAAATTGTCGAGATAGCTATATGTCCCTAAATCCTCCAAGGTTTCCTTTGGACTCATAAACTAACCCTTGGAGGACTAACAATAGAAAGTAATCGCAACAATTTTAAATGCATTCATTTTATTCGTAGGCCAATGCTTCACGTGTTGTAATTTTATTTGCTCTTCGTGCGGGAAAAAGTGTGGCTACATAGGAGCCCACTACAATAATGATTACCCACACTCCCAACGCTAGTTTCGAAACAGTTAAGGTGAGCGGAATTCCGAATGATATTTTTCCAATAAACTGGCCTATATAAATTGACAATATCAATGAGAGAATTACAGCAATGGAAAAACTTAATCCACCAATAAACAATCCTTCCCACACTACCAGGTTTCTGATTTTCTTCGGAGTTGCTCCAATAGCACGCATCACACCAATTTCTCGAGTGCGTTCTAAAACATTCATACTCATGGTCGACATCAATCCAAGTGTTCCAACAAGCGCCATCAATATGGCCATCGCCATAAGCGAGTTTACCATTACTTTCATGTGCCCGGCAATTGCATTTTGCAGCAACCAAACAGGAATCGTTCCACTAACAGAGATATTTTCTTTTTCTAACAAGGATTCTATTTCCAGGTTTTTACGCATGGCATTTTCGTTGGATCGATCTGCATACGAAATCCTGAGCATCTTCGCCTTATTGGTTGTGTTCATTATTTTTGATAAGACTTCGTACGAAACATAGGCAGTTGCCGGTGAACCAACATCTTCCGTAAATCCTATTACCCGCCAGTCAGTAGGTGCTCCATCGATACTGAATGAAACATGGTCTCCAATTTTTAATGAACCTCTTGCTGACTGATTTAACACAACATCATTTATTGAACTGTTATGTAACCACTTGCCATCCACAACTGAAAGATTTAATAATTGCGTAGGTATAGGGAGCGCGAGCATGGTAAAACTTCCATGTCCTTTATCAGGATATGTTTGCGTTACTTCAATTGAATTATCTTTACTTACAGAGGTAGGCGAGTAGTTCCATCCTTCTGCAACACGTACTCCGGGAATCTTTCTTATCTTTTCAAGAATGGAATTGGCATCAATTGAATTATTCAGTTTTACTTCGAGATCATACAGTCGTTGCTTATAAGTTTGTTTCAGGTTTTCATTCCATGCTTCCGATACATTCAATGCCATCATGAACATAGCACCACCAGTTGCCAATAAGCCAAGTGTCATGTATAAACGAGAGCGTTGTCTGAATACATTTCGGATGGATAGAAGGAACGTTTCACTAATGAAATTAAACTGTGAAAGTTTCATCGTCCATGAATTCGTATTCACATTCTGAATATCCACACCATGATTATCCAACGCATTGCGTACCGAGATTCTGCTCCCCCGAATTACCGGAAAAGCTGCTGCTATAATCGGAATAATAATACCTGACGCCACTTGTACTAAAGGAACCCAATACGGTATTGAAGCATTTCTGATTTCTAGATTGAGGAGAACGGCTATCTGATTATAAAAACCGGTCGCGGCAAGTTTGCTCAACGGTATCGCGATGATCAATGCTACAATACAAAGCAGAACGATCATTGCTAAATACATTGCCGAAATCTGCGATGACGTTGCGCCAAAAGTTTTCATCACACCGATTTGTCGAATTTGCTTTACCATTAGCGTGGCCATAGATGTTGCAACGAGTATGGAGCCGAGAATAAGAATAAGAAAACTGAAAACAATAAAGATTGTCATCACAGTACTCATCTGCCCTTGATGCGGATGCTTCCCTGGAGGCGGCACTTGAATCTCATGGACATCGTATCCAGCCTTCGTCAGTTGTGTGGCAACTGCTTGAGCTTTTTCAGTAATATGTGTTTTTGAATTTGATTGTTCCCTTACTAGAATTCGAAGCTGATCAAAATCTTGTGTTTCACCCAGCAACCGCAGTGTTGAAAGTGTAATGTATCCATATCCAGATTGCTCTTGCCATGCCGGTGCAAGACCTGGATCGTGAACCGTTCCAACTAATTTTAATTTTTGTGGTTGACCGTTTCGTGTTTTAATAATAATTTCATCACCTTCCTTCGCTTGCATCACAACATAGGCTGTGCGTTCAACGAGCATGGTTCCTGTTGAAGGTTCTGATTCCCCTGAAATGTGATATACTTTATTTGTTCTTTTATCGTTGAAATCATCAATGATAAAAAGAAGTAATGGATACCATTTGTCACCTACTTTCATTCTGGCTACCATCGTAGCATGGCGTTCCGCTTCTGATATTCCAGGAAATTGTTTCACACTATCAACAAGTTCTTTTGTAATCTTTCCTTCTATTTCAATGGTAGCTGACGCTGGCACCGTTCCCATATAATTATCTTTCATCTCGCGTTTGATCACACTGTACCCTCCGAGAATTGAACCAATTCCAAAAACACCAATTCCAATGGCCAATACAAACATGAAGTTCTTTGAGTAGTCTGTCGTTAGGTCACGGATGACCTTTCTGTATCTTATCTTCATAATTTCATTTCTGATTTCTTAAGCCATTACTAAATCTGCATCCACCATTCTGCCATCCGAAATGGAAATGGTATTTTCAAAGTATTCCGCAAATTCTCTTTCATGGGTTACCACGATAACAGTCTTACCCGCTTGGGTGAGTTTGGCAAAGAGTTGAAAAATGGAAGTTGCTGTTTGTGAATCCAGATTACCAGTTGGTTCATCCGCTACAAGCAACGGAGGATCGTTTGCCAATGCGCGCGCTATGGCTGCCCGTTGTTGTTGCCCTCCCGATAATGCAGATGGGAATTTATCAGCTTGTTCTTTAATGTTAACAAGTTCGAGGAGCGCGAGGGCTCTTTCCTTTCTTTCCCTTTTAGGATAACTATTGCAAAAATCCATTGGCAACATTACGTTCTCTATAATGGTAAGCGTTGGGAGCAGCTGAAAAAACTGAAATACAACACCAATGTTTTTGCCCCTCCACGAAGCGAGTTTGCTTTCAGAAAGTTTATCTACGCGCACATCATTAATGGAAACGCTGCCTTCTGTTGGCTTGTCAATACCGGTAATGATATTGAGCAATGTAGATTTTCCGCTTCCTGATTTTCCGGTTATGGAAACGAGCTGGCCTTTTTGAATGGTTAGATTAACATCTTTCAAGGCATGAAATACTCCCGAAGCCAAAGGGAATGATTTGGACACTTGACTTAATTGGATGAGGTTTTTATTTTGCATCTGGTTCATATTGTTTTTGATACAATATTCGTGAGCCAATGCAGGCGAATCGCCTTAAAGTATCCTTGTGGACGTCCTACTGCGTACTATTTTTTCGGTACTCAGTAGGAGTCAATCCGGTGAAGCGCTTGAAAATTAAATTAAACGTGGATTTGGATTTAAAACCTGCTTCAAGTGCCAATCCCAGCATATTGTAATGCTGAACCTCGGGATCACTCATCAATTTTTTGACTTGTTCTACTCTATACTTATTTATAAAATTATAGAAGTTATCGCCAACACCGTCATTGATTACATACGAAAGTTGATTTCGGCTTATGCCCAAATCTTTTGCCAATCCCGTTAAGGTAAGTTCAGCGTTGAGGTACGGCTTCTTATCTTCCATAAAAGCAAACAACATGTTAATAAGACCTTGATCAATTATCTTTTCTACGGCTATTGGAAGGGGCGCGTGATCTGGCATTATCGGTTCGCCAATAGTTTTACCAAAAATTTCTTTTTGCAGAATCCCTTTATAGCCCAAGGCAAAAACAGAAAGGGAAAAAACTATAGCAACAATTGTATGTGGCCTGATAATATTTTCGAGGTGGATGGCTGCAAACAGGCTGAACAGAAAAAAGAAATTGATGAAAAGGAAAACGGCCATGAAGAACTCTACCCACGAAATATTGACATCTTCTGTATTAGACACTTCCTGCTCCATCAGTTTTTGGTAAGCAAGCCATTTGCGATGAATGAAGAACTGATAAACTGAAAACTGAACAAAAACTGCAATCCAAAAAAGCACATCTAATAGTCTGTTGTGGTTGTTTAGTAGTGAAGAAAATTCATTTGCAGAAATGAAGAACTTAGACAAGAGTAAAAAGCAAATAATTGCAATAAAAGGAATGAAGTTAGCTACAGACTTTAAGTTGATCCTAATTTTATTTCCAGTTAATTCATTGATATAAAACCACAACAGCGGGGCAATCAGAAAAAAAGTAGGATCACCAATGGAATGGACATTGATTGAGAAATGATTCATTACTCTTCCCGCGTATTGGATATGAAAAACGCTGAACGACAGGGCAATCAATAGAATAGAGAGAAAAAGATTCGCGCGGCTTTTTCTTACCCCACCGCTATTGAGCAATAGCACTACAAATAATCCCTGTAAAATTCCCCCATAGATTACTACAAGAGAGAGCTGATTTAAGAATTCGTTCACGATCCTACTTTATTGTCAAGTGTTTACTTTTACACTTCTCTAATTTAGGCATAAACCTACCCATAAAGATACAATTTGTCGTCCAAGTGGATTCTGTTGGACGGATTACTCTCTTTAGCAATCAAAGCTAAACCCATGACAAGTTGAAATCTGAAACTGAACCTTTTGTATTTCATTTATGTACTTGAATTGATATATTTACTTTCTTCGATCCATACCATGCCCCTGAGTTTAAAGCAAATTGAAAAGATATCGAAAGCACTCGGTGATGTTAATCGCCTGCGCATTCTTCAGCACATCTCAAAAAAAGGAGGTTGCGGGCAATGTGCCGATATTCAGGATATTATTGATTTGACTCAACCTTCCATTAGCCATCATATTAAAATTCTTTCTGAGGCAGGCCTAATCGAAGCGTGTTCGTAAATTTTTCACGAATGGCTTGCTTTATTTTGATTGGCGCTTCCGGTGCACCAAAAATAATGGGTTTTTCATAAGTGCTTTCATTTTTAGTACACGTTACAGATTTTTCGCGAAGGCAACTCATCCGAAATTGGATAATTAATGAGGACATGATCGTAAGCAAACCGATTGCAATGAGAGGTGCTTCAAGGCTAAATTGATCAGCAATAATTCCTGTAAGCACTGCACCTATTGCATAACCTAAGTCGCGCCAAAGTCGGAACACGCCAATGCTTTGTGAGCGCTGTTCGGGATGTGTGTATTCTGAAACTGCTGCGAGAAAAGTTGGGTAAACTATTGCGGTGCCTAAACCTAAAACTGATGAGAGTAAAATGAATGAAGTAAATGTGTTTGCCCACAACATGAATAAGAGAGCAAGGCCTTGCATAAACATCCCTATAAAGAGCAATGTCTTTTTGCAATAATTGTCTGCTAATTTTCCTGTAACCAATTGAGCAAGTCCCCACACGGCAGGATATGTGGCTACAACAATACCAATGCTGCCAATGTCGAAACCTTTTTGTGCCAAGAGCAACGGTAATAAACCCCACACCATTCCATCGTTCAGATTATTGACCAATCCCGCTTGTGTTACTGAGCCTAAGTTTTTATGCTGCCATGTTGTTTCCCAAAATAAGTGATTGAGTTTGGGCGTGTTGCTATTGGATGATTCCAATGAAACATGTTTACTTGTATCTTTTACAAAGAACCAACTTAGCATAAGTCCGATAATTGATAATGCAATGCCGATATAAAAAGGATAAGGGCGCAATCCGTAATTACCCGCTATCCATCCTGTAAGAAATGCAACAAGTGCCAATGCTATATACCCTGCAAATTCATTAAGTCCCATTGCAAAGCCTCTGTCTTTTTCGCCTACCAAATCAATCTTCATTACTACTGTGCTTGACCATGTTAAGCCTTGACTGATACCCAACAAAACATTTGCAGCGATTATCCAATCCCAACTTGTTGCATAGATTAACATGATCGGTACAGGAATGGCAAACAGCCAGCCGATTATCAAAAGATTTTTTCTGCCGAACCGATTAGCAAGCTGACCTGTATAATAATTAGTTATTGCTTTTGTGATACCAAAAACAACAATGAAAGAAAGAATGGCTGTCTTGGCGGCTATACCGAAATCTACTTCTGCAATTTGTGGAATGATTGTTCGCTCCAATCCCACCATGCCGCCAACAAATGCGTTTACAATTACCAACAATATGAATTGTGGAAGATTTTCTTTCAACCCAAGTTTCACATTGTTAGTCATTGTGTTTCTTGTTTAAGCATTGCACCGTCTGTTCAATAAGTTTTAAGGCGTTGACACTTCCGTTTTCTTCGCCTTTTTCAAAATCGCCATGCTCTTGTGCCATTGTATTGGTGAGGTGGGCAAAGCATATCACAGTTCTATTTTTTGCTTTCGCGAAAGCATAGAGCGCTGCCGCTTCCATTTCTACTGCAATAATGTCCAAGTGCTTTGCATGTGTTATCGCGGATTGTGTTTCGCGATAGGGAGCATCGGTTGTCCAACTTTTGCCCTTTGAAACTGATAAGTTAGAGTTGGTTAGAAGTGGATTGAGTTGTATTAAGAGACTACCCTTTATTTCTGATTTCTCTTCGGGTGGTATGTAGTGGTAACTTGTTCCTTCGTCTCGTAGCGATTCGGTAATAATAATGAACTCAGCATTTTCAATTGGGTTTATTATTCCTGCGGATGTTATACTGATCAACAATTTACAGCCCGACACAAAAAGTTGCTCGGCTACAAGCACTGCATACGATGAGCCAACAATGCACCCTACTATGCCCAAGTTTAACCCATTGTAGTTAAATGTATAAAGATTGGAGTGATAGCACGCCCAACAATTACTTAACTCCGCAAGGTTATTTTTTTGAAGAAACCGAACGATGTCGCCATCTGGATCTAAAATACATATTTCAGGAACGTTGCATTCCGGAAGGTTCTTTTGTCTTCTCCCTTCCCGTAGTAAATTTTCGGGAGAGAATATGGATGACTCACTGTATTCTTTCTTACTGATTGTATTTCCTGTTTTCATCTTTTCGACTTGCTAACTAATCGCACAACGATTTGCACCCGCTTCTAAATCAGCAATGACATAGCCATCATGTGCTCCATTTTTGTTTAACTCTGCAATGGTTTGGTAGTTTGGTGGCGTGGGTGGAATGCGAGTAAGCGTGTAGTCAATAAAGTTTTCTACCGAAAGTGATAGCATGGATACATTTTGATTTATTTCCATCAGGGTTGCCGCGATTAATTTATTGTCGAAAGGAACCGCATTTGAAGTATGCGCGGGCAATACAATCATTTTAGGTGAATTTGACAGCAGTTGTTTTAGTGATTGATACAATAGTTTGGCTTTTAAAACGGCCTCTTCCTGATTGGCTTTTAGATCGGGACGGCCTACACCATCCACAAACAAAGTATCGCCAGTAAGGATAGCGGCTTCACCGATCTTGTACGATGTACTTTCGCACGTGTGACCCGGTGTGTGAATTATTTGAAATGAAGTATTGCCAAAAGGAATAATGTCATTGTCTTTTACTTTAATGAATGGATAGTTTACAGTTGCCTGATCTATGAATAAATGTTTTGCCCCGCATTCATTTGCGAGTTCTCTTGTTCTTGAAATATAGTCGGCATGGATGTGAGTGTCCATAGCATATTTTATTTTCCAGTTGTTGATTTTGGCAAGGTCAATATATATTGAAGGATCAAGTGAGGCATCAACTACAATTCCTTCATTTGCCGAACCAACTATGTATGAAAGACAACCTTTGGCCGATCTTCTTACTTGGATAATTTTTGTATCCTTACCGGGAAAATTTATCTCCGCGTTATTCCAGGCGTAGTTCCAAGCTTTCATTCCTCCCTGCAAGGATAAAACAGCAATGCCCTTTTGTTTTAATTTCTCTGCAGCGATAAGGCTTGTCTTTCCTCCGGCACAGACTATAACTATCGGTGTATTCTCTGGCAAGGCTAAGGTGTTAAATGCTTCAGGGTCATTTGATTTTAGTTTGTCGTATATGTCGGCATGAATAGACCCCGGAATTGACCACTCCTCACGCTCACTTTTTGGACGAACATCTAGAATATAGACTGGCTTATTTTCAGTAAGCCATTTTGATAATGTTTGTGTACTGATTTCTGATTCTTTGTTTTCCATTTTCACATTTTTCAGTTTAACGATACTTCAACGGGCAACCCTTCCACTTCCCAGTCTGGAAACCCTTCTTCCAATCGAATTGCTTTGTAGCCATTCTTGGTTAATAGTGCAACGGCCTCATCTGCGAAAACACAAAAGGGGCCACGGCAGTAAGCAACAATCTGATTTCGTTTGGGGAGTTCTTTGAGGCGTTGGGCAAGTTGCTCTATGGGAATTGAAAGTGCATTAGTAATGTGTCCCTTTTTATATTCGGCTTCTGGGCGCACATCCAAAATGGTTACTGATTTATTTTCTATTCGATCAATTAATTCGTTGATTGTGATAGACTCCAAACTGAATTTAGCTTGTTTGAAATCCTTAATGATTTTTTCTATTGAACTGATTCGTTCAACTCCCAATTCGCGCAAGGCCTTCCATGCTTTGAACACGTTTAGATTAGCCAACCGATAGTAAATAAAATTACCCTGCCTATTGATCTCAACTAACCGCGAAGTCTTTAATAATTGGAGATGCTGAGATGCATTGGCGATAGAAAGGTTTGTTTGTGCCGCGATCTGCTCGACTGGATATTCGCCTTGAGCCAACAATTCAATTATTTCCAAGCGGTGAGGATTGGCCATTGCTTTGGTGATCTTTGCCAATTCAGCGTAAATGCTGTCTTTGAAATCCCTTTTCGTCATCGTTCATACTTTTGGGTAAGAACTATGAAGCTACAAGGATAGTTCCATGTATTCAATAAATCTCTTGAATAGTTTTGTAGCTTCATAGAATCCGCATTCAAACTATCCTAGCCTTCATGAAGCTCCAATAAAATATTGGTCTTGTTATTAAATCTTCTTCAGCTGCTAGGTTACTGAGTTAAAAAACTCTGATTAAGGTAAAATAATTTTTTGCGAAAAATCTATTTTCTAGTGAGCCTCCAACCAATTCTTGCCAATTCCTACCTCAACTTCCATTGGCACTTCAAGTATTACTGCGGATTTCATTAGCTCTTTCACTTTAGGCTTTACAATTTCTTGCTCATCATGATGAAGGTCAAACACCAATTCATCATGCACCTGCAAAATCATTTTCGTTTTAAGCTTTTCCTTTTGCAGCCAACGCTGAATGTTGATCATGGCAATTTTGATAATGTCAGCGGCACTCCCTTGAATTGGTGCGTTAATGGCGTTGCGCTCGGCAAAGCCCCGGGTGGAAATATTTCGCGAGTTAATGTCGCGGAGATACCTGCGTCTGCCTAAGATGGTTTCTACGTATTCCTTTTCGCGAGCGAGGTTAATGCTATCGTCCATATAACGTTTGATAGCGGCAAATTCTTTAAAGTAAGATTCGATAATTTCAGCTGCTTCCGTGCGAGAAATATTTAGATTTTGTGCTAGCCCAAAGGCTGTGCTTCCGTAAAGAATTCCGAAGTTTACTTCCTTTGCTTTGCGCCTCATGTCGGGCGTTACCTTGTCGATCTCTACTTTAAAAACTTTCGCTGCAGTGGTGGTGTGGATATCGCGCCCCAGGCGAAAAGCTTCAATCATGGTTTCGTCTTTGGCGAAAGAAGCCGCAATGCGAAGTTCAATTTGTGAGTAGTCTGCCGACATAAAAAGATAATTTTTATCTCTCGGCACAAAGGCACTTCTAATCTGCCTTCCCTTTTCCGTTCGAATTGGAATGTTTTGAAGGTTGGGATTATTAGAACTCAATCTTCCGGTGGCGGCTACTGCCTGCCGATAGTCCGTGTGGATGCGATGATCAAACTTACTGACCATTTTTGGAAGCGCGTCTACATACGTTGATCGCAATTTTTCATACTCACGATAATCCAAAATCTTTTTGGCTATTTCATGCTCGTCCGCCAGTTTTGATAATACTTCTTCGCCTGTTGCGTATTGCCCTGTCTTTGTCTTTTTTGTTTTATCCAATAATTTTAATTTCTCAAATAAAATTTCTCCTAGTTGCTTAGGTGATCCAATGTTAAATTCCTGTCCGGCTATATCATAAATCTCCTTTTGCACTTTTTCACTATCTTTTTTTAGTGCCTTCGACATCCATTGAAGAGCTTCTTCATCTAATGCTACTCCCTCAAATTCCATAGCGACCAGTACATGCATCAATGGCATTTCTATATCGCGCATCAGACGTGAGTGGCCACGTTTCTCTAATTCCTTTTGCAATTTTTGTTTCAATTGTAAAGACTGATCCACTCGTTCAAATGATGCAGTTGAATTTTCTTCTGAAGCAAGCTGGTATCCCAAATATTGATTACAGATAATACCAAGATCATGGGAGGCTTCCGGCTCAATCAAATAGTGCGCCAGCATAGTATCAAACAAAGTACCGCGTACTTCTATACCCATTTTCTTCAACGCTAAAATAGGCTGCTTAATATTGTGTCCAACTTTTGTAATTGCTTCGTCCGCAAAAGCATCTTTAAATTCCCTTATTGATTGATCTGAAATATGGAACGCTTCACCTGAAGAATAAGAAATGATTAGTTCCTTTACATTATAATCAAAATTTTCAACTTGGTCAGTCACAACTTCGAAAGAAAATTCCTTTTGCGTTTTTATCTTCTGTGACAATGCTTTTGCTTCTTGTTCATTTAATTTTTGATACTTAACTAAGGCAGGGTCGAATGATTTACTCTCGATGACATCTTCGGATGAAGTTGATTCCTCTTTTCCGCCAAACATAGAAAGTTGCGCTGCTTTGGGTGCATTGGGAATTTGTGCTGGCGTTGCGCCCGAAGTGCTGGCAAAAATACGTGGAGTCATGGTCTTAAATTCCAACTCTTCGAGAATGGGCTTCAACTTCTCGGCCACCGGGCCTGTGTAAATTAAATCTTCTTCATTCCAAGGCACAGGCACATCGAGAATAATGGTGGCCAATTTTTTTGAGAGTAACGCTTGCTCACCAAATTGTTCCACACGCTCCTTGAGTTTTCCTTTCAATTCACTTGAATGGGCTATTACATTTTCAACTGTTTTGTATTGCTTAAGTAATTCCGCTGCGGTCTTGGGGCCCACGCCTGGTATGCCGGGAATGTTATCCGAAGTATCGCCTTGCAAACCAAGAATATCTATTACTTGAGATACATTTTCAATATCCCATTTTTCACAAACTTCTTTTGGCCCAAGGATGTCCACAGAATTACCCATGTAAGCGGGTTTGTAAAGCAAGACTTTTTCTGAAACCAACTGACCAAAGTCTTTGTCGGGTGTCATCATATAAACGGTAAAGCCTTCTTGCTCAGCTCGCTTAGCGATGGTGCCAATGATATCATCGGCCTCGTACCCATCCAACTCCAAAATCGGGATGTTGAAACCGCGGATAATTTCCTTCACTTTTGGTACGCTCGATCGAATATCTTCCGGGGTCTCTTGACGCGTAGCCTTATATTCAGCAAAAATCTCATCGCGGAAAGTTGCAGCAGAAGTATCGAAAGCCACCGCAATATGAGTGGGCTTTTGCTTTTGAAGTACTTCCAGCAATGTATTGGTAAACCCAAACGGAACAGAGGTATTAATGCCTTTGGAATTGATGCGCGGATTCTTTGTAAATGCAAAATGTGCGCGGTATATAAGAGCATACGCATCGAGAAGGAAAAGTTTTTTTTCTGACATGGGGGCGAAGTTAAAAAGAAGTTAAGCATTTCACTCAGAAGTTCGTTTCTTTCTATTTTGGTCCTTTAAATAAACCACTACAGTAACAAGCGGCTTCTTAGAGCTGCATTTTTATTTAAACGGCTGCTTCCCTTCCAATCCAAAATTGTATTTTTCGCTTCAACTTATTCACAAATGAAAAAGATCACTTTTCTATTGCTACTTACCAATGTAGCCTTTTCGCAAACTCAATTGAGCGAATCCCTCCTCACCACTCCTGAAAAGTCAACGTTTATAAAAACTTCCACCTATGCTGAAGTTATGAGTTTCTTAAATGCACTTAAAGCGCAATCCAATGATCTTCATTTGATCAATATGGGTAAAAGTATGGAGGGCAAAGAAATACCCGTGGCTATTTTGGCCCGACCAAAAATTACAACACAAGAAGAAGCCGCTGCAAGCGGGAAGCTTGTGGTATATATTCAGGGAAACATCCATGCCGGAGAAGTTGAAGGAAAGGAAGCTACGTTGCTTTTGATGCGCGATATTTTATTGGGCGACAAAAAGCATCTATTAGATAATCAAATTATTCTCTTTGCTCCAATTTACAATACCGACAGCAATGATAAAATGGAGAAAGGAAGAAGACCTTCACAGGAAGATAGTCCATTGGAAGTGGGCATACGAGAAAATAGTCAAGGTCTGGATCTTAATCGTGATGGCATAAAAATGGAAGCCTTTGAAACCAATGGGCTCTTTGAAAAGATCATTCTCCCATGGGATCCATCACTTTTTGTAGATCTCCATACTACTAACGGAACATGGCATGCCTGGAATTTAACTTGGGCTCCCAGCTATCAATATGCCGGTGAGGCAAGCACCTATAACTATAATGTAAACAACATTCTAAAACCTATTTCTAAAACCGTAAAGGCTAAGTATGATCTCAACTTTGGCCCATACGGTGATTACGAGGTAAGTGAAGCCTGGCCGCCTAAAAATTTCTATACCTATAATCATCATCCACGCTATTTAGTAAATCAATTTAGTCTGCGAAATCGACTTGCCATTCTTAGTGAAGCTTTTGCTCACGAACGTTTTTACCAACGCATAAATACAACGTATCATTTCGTCTTGGAGATTCTTGAGCACACGAATACGAACTCTTCAATGATTAAAGAACTCGTTAAAAAAGCTGATAATCAAACCATCCAAAAAGTAATGTCAGAAGCTGGCAAAACCAAAAAGGGTGTTCGCTTTAGAATGGTTCCTCTCGAAAAAATAGAAGATCTGCCTACCTACGATTATGTTTCCTATACAAATGCGGAAGGGAAAGTAAGCTATTCCCGCACAGCAAAAATTACCACCTACCATGGGGTTGATTATCACGCTAAATTTGAAGCGGAGGTAGAAAGTACGTTGCCAAGAGGATATATTATACCTGCCGCCCTTTCAAAGATTGCTGAAAATTTAAAAAAGCATGGGATAAAAGTTACCACTCTTTCTCAATCAAAAAAAGTTGAAGGCGAGGTTTTCCAAATTGAAAAATTTACTAAATCAGAAAGAAAATTTGAAGGTCATTTGATGGCACGTGCCACGGGAAAATTTGTTGCGGCAAAACGTACAGCCGCCAAAGGTGATTACCGCGTTGACTTAGCGCAGCCCTTAGGCAATCTTGCTTTTTACTTACTTGAACCAGAATCGGACGATGGGCTTGTAACCTGGAATTACTTTGATGAATATCTTGAAAAACTTGGCGTTAATGCCAAACCAGTAGAGTACCCAATATTGAAGTATTATAAATAATTGAGTCTCATGGATTCCTGTAATTTCATGCAGATTGGTTGATCACCCCAGTGGTAGCACCACTTGGTTAATTTTTTTTTTCAGCCTTGAAAGTATTTTTGCTACGAAGGCAGAACAATACTAATGTCTTATTTCTTCAACAACTTCTCAATTTCATGGGTGATGCGAACAGCAGCCCTCCGGCCGCAGACCCCCGACTGAATGACAAATTCATCCTCGCTAAAAGCTTTCTCACGATAGACGGTATTGTCTTTGTTCTTGCCTTCTATCATTTGCTCAAGGTTTTGGTTGTTGGTAAAAGTTTCGTTTTTTCCTTTATCTGCTTCCCATTTGTGGGTTGTCGTTTCGCCTGTTCTTGATACGGTGCCGTACGTTTTAAATCCGGCTTGAGTTAAGTCTCTAATCAATCCGTTGTCTTTTGATTTTGCGTCCTTAACTGTATCTAGCTTAGTACTCTCCGTTAAGTCGAGCGAGCTAATTTGCACTAAGAATTCTGGGGAAGAATTGTCGACTAAAATATGGTTAACCGTAAGTTCTTTCATCAGTTCATTTAAATAAGCCGTTCGATATTCTGCCTCAGTATGCTTGTCCACAAAATTTGAACTCCCCTCATTCTTTATGATCACAGGAAAATTGGTGTTAACAGAGACACGAACTTCTACTGCCAACGGCTTACTTATATAACAGCTTGTGCCAAGGCTGGCAATTACAAAAAGACATAAAAAAGGTTTTATTCTCATAAATTGCAATTCTCAGGTTTTGTGGTGTCACAATATATTAAATAATAATTGAAGCCAACAAAAGACGAATGCTAGACTCTAACTTTTGTGACGTAAAACCAACTACTTATAATTAAGAAAACAAAGCTGGCTGATAGGAAAACAAAGCCAGCAATTTTATTATTCCTATTTCTTTCTGTAACATCGATAAGGGCAACTCCATTCTTTTCTATTTGTTCCACGTAGAGATTGAAACCCTCAGAGTTCGCTCCCCATTTCTCATAATACAACTTAACAGTATCGCCTACGTGTAAGTTTTGCAAGTACTTATCATACGATTTGTATTGCTCGTGAATTCCAAATTTAATATCCAGTCCATTTAATTTGAAGGAAAGGATATCTATTATTGCTCGCTCGACAGCGCCATCCTCAATACTTTTGACCTCAACTTCTTCAAGTATACCTGTATAGATTTCAAGCTCTTTTAAATTTTGTGGTTTAGTTAAAACAAGGGCAGTTCCTCCGGCCAATAGTATCACGGCAATTACGATAAAGAGCTGAAGTCTCTTTTTAGGGTTAGTCATGGCCAGTTGGCGAAATTTTTAATTCACTTCAATTCACTCAGCCATTGCTTTGCAATAACCCGAGCCGCATCTACTGTTGGTTTGCCGGCACGATAGCTTTGCTTCCAATAACTACTTTTCGATTCGTACTCCTCGTTCACAAAAATCTTTTGGCCATATTGATTGGTTGTTAGCTTCGCAGCAAAATCAACTCCTTCGGTTTCGGTCAATAGCCTTTGAAGATTTGCTTTGACTAAAACAGTTGGATCTTTTTCAGATTGCCATTTAGCTAACTTGGTTTGGTACTCTGCCAATTTAGTTTTGTACTCCTCAGCTTCCACTTGGATTTGTACGTCCATCACTTTTTTCATCATTTCTTTGTATTCGGGTGTCTGCGTTGCCGCGTTGGATTGTTCAGAGGCATCAAGCATTGACTTATACATTTTTTTCATGGCGGGGTCTTTCGTTTCGGCCATTTGCTTTTTCGTAATAGCTAACGATTCCGCTTGTTGTTTCTTTGCATCCTCCTCTTGTCGCTTGCGTTCTGCTGCTTTTTCTTCTGGTGTTTGGGGTTTGTTAGGCTCTTGGCCTTTCCACCATTCTGCATACTGGTTTTTGAAAAGTGATGTTTGAACGTAGCTTTTTGCAAACGCTGCCATGGCTTTGACAATCATGGGGCGGTTGGCGATTGAGATAGTCTTCGCTTTTTCAGGTATCGACACAGCCCCATAGGTAACACCATTAAGGATGTAGTCTTGTGTCTCATTTTTTGTGACACCGAGGTCGTTAAACACGTCAGATTGCACAAATGCTACTGAAGAAAAAATGAGAAGGGAGATTATTCCTGTATTTACAATTTTCATAATGAGAATAATTTTATAAAATTTTTTAATTGTTAATTAAATATGACTCCCAATAATTTTGTTCTCAAGCGCAAAGCGAACTAAGTTGGCTGTATTCTTCACATTAAGTTTAGAGATCAAATTTTTGCGGTGAGAATCTATGGTACTGGCGCTCACAAAAAGTTTATCGGCAATTTCGTTGTTAGTAAGGCCATCGGCAATTAGGTTCAATACTTCTTTTTCTCTGCGGGTAAGAAGCAACACATTCCTGGCTTCCATCTGATTGTTAAATTTTTCTAGGTAGTGCCACCAGCTCTCGCCTTTGTGTACGGCTTTTATAGCATTAACCAATTCTGTAAGTGGTGTATTTTTTAATAGATAACCCGCAGCACCGTTTTCTTTCATTCGCTCAACGTAGCTAAGTTGATCTAAATTGCTGAGTGCTATAATCTTTGTATTGGGCGATTTTGCTTTTATAAGCGAACATAATTCCATACCACTTTTATCGGGCAGCTTAATGTCCATTAAAATAACATCGGCAGTTTGGTTCACAAAAAAACCAAGGCATGAATTGGCCGTAGTGGCAAAGCCCGCCAGCTCAATTTCTAGCTGATTGGTAAGCATGGTGCTAAGCCCTTCTATCACCATCGGGTGATCGTCTACAATAAAAACACGGATTGACATAAGTAAACTATTGACAGGCTAAAGTTGAATAAACTTTTTACCATAGGCAATACTAGAATTAAAAATCCCCCTTTTCGGGGATACGGTTTAAGCGAACGGAATATTGATTTGAACTGACGTGCCGTTGCCTTCAGATGTGTTTAAATCCAAGCTGCCTTTTAAAAACTCCACACGCTGGCGGATATTGATCCATCCCATGCCTTTTTTTTCAAGCTGGGAATCGAATCCATTACCATCGTCTTCCACCGTAATAGAAAGTTGATCGGGTAAGTAAGCCAGTTGGATTAAACATTCTGTTGCTTGTGCGTGCTTCAATATGTTGTTCATCAATTCTTGAACAATGCGATACACAATCAATTCGTTTTCACTTGCCAACTTATGTTCTTCGCCCACTACTTGAAAAACAGCTTTCATGGTTTTCATACTGTCCACCGATTTTACATAATCGCGCAAAGCAGTTTTCAATCCAAACACTTCCAGCGAAGGAGGCATCATGGCGTGAGCTACTCTTCTCAATTCTTGCACCGAGCCATCGAGCATATCCAAAGAGCGGGCAAAGACTAACTGATCATCGGCTTTTAAACCCAGTCGAGTTTGCATATTGGCCAACGAAATTTTTACGCCAGATAGTAACCCTCCAATGCCATCGTGAAGATCTTTTGCTATTCGGCTTCGTTCGGTTTCCCGAGCTTCGGTCATGGATTTGTAGCGCTCAAATTCTTGGCGATCTGCCACTAGCCTAAGAGCTTGCTGAGCTTCTACTTTCTCCACTTCGTCCATTCTATGTTTAAAGCCTAAGCCAAGCGAAAAAAATATCAGTTCGATAATAATTCCGACAAAATAATAGAAAACCGCATAGTTAAAGGGATATGGAAATTGAAGAATCCACTCTCCATAAATAGTGAAGGCCATTGCCAGCAAGGCAAGAAAAGTAAAAGATAAGCCACCTATAATTGGGTAAAAGGCATACGGTTGTTTCATTTTCCAAACCTTCGTGGCGAGATAAATTACCATGGCTATCAACAGTACACGCATTATGTTCCAACTGTGCCAGCCAATGGTTTTCCAATCGTTCCATTTAAAAACCCAATAGACAAAGATGTACACAATTAGTGCGAACGAAAATACACTAAGCTGCCGATCGAGTTTTGGCTCATTTTGCTTTGTGTTGAGATAGTGCCGCAGAAAAGGGAAGTACATGCAATACGCAAGTAGTTGTGAAATGTCGTTGATGTAAGAAAACCATTTGCCCAAACCAAGCACTTCATTCACTTCTAAAATCTCAATCGCGCGAAGGGCAGCAAAGCACATTACAAAAAAAATGTAGGCTGAATAGTAACCGTATTCTGGTTTTTTTACATGAATAAATTGAGCAAGTATATATAAAAGCATCATAAATAACATGCCTTCTAGTATCATGTAAACCATGGCGTAGTCTCTATGCGAATTTGTATAAACAGAAAAAAAAGTAGGGATATCATTAGTAGGTATCGCCCAAATTTCAGTGCCTCTAAAATTAAAAATGGTAACTGGAGTTACTTTGATAGTGAAATAATAAATGGAATCAGGCGGAATATTGATCGAAAAAATATCTTTTGCTGTAGCTGGGAAGGTGATGTGAGTAACGGGTTTTAATTCCATAATTATTTCTCCATGAGTATTAATTCTGCAAGCCCGCGTATCTCCGCCAGGGGCTGAAAATAATGAGAGATTGAAATCTTTTTCACCATCATTATAAACAGAGAAATAAAAATAGTTTGTGTAATAAGTAGTTTTCACAAATTGTTTTGAAACTTCTGTAGCGGAGCGAAACGAAGAGGGCGGCAGTTCAAGAAACTTGGGTGAAGATGAAGTATCTATATATAACAAACCAGACGAATCTATTTCTACAAAGTGGTGGAGCGATGAAGTTGGAATTGGCCTAGGCGCTTGTGCTTGCGCGTTCAACAGCAGCAAAACAAAAAATGGCATTAGTAAAACACGTACCCTCATGCCTGAAAAGTAGCAAGAAGTTTTAACAAAAATGTCGCCTTCCATAAATCACCCTTTTTAGGATTTTTTAAAATCCCCTTTTTAGTGGAGGGAATAAGTTTTTCTTCTTGTTTGCTTTACGGCATCAAAATAATCGTTCACAAACAAAAAAAAACCAAAAATGAAAAAAACAATTATCAGTAGTTCTATTGTCTTAACCATAGTTGCATTTCTATGCACGCTTTCCGCTTGCAAGAAAGACAACCCAACGGTTGACCCAACGCCTGCGCTTACGTTTGGCACTCCATCTACTTTATCTTGCTCAACAGGTTGCACCAACACCGCCACATCGTCAATCCCGACAGGTGGTGTCATTACCTACGCCATCAGTAACCAAAGCGTGGCTACGGGGGTAGCCACAATTAACGCTACTACAGGTGCCATTACACCAATTGCATCGGGTACAGCCACGGTAACGGCTACCCAAACTGCCTTGGCGGGAAAAAATACACAGGCCTTGGCTTCGTATGCACTTACCATCGTTATCATTGACCCTACACCCACGCTTACGTTCGCTACGCCCACTGCGCTTACCTGCACAACTGGCTGCACCAACATTGCAACTTCGTCTATCACGGCAGGTGGCGCTATTACATACGCCATCAGCAATCAAAGTGTAAGTACAGGAGTGGCAACCATTAACCCTACTACAGGAGCCATCACGCCAGTTGCTGCTGGCACGGCTACTGTAACCGCCACACAGGCTGCCTTAGCGGGAAAAAATGTGCAGGCATCTGCTAGCTACACACTTACTATTGTCGCTTTATCGATCACTAGTTTTACGCCCGAGTTCGGAGGCGTAGGCTACTCAGTAACCATTATAGGAACAAACTTTGATGGTACCAACGCTGCTAACAACGTGGTGAAAATCTGTGGTGTGCAAACTGCCACACCGACTAATGTATCCTCTACTTCATTAACCGTGCTTGTGCCACGGGGTGCTAGCGGTGCAGGCACAATTACTGTTACTGTAGGTGCTAACACAGCCAGCAAAGGTACGTTTACCGAATATGCTACCGTAACTACTTTTGCGGGCGATGGCACACAAGGTTATAATGATGCCATTGGTTTGAAAGCTCAGTTCAATACACCTGCAGGCTTAGCATTTGATAATTCGGGCAACTTGATTGTTGCCGATTTTGCCAACAACCGTGTTCGTTCAATAACAAAAGATGGTATTGTTAGCACTCTTGGTGGAGATGGCGGTTTTGATTATTTGGATGGACAAGGGGTATCCGCAGAAATGAATCAACCCTGGGGAGTAGCCGTGAATAAGACCACCGGCAATATTTATGTATCCGACCGTGGAGACAATCACATCCGTAAGATTAATTCAACTGGTTATGTAAGTACTTATGCTGGTAGCATTTATTCTGGTGATGGCAATAATGATGGAACGAATGTCTCCAACGTTCAATTTGACCAGCCTCGTGGTTTGGCTTTCGATGGGTTTGGCAATTTGTATGTTGTAGATCGTTGGTTCTCGTTGGTGCGCGCCATTTATCCTGGAGGATCAGCAGGAGGCTATGTAATAACTCTCGCTGGTAATGCAACTTCCAATTATTTGAATGGAGTAGGCACTGGCACTGCATTTTACTTTCCAGATGGAATTGTAGTTGAACCCGGAGGTAACTTTTTATTAGTAGCCGACTACACAAATAACTGTATCCGTAAAGTGACTATACAAGGTACTGTTGACGTTAGCACATTCGCTGGTGCTAGCCCTGCAAATAACGGTGCCGGTGGCTTTGTCGATGGTACAGGTACCGCAGCTCGTTTTGCCGGCCCATCCGGCTTAGCTTTAGATGCTTCTGGCAACCTATATGTGGCTGATTATAACAATGGATTGGTTCGTAAAATAACACCTGGCGGTGTAGTAACAACAGTAGCTGGCCGACCAAATATTAGTGATCAATACAAAGATGGCCTAGGCCCTTTTACTTCTATCTATCAACCTACGGGCATTGCTGTTGATGCAATTGGAGATATTTACATCACCGATGGCACCAATCGTGTACGCAAGATTGTGCAATAACAGTTTTCAATAATTACAATCCTCCAGTGAATTTTCATTGGAGGATTTTTTTAAGACTTAAAAATTCTTCCAACATATCAAAAACTAAACTACCCTCGCCTTAAAGGCGAGGGGTTGTGTTTCGGCTAAAAGCCGACTGAAGTAATGCATAGCCTCGGGTTCACAAGCGGGAGAAAATCAGTCGAGACAAAATGCATAAAACTTTGTTTAAAATATACTAAAGTCTTCGCCTTAAGGCGAGGGATTTACCCCCAGA
>JAYVPS010000211.1:0-17565 GCA_043757225.1 Cytophagales bacterium | reverse complement strand
GAGTAGGCGCTTCCAATATAGGCACCTTTTACATCATCTTTTGTAAAGGCTTTATCGAAAGGCGTTTTTGCATAATCTGAAAATTTTCCAAATCGTCTTTTTATGGAAGGTATCTGATCGATGATCACCAAACGATTGTGGACCATAAAGCGATCTTTCTCAATCGGATTGAAATACGTGATAACCGGATCCATCGATCCGCTTTTATCAAAATCTTTTGCCACAATTTGAATTGGGTCTTTTAGAGTCGGTTGAAAGAATGAGTTCTTTCCTGTATTGCCCGCGATGATGTCAATGAATCCGTCTTCATTTACATCTGCGGCCTTTACACAGTTCCACCAGCCATTAGAATTCTCAAGACCTAACTCTTTTGATATTTCAGTAAAGGTAGAACCCGTATTTTTAAATATCCTGATCGGCATCCATTCGCCTGCCAGAACAAGGTCTGGCTTATGATCGTTGTCAACGTCAGCCCATACTGCTGAGGTCACTACGCCAGGATTTTCTAACGAAGAATTGATAGTAGACGTAAAATCAATAAATTTCCCATTGTCATTTCTTAAAATATAACTTCGTGGAGACAATGGATACTGATTTGGAAGTATTCTTCCTCCAATAAATAAATCAAGATCGCCATCACCATCATAATCGGCACTGGCGACACACGAAGCTGAAGTTTTTATGTCGGGCAAAAATTGAGAACGTGAAAAATTACCTTTTCCATCGTTCATAAAAAGTTGGTGAGGAGAAGCGTTGTCCGTGCCGATAGAGCAAGCACCACCTACATATAAATCCAAATCATCATCGGCATCAGCATCGAAAAAATGAGAAGCCCCATCCTCATGCAGCGAATCGATATCCATCAAACGAGAAGAAAATTTTCCGTCTGTTTGTTGCATAAATAAATGAGAAGCACTTCCCTTCTCTCCGCCAACAAAGAAATCATCCAACACATCTTTATTTACATCTCCAGAAGCCAGGCAAGGTCCGAATCGGGTAAGCTCATGCAACAATGTTCTGGTATTCTTTATATCGGGCAAACTTGTTTCGCGATGCTGATAAAACAGTGGATTAAATTTTTGAAAAGCTATAACACTCGGAGCCGGCACATCATGTCGGTAAGGTTTTGTGATTTCGTTTGTAAAAATGAGTGTTGTATCTGCTTTTACATTATAAAACTTGCTTGCCGTATTATTACTCCATTCAATTATAACGGAATCCACTGTGACTACAGAACCCAAACCAAAATGTGCATACGCTGCTACACTCGATTGAAAGCCCCTATATGGAGTTAACTCTTGAAATTGACTTTTCCCAGTTGTGTATATCCAAATTTTTTGATTGAATACGCCAATATCTTTCGGTTGAATTCGGATAAAATGATTTTTATCTTTTTGACTGCTAATCGTATTCTCATACAAAATAACTTCCTGATCGATATTGTTCGTCACTAAATCTAAATCGCCATCGTTGTCAAGATCGGCATACGCAGCACCATTTGAGAATGTAGGCAACTCAACGCCCCAAGCTTTTGTTTTGTCTTCAAAAGTAAGTGTGCCTGTATTGCGAAAAATATAATTCGTAAGCTTTACATCCGATAGCTCCTCAAGCTCCTTACCAAATTTCTTCTTTCGAACTTCCGGGGTTCCAAACGGACTGTTACTTTGAAGGCCAAAAAAAATGAAATCAAGATTGGTAACATCTTTACGATATCCATTGGCGATAAATAAATCTTTCCAGCCGTCATTATCAAAATCTGCAAAGAGAGGAGCCCAACTCCAATCTGTTCTACTAACGCCAGCCATGAATGCAATTTCACTAAACAATACCTTTCCATCATCGCATTTTCCTCGATTGAGTTGAAGTGTGTTGCGCATATACTGTGGCTGATACCCCAGATTGATTGACATGTTAAAATTGTCGTAGTTCTGGCCAGGGGTCATCATCTTCTGGCGTTGATGCCCAGGTGGAAGCATATCGACCACAATGATATCGGCCAGTTCATCATTATTAAAATCAGCGACATCATTGCCCATACCATTATGGGATTGATGTTTTAGATATTCACCCGCTTTATTTTTAAACGTTCCATCTTGTTGATTAATCCATATTAAATCATTGGACATGAAGTCATTTGATACGTATACATCGGGCCAGCCATCTTGGTTAAGATCGCAGATATTTACACCTAGTCCATATCCTACTGATGAGTTGGACTCTTGGATCTGTGGCTGCATCAATGGCTTTTCACTTTGGCCTGCAGAGAAATCAGTAGTAGATGTTTTATCGATATGCACAGTATAAGTGAATTTTGACTAAGACCCGTTTTTCAATCGTTACCCTTAGTGCCTCTATCAATTTTTGCAAAAAAGCTGAAAATACATTACAGGATTATATTCTAACCTCAATAGCGTCCTACACGTTTAGAAAAAGGGGAAGTTTTTAACTCAAAGTTACCCTTTGATTTGCACAAAAAATCATCCTCTTCAAGCTGTTTAATTTATACCACAGTCAGCAACTTCATCATGCTTCTCTTTTGGTACTCGCTAGGTGTTGATTTGATAATTTTTTTAAACTGTTTATGAAAATTAGAAAGATTGTTAAATCCACTATTTAAACAAACTTGTCCTACATCCAGATTCCCATCTCTCAACTGTTCACAAGCAAAGGCAATTCTTATTTCAGTCAGGTATTGAAAGTAACTTTTGCGCGTTCGCGTTTTAAAGTATCTGCAGAATGCGGCTGGTGAATGGTTGGTAAGTGAAGCTACCTCTGCTAAAGTGATAGGCTTTCTAAAATGCTCAATAGTGAAATGATATACTTTATTGATTTTCTGGGAAGCCCTTTCATGAACTTCACTGGCATAGTGCGCGGCATTCAAGTAGATATATTCATTGGACCGCGCCATCAAATCAAGAATAGAGAGCAGCATGATTATGGATGCTGCACCACGTGTGTCTTTAATCGCATGAAGCTTTTTCTCTATTGCCTTCTTGGTAGTACCGATAAACTTAATTCCTCGTAACGCATTGTGAAGCATTTCACCCATATGCTGAAAATCCCGCAGTTGAAAGAAAGTTTCACCTAGAAAGTCTTCTTTAAACTGGATGACAATACTCTCGGGAATTTGATCTTCGCTCTGCAAATAATATTCACGATCACGTTGCCGATATGAGGTAGGTTCTTTCCCAATAGAAGAATCTCCCCTTCCTCAATTTGTCGTATGGAGTTTCCGATAAAATTAGTGCCTCTTCCTTTGATCCAGTACAACAGTACAATCTCGGGGTGGAAATGCCAGGGATTATTAATAGCGATGGAGTCGCCCTTGATGACAATGCTATTTTCCGATGACGGAATGATCTTAAGCAAATGATGTTTTTGAGAGGGTTTTAGCATATGTATAATATGGACTGATTAGGAACTGAATTTATCAAATACTGTAAAGATAGCATCTACATTGGTGAAAAATGACTAACAAACAATTGAAAATCAAGACTATAATTGTAGCGTTTAATCATGAGCAAGTATGGTTCTTGGAATTAGCAGTTTTACGTATGGCTGGGCGGCAGGAGCCGATCAAGATTTGACTTCAACCTCTATGACAGAAGCAGAGCTTGTCAAGAAGGCAACTGAGTTTGGGGTAAAATGCATACAATTGGGCGATAATCTCCCTGTCGTGCTAGCTCGCGAGCATGTAAAATACCAAGTTGAGGTAATGACTAAACTACCTTCAACTAACTAATATTAAATTGTTGAATTTCTAAACCTAATACAAAACCTACTACCATATGCTTCGACTAAAACTGATTTCCATCGCCTTTGCATGCTTGTGCATGCACGCTGGGCAAGCTCAAATCAAAGTAAGTACCAATAATAAATTTCTGGAAACCAAAGATGACAAGCCCTTCTTCTGGTTGGGCGATACAGATTGGGAGCTCTTTCACCGCATGACGCGTGAAGAAGCAGAGGAGTTTATCAACATCCGAAGCGAGCAAGGGTTTAATGTACTGCAAGCGGTAGCGTTGGCAGAATTTAACGGTGTGCGTGAGCCCAATCGCTATGGAGACTATCCATTAAACAATGAAGACCCAACGCAATTGTTGGTTACTCCTGGAAACAATCCTGCAAATGCTTATGAATATGATTATTGGGATCATGTTGATTTTATCATAAACAAAGCAGCGGAAAAAGGAATCTATATAGGTTTGCTTCCAACCTGGGGAGATAAAGTAACCCTGATGTGGGGCGAAGGGCCAGTTATTTTCAATGAGAAAAATGCTGAAACATACGGAAGCATTCTTGCAAAACGGTATGCAAAACAATGGAACATTATTTGGATTTTAGGAGGAGACCGCCCTGCTGTTTACAAGAGAAAAACAGATGGCGTAGAAAAAGACCATAGCGATGTAACGATATGGCGCGCCATGGCGAAAGGTATTGAAGATGTATTGGGCAAAGAAGCTTTCATTACCTATCATCCATCCGGTGGAGAGTTTCGCACAACGAACTACATACACAACGAATCTTGGTTGGATATGAATGCGTTTCAATCGGGTCATGGCGCACGAGAGACTGATCCGTGGCGTTGGGTAATGGAAGACTTAGCATTTAAGCCCACAAAACCAACGCTTGATATGGAGCCTTGCTATGAAGATCATCCGGTAAATCCTTGGGATGGTAAATGGACAAGACAACGCGGATACTTTAATGCTTATGATGTGCGCGCCAGAATCTATCGCGGCATCTTTGTAGGCGCGTGTGGTGTAACGTATGGGCATCATCAAATCTGGCAATTTTTAAATCAAGAACTTTACCCTCCTATCAATCCAGGAGATACGATTATCGGATGGAAAAAAGCTGCGCGGGCAGAGGCCGCAAATCAAATGCAGTATTTAAAAAAACTGATGTTGTCGAGACCATATACTTCACGCATTGCAGATCAAAGCATGATCAAATCATCAGTGGGAAATAGCTATCTTGATTTGGTTTACACTACAAGAGATGCCGAAGGATCATACGCCATGATTTATCTACCCCAAAATAAATCGGTGAAAATAAATCTTTCTAAAATTACCGGAGCCACAAAAAACATCTGGTGGTTTGATGTGCGCACGGGGAAAGCGATCGAAGCAAAATCCGTGAAAGGAAATGGAACAAATTCATTCACTCCTCCGAAAGAAGGTAAGGATTGGGTACTGGTGATTGATGATGCTTCGAAGAAGTTTGGAGTTCCTGGAATGTAAAGATGTCTCACGGAAAACACGGAAATCACGGAAAAGCTTAACCGTCAAAAAAAATTCCGTGCATTCCGTGACTTCCGTGAGAAAGTAATTATTACCTTTTTTGAGAAACCATGATAGCCGAAGAATTAACATTTAAGATAAGAGGCGCAATCTTTACTGTATTCAAAGAACTTGGCCCTGGACTATTGGAAAGTGTCTATGAAGTTGCGTTGATACACGAACTGAAAAGCATCGGGCTTGAAGTGCGTTCTCAGGTGGGTGTTCCTGTTATTTATAAGGACAAAGAACTTGAACTCGGATTTAGGATGGACATATTAGTGGAAGACCAAGTGATCATTGAAATAAAATCTATCGAGATGTTACATGATGTCCATAAGAAACAGTTACTAACGTACCTTCGGCTGGCAAATAAGCAAGTTGGAATACTTGTTAATTTCAATGTCTCCATATTAGAAGATAAAATAAGCATAATAAGAATTGTAAACTAAATATCCAGACTGATTGAATAAATTTTTCTCACGGAAATCTTGCTTCCGTGTATTCCGTGATTTCCGTGAGAAAAAAAATGAGTTACCCATGTACATGACCTCCGTGAGAAAAAAATTTGCAATAATCGGCACCGGCTTTTGGGCGAACTATCAAATTCCGGCTTGGATGGAATTAGAAAAGAATGACACCATTCAATTGCTGGCCGGACAAAAACGTGAACTCTTCATTTGGTATGGTTGGTATAGTGCGCAGTTTCTCTACGACATGGTACACAAAACAAACAAACTCTCCAGCAACGACAGAAAGGCGGGCATCACCAACATACCGTTCACCATCAATACGGGTTTGCTTAAAATCACGAAAGAAAATGTTGATCAGTTTATAAAACATTGATGCACACCGAAAAAATATTACAGGCTGGTCCCTTTACTGTTCTGTACCAGAATGGGTTTCTTCGCTACATCAAGTATGGAGAAAAAGAAATTCTGCGTATGATTTATTTCGCGTTGCGCGATGAAAACTGGGCAACGTTTGAAGCGCATATTGAAAACGAACAGATCAATATTCAAGACAATTTCTTTAGCATTACCTACGATTGTTTTCATCGAAAAAATGAAACCGCAATTTTTCATTGGAAAACTTCTATCACTGCATTGCCTGCAGGAGAAATTATTTTTGAAATTCAGGGAAAGGCATTAACCGATCTTCTTAAAAACCGAGCCGGTTTATGTGTACTCCACCCCATTAAAGAAACGGTTGGCCAACCTTGCAAAATCATTCATACTGACGGAAGTAGTACTAATTCAGTATTTCCAAAATTTGTTGACGCAGAAAATCCATTTAAGAGTATTAAGGAATTTCATTGGGCTATTGATAACCATTGGTTCGAACTCACCTTTGAAGGCGATGTTTTCGAAACCGAAGACCAACGCAACTGGACAGATGCCTCTTTCAAAACATTTTGTACTCCGATTGATTTACCTTTTCCGGTTAGAATGCTGAAAGATGATACCGTCAATCAGAAAATTATTTTCAAGTCAAAAACAAATCTTCCTGTCATTTTAGAACAGAAAATTAATCAACCAACACCCACCACTCAAAATTTCAAACTCCTTGCCATTGGCATCGGGGCATCTACCGAGACGGACGAACTTACTCCGGGTGTCATCGCTTTACTCAGAGAACTGAAGCTTAGCCATTATCGTATCGAAGTTTATCCGCTAAAGGAAAGTTGGGTTTCGAAACTTTCCATCGATTATCAAAATGCAACCGCACTGGACTTACGGTTGGAAGTTGCTCTTCACTTAACGGATCTATTTGAAGAAGAAATAAATGCTTTTGTTTTAATCTGTCTGCAAAATCGAATCAACACTAAGAAGATTATACTCTTAAGTGAAAACAAACCGATAACTGATCAAGCTGTTATTGATTTAGTGCCACAGCTAAAGGAGAAATTTCCTAACGTAAAATTCGGTGCCGGAACCGATTATAATTTTGCAGAACTGAATCGAAATCATTTCCATCCTAGTGGCTTAGACTTTATTACTTTCTCTATTCATCCGCAGGAACACGCTTTTGATGATCTTTCATTGAACGAAACTATTGAAGCGCAAGCGGATGTTGTGAAGAGTGCTCAAAATATATATCCGGGATTCCCAATGCACATTTCACCGCTCACATTAAGAAGGAGATTTAATCCGTATGCCACTTTGGTTGACCAAAAGTTTCTTTCAAATGGTGAAAAATCAGACCCCAGACAGGTCACTCATTTTGCTGTCGACTGGACTGAGAAAAGCATTCGTCAGTTAACTGTATCTGGTGCGAGTTCTGTAACAGTATATCAAACTGTAGGAAAGCAAGGGATCATGTCTGTTGGCGGTGAGGTTTATCCTTGTTATGATGTTCTAAAGAAAATTATCGTATAGGCTGGCATTACACTATGTCAATCAATTCAAGCAGCAACACACATTGTACAGGCCACACCTGCCAACGCTAAACGCCTACCCAAAGAGTGTCGCTGCCTCTGCCTACGGAAACCTTCGGCAGACAAGCCAGCCATTAGTGAATGATGAAGGTTCCGTTATTAAAAGCCAACGCTAAAAAAAAATTCTAAAGGGATTGGCTAAGCCGGATACCAAATATTTGATCCCGTTTTTCGCGGGAGCTACTTAATAACATAACGCATAAACATTCTGCAACTGTCGTGTTAATTATCTGGGCCAGCCAATGCAATTCTCTAAGCCTCCTTAAAGGTAGTTCCAACTAATAGCACAAGAAAACCTACCAGCAGAAGAGTGTAATTGTATTCACTCAAAATCTGCACCGAGTAAAAGTGTCCAATAATTCCAGAGACACCACTTACCAGGCCAATGATCCAAGTCATTTTTTTAGGCGAAGAAGGTATTTTCATAAAAGATTATTTATTTGAGAAACTGAAGTGATCCAAAGGTCAGATTAATCCCCGGTAGGAATATTGTACATGTACTGTAAACTTTTACATAAATCATGGATATGCAACACAAAGCATATACCAGTTTGTGGTTTAGTGATTAAATTTTCTTTATTTAGTCTTGTCCGTGATAAACGCGTAGACTCAATTTTGTAGCCTACCGCCACATTTATATTTTTATCTCCCACCCTTTTTCATATTCCCTTGCCCATAGCTTCATCGCTTCTTTGTCATTAAGTATATGGCCGTTAGTGGGATCGCACTTCAGCACTCTATTGGTACGGAAAGCAATGTTGCCCAACTGCGGTAACAAAGTAGATTTATGCCCTTCCAGTATGGGTGCGTTAATTTTTTCGTTGCCACGAATGGCTTCGCAAAAATTTTGAAGATGAAGTCCATCCAATTTTTCAAGTGGACTAACGGTGTTGGTGGCATCATACGGTGTATCATCAACTACTTCCGAAACCAGCTTGTTGGCAGGATCAAACACCTTGTAGCTATTGGCACCAGGATACACGATTGTTCCCTTCTCACCATAAAATATTACGCCCCTTCCAGTGCCTTCCGATGGATAACTATTGCAACTGCGGCCTTCCCACGTGCAGGCTGTGTTGTTCGGAAAATTGTATGTGATGGTTTGCGTGTCGGGTGTTTCCCAATCATCTTGAAATTGAAAACGTCCACCACCGGAAACAACTTGTGTGGGATAATCAACGCCTAACCCCCATCGAATTACATCGAGTTCATGTGTTCCGTTATTCAGGGCTTCGCCCGTTCCCCAATGCCAGAACCAATGCCAGTTGTAGTGCACCAAGTTGCTTTTGTAATCTCTTCTCGGTGCGGGCCCTTGCCATAAATCAAAATTCAAATTTTCAGGCACTGCTATGGTAGTGCCTTTGCCAATGGTTTTGCGATTGTTGGTGTACCAGCCCCGTGCAAAGTAAACCCTACCAATAGTGCCAGTATGCAACTGATTGATCATTGTCTTTACATTGATAAACGTTCTGCGTTGGCTGCCCATCTGCACATGCTTTTTATATTTGTTGGACGCTTCCACCAACAGCTCACCTTCACGAGGGTTATGACTGCAGGGTTTCTCCACATACACATGCTTACCCGCTTGCAACGCCATGATAGCAGCCGGGGTATGCCAATGATCGGGTGCTGCAATGGCCAAGCCATCAAAATCTTTTTGTTCTAACAGCTTACGCAAATCAGCAAAGCCAACTGGTTTTTTGCCCGTTATCTTTTCAATCTCAGCAATAGTTTTATCTAACACATTTTTATCTGGGTCGCAGATGTACGCTACTTCCACATTGGGAAGTTTGGCAAATGTTTTGGCTAGAAAAAGCCCGCGGCTGTTGGTGCCCATTACAGCTATCACAACTTTATCATTCGGGGCACCGCTAAAAAAACTGTTGGCAGATAATACCATGGGCGAGAGCAATACACTAGTGCCAGCCAATGACATATTTTTGATAAAAATTCTTCTGTTGATAGAATCGCTCATAAGGTGAGAGTTTATATTATTTACAATTTTTTTAGATAAGCCAAACTTTGTGGCACTTGGATTTTGATAGAAGGACTTTCATCCTCAATATAATAGTTTTGAATAGCTGATTTTCTTGCAGCCTTTAAAACTGCAGGGATATCGATCTGTCCGCTGCCTACTGCCACATCGTTTTCAACAGGTGTGCCTCCAGAAAAATTTCCCGCTACACCTTTGCGCAAATCTTTCACGTGCATCAGTTTAAAACGTCTAGGATATTTTTTTATCAGCTTAGCAGGGTCTGCACCCGGATGAAACACCCAAAGTATATCGATCTCAAAGCTTACGTAATCAGGGTTGGTGTTCTTCATGATATAATCGAAGAGTGTGCCGTTTTCATACTGAGCAAACTCATATCCATGATTGTGATAACAGAACATTAAGCCAAATTCATCTTTCAATAGTTTGCCAACGGTGTTAAAATCAGCTACTGCTTTTTTTACATTATCAATAGTGAATGGAATTTTGTTGTCGTGTGGAATCCATGCAACACGCACAAAAGAAGCACCTAATACTTTTGCATTCTCACCTGCTTGTTTTGTTTTGTTCATAAGATCATCGTACCCTGTGCCATACGAAGTGCATTTCATGCCTCTGTCATCCAATAGTTTTCTAAGTTCTACAGCCGTTTTTCCAAACAGGTTTGAAAATTCAATGTTAGTTATGCCCAATGCCCTAATAGTATCGAGCGTAGCGGCAACATCTTTCTGAAAACTATTTCGGTAGGTGTAGGAAACAATGCCTGGGGTATCTTTCAGAGTTTTTCCAAAACGTTGGGCAAGTAATGTAGTTGCAATACCAACCAAAAATGCTGTAATGAGGAAGCTACGGATCATATATTTTTATGTTAAGTATTATTATTTTTTAGCGATCTATTACCACACGACTCATCTTCTCTGTTGCCCCGCGGCTATAGCGCAGTCGATATTGTTTTCGATCGAAATGTAAGATGTGGCGGCCTCGGCATAACCTACGATTATGAATAAAAACATACTTTCTATAAATCTTTTCATACATTTTACCCTACTTGGAATAATCTAGAGCATCTCTAAGAGCCTTGCTCTAGTTGAGTTTTTAGAGATACCAATGCCTAAAATACAAACTATTACAAATTAATCACTAATCTATTCGGGATACAAGGATTCAATATAGAACTGATACTTTACTGGCTTAGGTTATGCCAACCCTACCCGGATACTGTTTCCGATAGGTCAATCGATATCCGATATACATTTTTAAACTGCCGGTTGAAATTGGAAAGATTGTTAAAACCACATTCAAAACATACTTCAGAAATATTCATTTGATCCTCGCTCAGTAATTTGCGGCATGACTCAGGCGCACTTCGTTTACAAACGTGATGAAAGTTATGCGTGTGCGGTTGCTGAAGTAGCGCGAGAAAAAAATTTCTGTAAGGTTTACTTGGCTCGCCATTTCTGCTACGGTGATCTCGAAGATAAAGTTCTTAATCACAAATTCAAAGACCATCTTGCGGTCAGACTCAGTTTTATTTTTACCTCAATAATCGGGGCAATGTGCAATCTCCTCGTATTATTGTTTAATATAACCGTTATCGTGTAACCAATCATTCAACCGTTGTGGCCAGCCCTTGATAGATGCAAAAGTTGAACGATAGCCCATGTTAAATGCATGTTTATCTACTGAATACAAATGCAACTCAACTGCCCTTTCGCTTTTCGGTAAGCATTGGTAATTTTAAGTAATGGTTCCGAACAACATTCATCATTATTGGCGGCTAATAAAAATGCAGGGGGTGCATCTGCTGGTACAACTTCAGGAACATTCAATGGGCCGGGATAAATAAGGATTTGAAAATTAGGTCTCCCATTTAATCTATCAATGGGATCTTTGGCATTGGGATTTCCTAATCCCTTTTCATAAGCAACTAATGACACTACCTCCCCTCCGGCTGAAAAGCCCATGATACCGATCTTCTCACTATCAATGCCCCATTCAGCAGCACGGCTTCTTACCAATCTCATAGTACGGTAAACATCCATCTTTATTTCCTTTTTGAATGAATAAGGAGAGTTATCTTCCCTGAACAACCGATACTTTAACACAAACACGGTGATCCCCAATGAATTTAAAAACAAGGCAGGGTCTCTTCCTTCAGAATTATAAACCAGCTTACTGAAACCTCCACCTGGACAAATCACAATAGCTGTTCCATTTGCTTTTGCCTTTTCAGGAAAGTAAGAAGTAATAGATGGGTTATGAATATTTGTAATTAATCCATTTTTTTGTACTTCTGGTTCATCCTTTCTGTTTTCAAAACCGGGTGCACCATTTTGCCAGAGATAAATTTGTTGAGGAGTCGATTGCTGGGCAACAGTATAAAAATAGCTATACGCTATAAGAATAAAAGTTAAAACATTTTTTTTCATCTGCTCATGAGTTTAGGGTAACAATCTTCTTACATATCTCTTGCAATAATTTTACTTTGCTGGAGGTGGCAGAACAAATCCCTGACGCGCTATTAGTTTCCATGAACCTTTTCGCTTCTGCCATACCTGTAAAACATTCAAGTCTGGCTTGTGGATTTCGCCATCTGTAAGAATTTCAGCATTGAATTTATGGCGCACAATGGCGATGTCTTTCCCAACCATCTTGATAGTTTGGGCTGAAATTGAAATTGTTTTATAATCGTTCTTTCCCGAAAGGACGGCATCCAAAAAAGCAGTTTTGTCTTCAACCTTACCTCCTGAATGTCCGTAACTGACTTCTTCAGCTATTAAATTATTGAGTGCAGTTCTATCGGCATCAATCATTGCATTACGAAGCGCTTCTGCCGTTGCCGTTACCTCAATCTCGTCAGAAGGTTGAGCAATTACGGATGTAAATAGCGTCACATTAAACAGCGCTAAAATAATTATCTTTTTCATTTCCATATTATTTATGCGTTTCTAAGTATTCGTTCAACTCTTTACGTGGCATAGCCAAATCAGCATCAGCCAATTTCCGCAAATGATCATAAAACTCTTTGGTCATTTGTCATTTGTGAAGTATAGTCACTATCGATTTGTCCGGTAGTCCAATCACCAGCCTTATTCCGAATGATCCCATATACGTGACGTAGGTTGCTGATCTCAGCTTCCAAAATGATTTCGCCAACAAGATATGCTGGGAAGAAAAGAGTTCCGTAAGGGCTAGCAAAAACAACATCACCTGGTAGCACGGTAACATCCCCTACTCGGATAGGTGCATTAATAGAAGTTAGCATCACTTCGTTTTTGCTGAGGGATGATCACCTAATATCCATCCATTAAAACCATCAATTTTTTTTATTTCCTGTATGTTCCTAACCGTTCCATAAAATATAATTCCTCGTTTTGATTTTGAATAAATGGAATTCGCTAATCGATCGCCAATTAATGTGCCCTCATTAACTTTCGCAAAACCATCAGCCACATACACATCACCATCGCGAAGAATCTCTATCGGCCAAACATTTGATTGTGCTTTTTCACCATGCCCCTCTGCCAGTCCTACCCTTCTAATCACATCTCCAAAGTCTGGTCTTTGTGGCATATACTGAGCGGTCACAACACGCCCTGTCATTACCGTGTTTTTATCAGTATTAATCATCATCCATTTTCCTTGGTACTGGTTATTAAACTTATTTTTTCTTAACCCACTCTAGGCATGAGTCAGAACGACTTTCTTAAGTCTTTCAAGTAATTCATCCGATACAAAAGGTCTTCCATCTGGCAGACGTTCTCCTTTCCATTGAGAGGTCAGCGAAATGATGTATTCACGATCCATTGCAACACGGTCATATTGAGCCGTTGCGTCATAGCAGGAACACAGTAGTGCTATAAAAACGAGTGGCTTGTAAATGTTTTTTTTTATGATTATAATTTTAATGTTGTTAAACTGTTTGTGGGAATTTAAGAATGCATATTTTTATCAAAACCATTTGGTGTGATAAGATAAACCTGAAGAATCATCCGTTCTATTGTAGGTATGGGCACCGAAATAATCTCGCTGAGCCTGAATCATGTAAGCACTGCTCCTCGAAGATGTCAAGCCTTTGAAATAATCTAAACAGGAAGTAACTACAGGATATGGCCTTGAGCTAAATGCCAACTTAGAAATCGTTTCTCTTATTTCTGGAAAATGCCTGTTGATCAAATTCTGCGAATAAGAATGTTGCATTATATCTCCATTGCAATCCAACCATCCTTTGCTAAAGTTAAATAATAAAGCAGAGCGGATGATACAACCACCAGACCATATTCGGAGCAATGCAGCTGTGTTAATATTCCATTGAAAATTATCTGAAGCCTCTTTTATTAGCTTGAACCCCTGATAGTGATTTAGAATACGACAAAACAAAAATGTGTTTAAAAGATCTGTACGGTTAATTAATATTGACGCATTTTTAATTGCATATAATTTGGAATATTTCAAACGATCGTCATGGCATGATGAAAGATACCTTGAAAACAATGCTTCTGTCATTGATGGTATAGACACTCCCAGATCACACGCAGTTTTGGTAGTCCAACTACCCGTGCCCTTATTTCCTGCCACGTCAGATATCTTATCAATCAATGGTGCGCCATCATGATCTTTGAATCTTAAGATATCGCTTATAATTTCCAATAAGTAACTTGCTGCTTCGCCACTATTCCACTCATCAAAGATTTTTGCTATCGCTTCTGGCTCAAGATTTTGGTCATATCTGAAGTGACTATACATCTCCGCTATCAATTGCATTTCTGCATATTCAATACCATTATGTACCATTTTAACAAAATGACCTGCACCGCCATCGCCAATGTATTCGCAACAGACCTCACCGTTACTATTTCGGGCAGCGATGGAAGTTAGAATTTCCTTAACTAATTCATACCCCGCTTTGCTTCCTCCAGGCATTAACGAAGGGCCTACTAGTGCACCTTCTTCTCCACCCGAAACTCCGGTGCCAATAAATTGGATTCCCACCTCTTCCAATTGTTTTTGCCGTTTACCAGAATCCATATAATAGGAATTGCCACCCTCTATAATAACGTCTCCAGCCTGGAGGAAAGGCAATATTCTCTTTACGACATCATCTACTGCCGAGCCGGCATTGACCATCAATATGATTTTCCTTGGCGATCTAAGTGATGTGACAAATTCTTTCAAATCATCAAATGGTTTTGCTTGATTCAGTTCTTTATATTTATTAACCACTTGCCTTGCAACATGTTCCTCCTTGCCATCTACATGTCTATTAAAAACAGAAATAGTAAACCCTTTGGATGCAATATTTCTCGCCAAACTTGTACCCATAACGCCAAGTCCTACCAGGCCGACATCTGATTTATTCACTTCCATTTTAGAAATAATTTCATTTACGATTTCATTTAACTCCTGATCCACATTGAGGAATATGCCATTTTTTGGTTTTTCATAAGTTGCAAATTGTGAACGTAACATTTCTGGAGTCATAAAATGTCCTACCCGCTCTGACATTCTTCGATAAATGAGTTCATAGCTTCCGTGTAAATGAACCCAGAAAACAAAAGATGGATCAATATCCTGTCCTAGTAACATTCTATATTTCTCTTTAAGCGCAGAGCATGCTACTACTAATGTTTCAACGGACAATCTATCTTTTATATGGCGATTAATAGACTTCAACCAGGGAATCCTGTCGTCATCATCCAACGGTATACCTGAACTCATTTTGGTTAGATTGGATGCAGAGTGAAAGGAATCTCCATCGTAGAAAAAACCCATAAGGTGTTTAGCCAAAGCCATACCGACTACGGTTTTTCCACTACCGGATACTCCAGTAATTATGATGACACAGTTTTTCACGTTGAACAATTCATTAACTCAAACAAGATTATTTTTTAATTTTTGATATTTACTTTACATACATTATTTCTTCCCTGTTGCTGCCCAAAATATACCAGCATACAAATGGCTTAGAAATATGGGATCACTATAGACTGAAGGCATGTGGCCCAGGGCCGTATAGAAAGAGCGACCTCCATCATAATTGTGATACCATGCAACAGGATGTAATTTTCCCATGCCTGCACCTTTTTTATTCCCCCACTCCACTGCTGGATTATAGGAAGTTTCATCTATAGAAAGTACATAGTGAAGATCAGTGATTTTTTCAGGGCCGAATTCATACCATTCATCAGTCCATAATTTATTACTGATAAAACCCTGTAACCCTGGAAAAGTAGGGTCAACAACATTTACCTTGGCTGTTTGAATTGCCGGATGAATATGAAACATTCTTCCTACTAGCTTGGTATACCAATCCCATTCATATTCTGTGTCAGATGCACTGTGAATACCAACAAATCCCTTTCCTGACTGAATAAAGCGCTCCATCACCTTTTGCTGAGCAGAGTCTAAAATGTCGCCAGTTGTATTTAAAAAAATAACCGCCTTAAATTGTTCGAGGTATTTATCGGTAAATCCTTGAGGATCTTCAAGCAACACAACATCGAAGAAGTTTTTAACCCCTAATTGCTGGATGGCCAAAACCCCTGAATGTACGGACTCGTGATGCCACCCTTTTGTCGTTGTTACCAGAAGCGCTTTGAATTGCTTTGACTGCGCTACGGATATCAGGCAGCAAGTCAATTGGACAAATAGAAAAATGATAATAGAAAGATTTTTAGATTTCATGTGTTTCCGTATTTAGTTTATAATTGAGTTTGTTTTTTTTCTGTCAACCCTATCGGTTATATTTTTTTTGATCCATTCTAATTTACGTTGAGAGTTTCATTACAAATTTCACTTCCCCATCTTTTCATTGTTTCCTTTAAAGGTTAACATATAATTGCCTTCTCTATTAGCGCTGATCGATTATTCTAAAATATCATTTATCCTTTTAAGCTCTTCACTTGTAAATGAACTATTCTCCAGACAGTGAATAGAATCCAATACCTGTGCTGGCTTACTTGCGCCAATTAATACAGTTGTGATTCTATTATCTTTCAATATCCAGGCAAGTGCCATTTGTGCGAGATTTTGTCCCCGTGCTTCAGCCAATACATTTAACTGACGAACCTTATTAATTTTTTCTTCCGATACCTGGTCTTCATCAATGGCACCATTGCCGCGATGGCTTGCAGCTCTTGAACCTACAGGGATACCTTTTAAATATTTATTGGTTAACACTCCTTGCGCAAGTGGTGAAAATGGAATGCATCCTACACCATTTTCTTCCAACACATCCAACAAACCACCTTCTACCCAACGATCAAACATCGAATATTTTGGCTGATGAATTAAGCAGGGTGTACCCAATTGTTTTAAAATATTAATAGCTTTTGCAGCTTCCTCTGCTTGATAACTTGATATGCCAACATAAAGACATTTTCCTTGGCGCACCATTAGATCAAGTGTACCCATGGTTTCTTCCAAAGGTGTATTAGGATCTGGACGGTGGTGATAAAAAATATCGACATATTCAAGCCCCATACGTTTCAAACTTTGATCAAGGCTTGCTACCAAATATTTCTTTGAGCCCCAATCACCATACGGGCCTGGCCACATACCCCAGCCCGCTTTGGTTGAAATCACCAACTCATCACGGTACGGAATAAAATCTCCTTTAAAAATCTTTCCGAAATTTTCCTCTGCCGAACCCGCAGGCGGACCGTAGTTATTGGCTAAATCGAAATGGGTAATGCCATTATCAAAAGCCACGCGTAAAATAGTACGTGCATTTTCCAGGTTATCAATATGCCCGAAGTTGTGCCAGAGGCCAAGGGATATTGCGGGTAATAACAATCCGCTTTTACCGCAACGGTTGTATTTCATTTTAGCGTATCTTTCTTCAGCAGGAATGTAAG
>JAYVPS010000210.1:0-17571 GCA_043757225.1 Cytophagales bacterium | reverse complement strand
TACCAGATGAGATGATTTCTACAGCCATTAAAGATTAAAATAGCTAAACCCTACTTATATCATCCTGTGATTTTTAGTTCGCAAAATTGTTTCTTGCAGCATTGCATCAGCACTGGGAAATAGTATATTTAGTCTATGAAGCCGATTTATTCTTTCGTTCTTCTTCTTCCCGTACTGCTGCTCTTTTCTTGCTCATCAACTGAAAAGAAAACTGAAGATGCACTTTCAGATTCAATACCAAGAACCGGTAATGCGTTGAATGTTGACGCCACTAAAATAATTTCTACGGAAGAACCTCCGGAAGTTTTCACAACTACTACATTGAAAATAATGATTGGCTGAAGGAGTTCATTCATGACCCATTTTCCGGAATTACCCTAGATTCAATGCCCGTTTTATTAGAGTCCAAAAGCATCACGGCAGAGTTCAATAATGCTGAAAATGGCAATTTGCTATTTGACCGTTCCGAAATCACATTCAACAGATCATACGGTGATGCTATTTGTTCAGCTGATATTCGATCCGTACACCTTCCCCTAAGTAAAGGGCTAATTTTTGGTATGACAAAAAAAGATTTTCAACTTATGATAAACTTCATTCCATCGGCTGGTACGAGTGAAGATCACAACGAACAATACGAATACGTTCAAACAGAGGCAGAGCATACTTACACAATTCGTTTCGGTTTTGTTAAAAATAAATTGATTAGGTTTTTTTATGAAAAAGACCCTTGTGTGATTTATGATTAGCAAGTCCATAGAATACACCCTCGCTGTTGCTTGATACAGCCTCTTTTTTTGTATCTGTTGATTTTTCATATCCGCTCTATCAAATAAAAGAACAGTTTTAAATAACGGGTTACTTCTCACTATCTTTGGAGTATAAGTGCAAGCCCTCTTGCATTTACAAAACCCCAAACACCAATGATTCATAGTAAATTTACCCTAACTATCTTTATAGCCTTTTTATGCTCGTACAGCCAAGCTCAAGTTCCCATCATCACTTC
The DNA here is from genome assembly GCA_043757225.1 of Cytophagales bacterium. Taxonomy (GTDB): domain Bacteria; phylum Bacteroidota; class Bacteroidia; order Cytophagales; family Cyclobacteriaceae; genus ELB16-189. The sequence continues at coordinate 16,565 of JAYVPS010000210.1, read as the reverse complement.
ATTCTCCCCTCTTTCTGGCTTGCCGGGTACGACTGTTACCATTTCAGGCAGTAATTTCAATACCACGCCAGCGCAAAACGCAGTTTACTTTAGTGGCGTAATAGCAACGGTAACTTCTGCCAGTGCTACACAACTAGTGGTAAAAGTTCCTGTTTATGCACGTTTTGGATCAATTACTGTAGAAAATCTTGGCACTACTCTTTCGTGTTTGTCATCGAATAGTTTCACGCCACTATTCGACAACAATAAAGATTTTGGTGGGCGCATAATACCCGCAGCCATGAGCTTACCTTCTAATGTGGGTCTTAGCAATAATACGGGCTCCGATGGATCGAGCATAAGCGTTGCTGATATTGATGCCGATGGCTTTCCTGATTTATTGGTTTCTCAAAACGGTATCGATTCGCTCACCTTCTTGCGTAACAAAGGTATTGGCGATTTAACATTGGCTGGCTTTGTCAAGACTCAACTGTATATTCCTTTCGGGATAAACAAAGCCATTGCACAAGATATTGATGGCGATGGCAAATTAGACTTGGTAATACGCAGATCGGATGCTTCGGGCGCATATCAAGGTGTTTCAGTTTATCCAAATATAGGTTCCTCAGGTACAATCAACATAAGTTCTTTTGCTGCGCCCTATCTTGTAACGTTAGGCATCAATGTGGTGTGTAATTTTTTCGCTGTTGCGGATATTGATTTAGACGGAAAGCCCGAGCTTATTTTACAATCTGATTTTGTCGGGAGTAAAGTTTCTGTTTTTAGGAATATGAGCACACCTGGAAATTTTTTCTTTAGCGCACCTATCGATGTTCTCACGAATGCCTCGTACGGCATTACGGTTGGCGATGTAGATGGCGATGGTAAACCTGATCTACTCGCTGCCAAAGGATATTATGTCACTTCTGGTTTTACCATTACACAAAATACTTCATCACCTGGATCTCTTTCATTCGGCACACCCGTAGCTTTCGCTCCAGCATCAGGAGCTGCGTTTGATTACATTTCGCTTGCCGACTTAGACAACGATGGTAAGCCAGACGTTTCGTTTGAAGCGGGTGGTGGTGCTGGCATTGAGTTGAACGTAATGAAAAATAAAGCAGTAGCAGGAGTGATTGATGCTTCTTCTTTGGCTACCGAAATAGTTTATCCTTGGTCTAATGGCCAGACCAGCGTTGCCAATCAGGCTCATGTGGCCGACATTAACGGTGATGGAAAACCAGATGTAATCGGCACGGGCCACGCCTCTGGAAACAGTGCGATGATAATTTCCCAAAACGTTGGGCAAACTGGAGTACTAGATGCCACTTCATTTTTAAATGGAGTACTCTTTGGTGACGGCAACTCTAACGTAACTCCCCAATACACAACTTCAGGCGATTTAGATGGCGATGGAAAACCCGAAGTAATTGTTACCAATTCCTCTTACTCGCTGCACTATATTTCCATTTATAAAAACCTCACGTATCCAGCCCCACGTGTTGACGCGTTGAAGAATGGAGCAACTACAATTGAAACAGCAGCCGTGGGCGCGAGCATTTCCACACAAGGAGATTTTCAATTCACCAACAATCAAACACCCATCGTTCGGTTCGGCACAACGAAAGGAGCCATTTCAACAGCTACCAATACTGCCATTAATATTACTGTGCCCAGTTCAATTTCAACAGAGCGAGTGTCTGTAACCTTGCATGGCCTTACGGGATTCAGTCCAGTGCCATTCAATTCTACTTTTCCTACCTCAGGTACTTTAGATGTTAATACGTTTTCCACGAAAGTGGATTTTGCGCTCACTACTTCGGCCACATCGGGGCTCACTGTTTCTGATTTTGACAACGATGGAAAAACAGATGTACTATTAGGTGATGGCGGAAATATACGACTCTTTAGAAACAGCTTGACAGCAAGCGCACCAATAACCGCAGGCACGTTCGCATCGCTCCCCACAATAACGGCAAGCATTGGTGCGAACACAATTTCTTCTGCTGATTTTGATGGCGATGGATTGGTGGATATACAAGCTGGTACAAATTTATTTAAGAACAACAGTGGTACACAAGCAAATCCTATTTCATTTGAAACAAGTGTGAATGTTTTACCTGCATTTAATACCGGCAGGGCAAAAACAAATATTGATTTCAATCATGATGGCAAAACAGATATAGTGGCAGTCAATTCACCTTCCTCTGTCGTTGTTAGTGAAAACCTATCCCGCCAAGGTTCTTATTATGCTTATGCCCCTTTTGCAGTTTTTGGTGCAACTGTTACAGCTTACACAGCAACAGGCACGGTAGGCGAAGCCTCTGCTGGTGACTTTGATGGCGATGGCTATGATGACATTGTTTTTCTCAATGCATCGGCTGGCCAATTGCTATCTATGCTCAATACTAAATCGAATCGAACGTTATCAACAAATCAATTTAATAGTCCGCAAAGCATTGCCACTGGGGCTTCCCCTCTCTATCTAATCGTTCGCGATTTTGATCTTGATGGAAAATTGGATGTGGCTGTTTCGTATCAAAGCATCGCTTCTGTTTCTGTTTTTACTAATACAAGCACATTAGGCACTATCACATTTACTAAACAAGATTTCACTTCGCTAGCCGCTGCTACTCGCATTGATGCTGCTGACTTGGATGGTGATGGGAAGGCAGAGATTGTAACCATTCATGGAAATGGATCAAGTGTTCTATTCAATTTTTCTATCTTAAAAAATACGAGTACTTCAACCATTTCATTTGCAAGTAAAATTGATTACGCACTGCCAACGCAGCCCCTTGGTTTGGCTATTGCCGATATCAACTTAGATAGCAAACCAGATATTTTGATTACACGTACTGGTCAGTTTCTTTCCGTATTTCAAAATCAATTGCCCACTGTGGCGCTTACCATCAACACGCAACCTAATTCAATCTATTCAGTATGTGATGGAGCCGCACCAACCATTACAACTGCAGCCACTGGAACCACGAACATTACCTACCAGTGGCAATATTCACCCGATGGCATTGTCCCATTTGTAGATTTAACAAATACAGCAGGTTATTCCAATGTTGGTACTTCATCGTTCACCATTAACAGCACAGGAAATTTTGGCGCAGGCAAACACCGTTGCAAGATCAATGGCGACTTTGCTCCCACAGTCTATTCAAACACAGTTTCTTTTTCGGTGAACGCCCTTCCTCCAACTCCTATTGCTTTGGGCGTTAATAATTGTGGCTCTGGCAGCGTAACCATCGCAGCCTCTGGCGGAAGTGCAGGACAATATATGTGGTATGATACCGGTGGCCTTATTAGTGGACAAATTAATAGCACCTATGTTACTCCTGTTATTTCAGCTACAACAACCTACTCCGTTTCAATAAATAATGGAACGTGTGTAAGTCCGAAGACATCCGTTATCGCTACTATCAATTCTATACCTTCTGCGCCTGTAGTAACCTCAGGAAGCAACTGTGGAACAAGTACTATTACACTCAATGCTTCCGGAGGAACGAACGGGCAATATCGATGGTACACAATATCTTCCGGAGGAACAGCAATAACGGGTGAAGTCAATAGTAGCTACGTTACCCCGTCAATATCTACAACCACCTCGTATTATGTTTCTATCAACAATGGAACATGTGAAAGTTCGAGAATACCGGTAGTGGCTACAATCAACCCTATACAAGTTACACCGAGTATCACAAATGCCTCGGGCTGTGCTAATACATTATTTGCCCTTAATGCAGCTGGAGGAAGTAATGGTCAATATCGATGGTATACAGTTGTCACTGGAGGCACTGCCATCTCAGGACAAGTCAACAGCAGTTATGTTACTCCAACACTTACTTCATCTACTACTTATTATGTTTCCATCAACAATGGAACATGTGAAAGCTCACGCACGCCCTTAGCAGTCACCATCATTACTAGTGGATGTACACCGCCCACTATCGATACCAAATCACTAGCCACCCAAGTTGGGGGAAAAGTAACGTTGGATTTAATACCCCTGATAAAAACACCTGGCAGCAATCTTGATATTAATTCTATTCAAATAACATCTCAACCCAAAAGTGGGGCAAAGGCTTCCATCACTAATGGCGTTCTTACCATTGACTATACAGGTGTTACCTTTTCAGGCATTGAGCAGTTGGGTATTAGGGCATGCGACCAAACGGGTAGTTGTGCTACCCAGCAATTTGATATTGAGGTAGCAGGAGATATCGTTGTGTATAATGGCCTTGCTCCAAATGGTCATCTTCAAAACCAAAAATTCATTATTGAGTTCATCGATGTACTACCCGAAACAAAAAATAACAAGGTTACGATTTTTGACCGATGGGAAAATCAAGTTTGGCAAGGAACCAATTATGATAATAACAAAGCGGTTTTTACCGGTATAAGTGATGGAGGAAATGATTTGCCAGCAGGAACCTATTTCTACAAAATAGAATTTAGCAGTGGGCGCAAAACACAAACAGGATTTATTTCATTGAAGCGTTAGATGAAAGTAAGCCCTTTAAATTATGATTACCATTCGAATAAATCAACTGAGTGGCATCCAATACTTTTTATAGCAAAGCAGGTTACATACTCTTACCTTTGGGATATAAGTTATTCTTCACCAAACTTATTTAAACATAACAATACAATGCCTTTCAAAAGGATTTCCTTAGTCTTAGTTGTTGCTTTATTATCCACGTTTTGTCAAGCCCAAGTTACTAGTGACTTTAATACCGTCAATCCGGATGGTTGGACAGCACCTGGCTCATTGGCCAGTACAATTAATGCCATCGCAACAGGAGGAAATCCAGGGGGGTTTGCTTCTGCTACACCAACTTTCAATCCTGCAGGGATTGCAGCCGCGTTTCCGCTTTACTTCTATTTTAATGCCCCTGCAAAATTCCATGGTGACTTTAGTTCTTATTATGGAGGCAATCTCACCTATGATTTACAACAGGGCACAGTGGGTGCCGCCACTTTTATAGCCGAAGTAACCATTTCAAATCCTACTACTACCTTGTATTATTTCCCTGCGACTCCTTTCAACCCTGCAGCCACACCTACGTGGACATCTTACAACGTTCCTTTAGATGAACTATCAGGTAATTGGAAAACAGGGCCCAGCAACACCGCGAGTACTGCTACTCAAAGTAACTTTAAGGCAGTATTGGGTAACGTAACTATATTCACTATTCGTGGGCGTTATAATTCAATATTATCACCGCCTCCTACCGGTCTGGACAATGTGGTTTTTCAGCCTGTTATTAGCATCGTTACTCCACCAGTCCCTCAGATTGTATGCGATGGGACACCTGCAACATTTTCAATAGCGGCAACCGGAAATAATAACATCACTTATAAATGGCAGATTTTTGACGCTAGCTCTGGAGTATTCACTGACTTAACCAATAATGCAATCTATTCTGGCGTATCCACCCCTGCTCTTGCTATCAACACGACCGGAAAAGTCGGAGTCAGTAACTATCGTTGTAAACTTTCCGGAAGCAACACAGCCGATGTGTTTACAAATTCTGTCGGCTTAACAGTAAATGTAAGTCCTACAGCCCCTACGGTTATTGGCACTGCCATCTGTGGAACTGGCGTAGTATCACTTACTGCTTCCGGAGGAACGCCAGGTCAATATCGATGGTATACGCTGGCCTCCGGAGGTACTGCAATACCAGGAGAAATTAATGGTAGCTACACCACTCCTTCCATTTTATCCACCACCACCTATTATGTCTCTATCTATAATGGTTTCTGTGAAAGTATACGTACCTCCGTAACAGCCACCATTAATATTGTGCCCTCACCACCAACTGTTGTGGGTAGTGCAACCAACTGCGGATCAGGAATCGTGACACTCAATAGTTCTGGAGGAACTCCAGGTCAATATCGATGGTACACGGTGGCTTCCGGAGGAGTAGCAATAATAGGAGAAGTTAATAGTAGCTATACTACTCCCTCTATCACTTCTTCTACTCCATACTATGTCTCCACCAATAACAGTTTCTGTGAGAGTACACGAACTTTAATAACAGCTACTATTACTTCATTTCCTACACCACCCACAATTACTAATACTTCTGGATGTTCTGGTACCATCTTTAGTTTAAATGCAGCAGGAGGAACTAACGGGCAGTACCGATGGTATTCGGTAGTTACTGGCGGAACCGCCATCGCAGGAGAAACGAACAGTAATTATTTTACACCTACCCTTACTTCAACAACAACCTATTTTGTTTCTATCAACAATGGGACTTGTGAGAGTTTACGAACAGCACTACTTGTGACGATCAGCACAGGAGGATGTACTGCACCTAGTATTGATTCAAAAGCATTGGTTACACAAATTGGAGGGAAGGTGACGTTAACTTTAGTCCCGTTGATTAAGACACCAGGAAGCACACTTGACTTAGCATCTTTAACAATAACTGTGCAACCGAAAAGCGGGGCAAAGGCTTCGATCAATAATGCTACTGGAGTATTGACCATAGATTATACAGGGCTTGCCTTTTCAGGAAATGATCAAATGAACCTCAGAGCTTGCGATCAAACAGGGAAGTGCGCTTCTCAGCAATTTACAGTTGATGTAGGCGGAGATATTATTGTTTTCAATGCTCTTTCACCAAATGGTGACAACCAAAATCCAATTTTCTTCATTAGAAACATTGATGCTATTCCTGAAACTAAGAATAACAAGGTTACCATTTTTGACCGTTGGGAAAATCAGGTTTGGCAAGGAACCAATTATGATAATGCCAAAGTAGTGTTTATCGGGATCAGTGACGGTGGCAATGACCTGCCAACAGGAACCTACTTTTATAAAATAGAATTTACCAGTGGACGCAAAATGCAAGCAGGATTCATTTCTCTTAAAAGATAATAGGTGAATCAAGATTTAGGATTTTAGAAAACAAATTTTATGAAATTAATTTTACACACCCTCATTCTCCTGGCTGTTGCTATTACAGCTCAAGCCCAACAAGACCCTTTGTACTCGCAATACTTTAATAATCCAATGCTGATCAATCCCGCTTTTGCCGGTAGCAACGAGCGCCTCTATGCGGGCTTGGCTTACCGTGCCCAATGGACCGGTATTGATGGTGGGCCTACCACCCTCAACTTCAATAGCCACATTGCCCTGGCAGATAATAAAGTGGGCGCAGGGGTGATTGTTGTTCAGGACAAAATTGGAAATACAAAAAATACACAATACGGGGCATCATTCGCCTATCGCATCAAATTATCAAATTCCACATTTTCCTTTGGCATGCAGACCGGATTCATCCAATACACTTCCAATATGAATGGTGTCAATGTGTTAGATATAAGCGATCCGCTATTTGCCCCTTACACAGAAACAAAATTTAATACAGGGGTTGGCGTGATGCTTAAAAGTGAACGCTATACACTTGGCCTTTCGGTACCGCAGTTGTTGGCTAATTCTGTACAAAACGTTCAAGTATACAGTCAAAATTACTATTTATACGGCACTTACATGTTCTTTTTAAGTGAGCGGATTGAGTTCAAACCTTCTACCCTTTTACGCCTTACGAAAGGTTCACCTTTATCGATCGACTTGAATGCCAATCTTACTTTCAATAAACTATATACGGCCGGTCTATTTACACGCAACCTCAATACTTACGGTGTATTGCTGCAAATGATTATGAAAAATATACGGGTAGGCTATGTCTTTGAACTTCCGGGAAAATCGTCTGCATTAAATTTCAACACCCACGAAATAAGTCTGGCGCTTTCGCTGGATGTATTGAGTAATCATAATCATTCCAGCACAGGGTTTTAAAATTTTATTGATCCTGCTGCTTTATAACAATCCGTTCTCATATGAATACTTAATTAAACTGGCGGTATTTTTCACATTCAACTTAGTCATGATACTTTTTCGGTGGCCATCCACCGTCCAATGACTTAAAAATATTTTTTCAGCAATCTCTGGTGTGGTCAGGCCTTCAGCAATCAATGCGAGAATTTCTTTTTCTCTGCGCGTTAAAAAGGGTACGTCTGTTTGTTGGTGCGCTGCATTTTTTATAATCTGAGTTGCTTCATCGCTAATATATTTTTTACCGTTGGCCACACTCAAGATGGCCTCTAAAAGCTCTTCTTTGCTTGAGTTCTTTAAAATATAACCACTTGCACCATTGGCTAACATTTTATTGATATACGATGGCTGGTTGAGCGTGCTTATTGCTAATATCTTTATACTAGGTTTTATTCTTTTTATTTCAGCACATAAATCAATACCACTCTTATCTGGCAAATTTATATCCATCAGCAAAACGTGAATGTCGCTTTTTTCTATGTAGTCGATGCAATCCTTAGCCGTTAACGCATGCCCTGCCCACTCAATTTCTTTTTCATTTGCCAATAACGAATAAATGCCCTCTGCTACAACAGGATGATCATCAACAATAAAAACACGAATCATTACTCTGTCAATTTAAGCTCAATACTCACAGAAGTGCCAAAACCGTTTTCAGATTTTATATCAATGTTGCCTTTGAAATAATCAACCCGGTTTTTAATATTAGTCCATCCCGAGCCTGTAGATTCATTCAGGTCGACAATATTTAATCCCTTGCCATTGTCTTCTACATTTATTTTTATCCATCCTGCTCCCTTTATTAATTGAACTACAGCCTCCGTAGCGGTAGCATGTTTTAAAACATTGTTAACTAGTTCTTGGATAATGCGGTAAACAATAATTTCATCCGAATCATTAATTTCAACACGTTCGCCAAAAGATTGAAAAACCACTTGGGTAGAAGAGGTACTTACCGTGGCACAATAATCTTTAAGAGCCTCTACCAACCCAAACTTAGCCAATGCCTCCGGCATCATGTTTTGTGCCACCCGTCTTAATTCTCTCATAGAAGTATCAATCATGTTCAACGATTTTTCAAACACAGAAACATGATCACCTGTAAGTACAAATTTTTCTTTCATATTGATAATAGAATGTTTTACGCCTGATAATAATCCTCCCAGTCCATCATGCAGATCTTTGGCCAGGCGGCTTCGTTCATTTTCTTGGCCTTTTAATATTGCCAGGGAAGCTAACAACTTCTTTTCACTTTCAAGCTCTTTTATTTGCTGGGCTTGCATAATGGTATTTTGCTGTGCCACCGTATTTCTTTTTTCCAACAGCTTAACGCGATTGTAGGCTACAGCAGCTAAGGAAGCGGTAAGTAAAAGCAGCAGAGCGGCAATGATAAATCTGTTTTTAGATGCAGTCGCTTTCTTTTTGCTTGCATACAATTGTTCTTCAAACACTAAGCTATCTCTTAAACTCTTTTGCTTGTACTCATATTCAACTGCTAGCTTTTCACTTTGTATGTTTACCCTTTGCACAGCGAGTGAGTCATCCACCACTTTCAATTTTTCGAGGTAACTAAAGGCCTTGGGCACATCGCCCATTTTTTTATAATAGCGATACATCAATTGATCGTATTCATGCAAAAATTCCTTATCGCTTATTTGCGGAACGAAGACGGCCGTTTGCAACGCATAGTGATAGGCTCGCTTCATATCTCCTTTTTGTAAATAGCTTAAGCCTAGGTTATTTAAAATAGCCGCGTTGTTTTCCATGTTGCCCAATTGCTGCGAGATAGCGGCAGCTTTGAGCAAATAAGCAATAGAAGAATCTGGCATATTCTTCTCGCGAAAGCAATTGCCGATAGCACTTAGTGTATTTGAAACACCTATCTTGTTTTTAAGTACTCTATTGATTTGAAAAGAATATCGTTGGTAATAAATACAGCTATCCACCTTACCCATATTAAAAAAAACATTCCCGATATTTCCGTAGCTGTTGGCCATGCCCAAGGAATCTTTCAAACTCATTTTGATCTTCAGTGACTTTTTTGCATACAGCATCGAATTGTTCCAATCTCCTATACTTTCATATACAAGGCCAATATTGTTGTAGGTTCGAGCGATATTTACAAAGCTTTTATTTTTTTCAAAGACTGAAAGCGATTCAAAAAAAGTAAGCAGCGAATTATAATACTCAGAATTATACATCTGCGCGTTTCCTTTGCGGTTGAGTGCTTTAGCATAATTCAGTTTGTCCTTACTTTTTAACAACAAGGCGGTGCTATCAAAACAAGTGATGGCCTTTTTGTAATTACCACTATAATAATTGCATAGGCCTTCTTCATTAAAAGCTTTGGCAATTATCGTATCAACACCAATTTTCTTTGCTAATTTCTTTAATTGAACCACTGTGATAAAAGCATCATTTATGCTGGTGTCCCTTGCGCTGCCAACATCTTTGAGCAAGAGATTGAATTGAGTGATATCAGATGTGGTTGCAGTTTGACCAAAAGCCGAACCTACAAACAAGATCAAAATAACTAGCAGAATATTAACCTTCCGATACCAATTTTGTCGATAGCTACATTTCATCGATTAAAGGTTCACTTTTAATTTTAAATAATCCTACGATTTTTAAAAAACCCCTATTTCTGGGGGTTGTACCGATTTATGCATGTCTCTATTTTTGAATCGTCATTTAACAATCGTTATAAAAAAAAACATACAATGAAAAATAAGGTATTAAAATCGTCTTTGCTTTTATTCTTTATTCTTGTCGTTTTCTTTATCTCCTGCAAAAAAGAAATACAAGTGCCTATCATTCCAGCAGGAGCAACACCCATTACCATTACTGATATCGTCTCAAATAGTGTTTCTGCCAGTCAATCCAGTTATGCTTACTATGATCAAAGCATCACAATTACAGGCACTGGCTTTAATCCAGACATGAAAAAAGATACGGTGGATTTTGGGCAATTTTATCTTAACGTTGATGAGACTGACTCCGTTTTCTCTGTATCTATTTGGGTTTTTATCAACAATAACATACACCTAAGCGCAACCCCTCATAATACAATAAATGATTATGTAATTACCAGTGCCACATCAACCCAATTGGTAATCAAAGCGGTTGCTCCCGATGTATTATCTAAGTTACTTTTTAATGAAAAAGCAGTTACAACTGACTTCACGAATAGTAGGCTTCTTCGATTCAGAGTTCGATCAAACGGAGCATCTGCTATCTCAAAACCAATAACAATAAAGAACGATCCGAGTGGGAGCGTGTGGGGTAATACTACTTATTATACCGATCAAGGAGGAGGTGTTAGGAATTATTATTCTTACAATGGGTTGGTACCTGGAGACACTTCAATCTTCTATGTAAATGGAATTTATAGCAATGATATTTGCGAAGTAAAAGTAGAACTAAATTGCAGTGGCTCTTGTGGTAATGCTTATATCGCTCCGTTCCTAGGAAAAAACCTCTCTAATACACCCCCATCCAGTGTTTGTGATTGCAATAGCTGGACAACCGTAATTGGTTGTAATACGGCAAGTGTTTATAGCAAAATTTTAAGCTACGATAAGTCTCGGTATACGGCTCGAATTATATTTGTAATGCCACCCGGGTTTTTTGGAGCAGGAACTGCATTCAATCCCAATAAAACCAATCTTGATCAGCAACTGACAACCAATATAAAGGCGAGAGTTACAAACAAAGATGGTAGGGTGAGTAAAGTCATTACAACAACACCAACCTTCGTATTTCCTTTTCATATTTGATATGATCTATTCTTAAGATTTAAAACTTCAATAGAGCTTTTTTTATTAGTCGTGGCACTTCGCCAAGGCTAGTGTCTTCACGAGTCTCTCAAGTTTTATTATCCTGTTGTTTCGTGGGGACACGAACCAAGGCTGTGGAGAAGGTGAATTAAAGCTTAAAGAAACGACATTGTCTTTAGACCTTCGCCAAGGCTCGTGTCTTCACGAGTCTCTCAAGTTTTATTATCCTGTTGTTTCGTGGGGACACGAAACAAGGCTGTGTGATATGATCTATTCTTAAGATTTAAAACTTCACTAGGGCAAACCGCTTATCTTTATTACTTTCATAGATATTTATTATGCCAAGTTCTGTTGATTATGAAAAATTAGGATTGCTTGCCAAAGCAATTGAAGCAGAGCTTAAATCGATTGGCGTTTGGAGCAGCGCCCAATCATTGCCAGAAGAAAAAATTGAAAACATGGGAGCGTTCGGCATCAACACGCTATCGTTTGTGGAGTGGATACAATTTGTACTGCTGCCAATTCTACAAGACATCATTAAAGAGAAAAGAAAACTACCAGCCGATAGCGCGATAGGAGTGCATGCCACACGCGAGTTTGATGGCGCTATTGAGTATGCGCGTCTGCGCGAATTACTTACGCATTTAGACGACATGGCCAATGGAAAAACGTATGTAACTTGGTTTGATCATGGCCAAGAAATTTCTGGCGAACTACTACTTTCAGAAAACTTACTTCCAGATGTACTCCGAGATTTAGCGAACGTTCTTCCAAATTTTGAAGGCGATTTTTTAGAAGTCCAACTTCAAACATTCGATGCCTTCTTACCATCGCTACCAGAAAAGGCACGATGGCAAATGATGGATCTACTAAACGAGGCGGCCAGTAAAACAGTAAATAAAACTACCAAACTAAGGTTGCGCAAAGCCGTGGCCGCACTTCAATATGGCAAACCAATTTGCAAACCTACAATCACCAAGTAGAAATTAAAAAATACCAAGAAGAATTTAAAAAGAGTTTTCCGGAGGTAACCTTTGAAAACCCAGCCGATGCTTCTGAAAAAGTAGGCGATTAACTATCGCGCAAAGCTCTATTTATTTTTTTTACAAACGCTGGACCTTGATAAACAAACCCTGTGTAAATTTGAATCAGATCTGCACCAGCTTTTATTTTTTCCAATGCGTCATTGACAGACATAACTCCACCCACACCAATGATGGGGTAATTTTTTTCTAGTCGCACACGCAAAAAAGAAATGACTTCATTTGATCGTTCCGCCAATGGTTTCCCACTCAGTCCCCCATTTCCAATTTGCTTGATTTCATTTACATCCGTTGCAAGTCCATCTCGCGAAATGGTTGTGTTTGTAGCAATGACTCCGTCTGTTTTAGTTTCAATCAAAATCTCTACTATCTCTGAAAGCTGGGTATCCGTTAAGTCGGGTGCAATCTTTAAAAGAATCGGTTTGGGTTTTGGTTTTGCTAAGCTGAGTTGCTTCACTGCTGCTAATAATTTTTTGAGTGGCTCTTTTTCTTGCAACTCGCGCAAGCCCGGTGTGTTGGGCGAGCTAACATTAACCACAAAATAATCTACATAAGGATACAATTCCTCAAAACAAATTTTATAGTCATCAAAAGCATTTTCATTAGAGGTAACTTTATTCTTTCCAATATTTCCCCCTATTATCACATTTGATTTTCTTTTTTTCAATCGATTAACAGCTAACGAAACGCCACTGTTGTTGAAGCCCATCCGATTAATCAAACCTTGATCTTTCGGCAAGCGAAACAACCTCGGCTTATTATTACCTAATTGAGGCTTGGGTGTCAATGTTCCTATCTCAATAAAACCAAATCCAAAGCAAGCCAGCTCATCAATCAACTTGGCATCTTTGTCAAAGCCTGCAGCGAGACCCACAGGGCTTTGAAATTTGATCCCAAACAATTCTCGTTCTAATTTTTTTTCCCGATTGCTGTATAAAAACAACATTAAGAATTTTACACCTGGAATCTTGCAAACAATTTTAAGAAAATTGAAAGTGAAATAATGCACTGCTTCCGGATCGAAATGAAAGAGCAGTGGCCGAACAAAAACCTTATACATTCCTTATTTTTTCTTGCGTTTAGCCGGCTTAGCAAATTTTTTAAAGCCCTTCTCAATTATATCGTCTACCATCCCTTCCGCCTCTGCAGATGTCATATTCGTAGTGGAATTAACACGCCAAATCAAATTATTACTGTGATCATTCAAATCAATGATCAAGCTTTCCTGCCGATATTCATGCGTAAAACTTCTACTCGGGTTGGCTCCTGGTGTCAGTTGCAAAGGCCCTAACTGCTCGGTGTCTGTACGAGCCAATGAACCCGCTGCGTAGGTTACTATTAAATCTGCCACTGAATCGGTCTTTCTTAATCCTTTTAACTCAAGCTCACGCGTTACCCCGTTTACGATCCATTTATTCAACGTTTCATTGCTAACCTGTTTCTGATCATCCGGTGTCATAATTTGGCTCTCACCAAACTTAAATGTTTTGTAGTGAGAAAAATCTTTATTCTTATCATACTCAACATCGATTGTCTGACCTTGGCTAATAAAAGCAAGTGTCAATAATATTATAAAAGGAATAAATCTCATACCTCAAATTTAAGATTTAGAATCGAGAAGCCAACACTTAATTGATGTTGAATGCAATAAGTCAGATCATTATTATGAAGCTTCGGTTGCTATCTCACCTAAATTGCCAAATCAGCTCCGTGGATGAAATTCCTGAATAACCTGACGCAAATAGTCTCGGTCTAAATGAGTATAGATTTCAGTCGTGGTAATGGATTCGTGGCCAAGCATCTCTTGCACGGCTCGCAGGTCGGCACCTCCTTCAATCAAATGAGTCGCAAATGAATGGCGGAAAGTATGCGGGCTAATAGATTTTTTTAACCCAATCTTTGCGGCTAGGGCTTTGATGATCAAAAAAATCATGACACGGGTAATTTTTTTTCCTCCCCTATTTAAAAAGACGTGGCTCTCGAAATCCTTTTTTATCGGCACCTGAACCCGGATTTCTTCCAAATAAATTTTCAGATACTTTAGTGCTTCTCGCCCAATAGGAACTAATCTTTCCTTGTTTCCCTTTCCAACCACGCGCAAGAACCCTACATCAAAATAAACATTAGCAATCTTTAACTCTACCAATTCTGATACCCTCAGTCCTGAACTGTAAAGAACTTCTAACATGGCACGGTTACGTCCGCCTTCAGGTTTTGATAAATCAATGGCTGAAAGTATTTTTTCTATCTCATTATAGTCTAGGGTATCCGGAAGCTTGCGCCCTATCTTAGGTCCCTCAATAAGTGACGTTGGGTCTTTATCAATAAGCTCTTCAAACATCAGGTATTTATAAAAAGATTTTATTCCAGAAAGTATACGTGCCTGGCTATACGCACTCATCCCAAGTTCGTTAATATATTGAATAAAGCCCTTAAGGTGCTTCGATGAAATAGCAAGCGGGCTTACATTGAATTTATTCATTTCAACAAATTGCTCCAGCTTCTCAACATCCCGCACATAGGCTTGAATAGAGTTATCAGAAAGGGAACGCTCCAACTTAAGGTAATTGCCGAATTGTTTGATGTACGAAGTCCAGTTCACGGGGGTAAGTTATGAATAAGGACTTGAAGCGAGGAAATCTATACGTGAGTGTACTACAGTTTTGTGATTTTGAGGCATGGCCAAGCGAAACGCAAGGCCACCGGGCTTTACGCTCCAAGTCCGTCCACCCACATTCCCAACACACTTCGGGCTTTGCGCTGCAATCCCTTGCCCGCTTGCGCAAGCTTAAGCCATCCTTGCAAAACTGTGGTACACACTACAAAGTTCCATTACAATTACTTCCCATTTTATAGCCTCAAAATCATATATTTGAACACTTTTATTGAAAACGAAAAGCTCCTAGCCCATAGTTTAAAACCGTGAGCTAGGAAGAAAAATAGAAATTATTGAAACCGTTAAAACGGTTTCATGGCTTCGATAGCCCACGGTTTAAACCGTGGGATTACGAATAACCGGAAACCGTTTTAACGGTTTCCGAAAATAAAATAACGGATGTCCCATTCATACAATAAAATATGGTTACATGTGGTCTTTGCTACCAAGGAAAGGGTTCCATTAATTAATTTTTCAGTCGAAGCAAAAATTTACACCCACTTGCGCGAACAATTAATTGAAATCGGCTGCCCAGTACGAATTGTAAATGGTATGCCTGACCACATACATCTCTTGTTTTTACAAAATCCTAAAATGGCAGTTGCCGATATTGTAAAACAGGTCAAGGGCAATACTTCCCATTGGATAAATGAGCAAGATTTAATCCCTGAAAAATTTGCTTGGCAAACGGGTTATGCGGCCTATTCCGTTAGCGAATCGCAATTAGAAAAGGTATTTCAATACATTAACCGCCAAAAGGAGCATCACAAAACAAAACTATTTGCAATAGAATATGATGAATTCATTGCATTGCATCGTTTACAAAAAGAAGAATGAGCCCGATCACGCTCTATATTACACCTTGGCAGCCGTACCCAATAATTAAAAAAAAATAGAACCAACCCTTCTTATGAAAATACAAATCATCAACGGCCCAAACCTCAACCTGCTAGGCAAACGCGAGCCGGACATTTACGGCTCTACCAACTTCGAAACCTTTTTTGAAAACTTAAAAACCAGTTTCTCCGGGATTGAAATTCACTACTACCAATCAAATGTAGAAGGCGAGTTGATCAACAAACTGCACGAAGTTGGCTTCTCATATAATGGAATCATTTTAAATGCGGGGGCTTACACTCATACCTCTATTGCCCTGCACGATGCGATTGGCGCTATCACTACGCCTGTAGTAGAAGTTCACATTTCCAATGTCTATGCTCGTGAAGAATTCAGGCATAAAAGTTTGATAACAT
>JAYVPS010000209.1:0-4652 GCA_043757225.1 Cytophagales bacterium | reverse complement strand
TTGAATTGATAAAATCACATTTGTCAATTCCAATGTTTAACAGCCCTTCATATTGGTCAACCATTAGAGAACGAATAGGGTCAATGATGATTGTAATTCCTGGTTGCAACAAAGCTGCTAACTGATATGTCAAAGATTTACCGCCTCCTGTTGGCAACAAACCAATAACAGTTTCATTCTTCAATGCTCTGTTCAAAATTGGAAGTTGTCCTTTTCTGAACTTCTCTTTTTGAAAAATATTTTTCAAAAAATATTCAATGTGGGGTAGAGCTTCTTCAATTTCATTGTGTTGTTCGTTTCCGATTTCAGTGGTTAAATCTCTGTAATCAACTTTGTTTGAACAATAGATTTCATTTCGGTAGTCGTGTTCTGTAAAATGTGAACTGCGAATGATAACAGAGTTTGGCAAACCTTGAAAGTCAATATCTGCTTGGAAAATTCCTGTTCGCCAAAGAGTTGAAATATCAATTACCAAATCATATTCAGCAGCAACAATAGTTTCGCTATTAAGATTGCAACCGTCAGGTTGCAATTCTTGATTGAAATAATTTGCGTCAGCAAATATTGTTGCTTCTATTTTTGGAATTGAACTTTGTTTGTTTTCAAGTCCAATCAAATTCGCATAAAGCAAATTCAAATCTTCAACTGCTATGTGTCCGCAAGGAATATCTCTTTCAAGAATAGCAACACGAATTTGTGTTTTGTTGATTGAAGTTAGTTCCTCTCTTTTTACAATCAAGAATTGATTGATGACTTTCTGCAACCTTGCAATTGCTACTGGTGCTAAAACGAAAGTTTGAAGTTTCTTTATTTCTTCAAAGTTCCTTTGAAGCAAACCTTCTATTGTTTTGAAGTAGTCGCTTTGTGATAGAGTTGCAATGAGGTTTGCTGTATCTTTTCTGGTGTTGTCTTCTGTTATTCTTTTTGTCGTGTGTCCAAACCTTGCAGTTTCATAATCTCTGATGTCGTCAATTAGAGTGTTGTGGTATCGTTGTCCGTCAACTTCAATTACTACAACACTTCGTTCTTTTAATTCTTTTTCTTTCTGATAAACGGTTGTCTTTTTTATTTCCTTGAAATAAGGAAATTCAAATGAAAAATCTGCTCTGCTTTCATCACCGCCATTGTTCGTTAAAGTTTTTCTCATTCTTTGGTGTTGAAAGAATTGAGTAAGATATTTTTTGTTATCTGGAATATAGTTGTTGAGAAATGCTCTTTCAAAATTGCTTTCTAAATCTTCATTGAATAACTCGGCAACATTGTTTCTTGTGTCAACCAAGTGCAAGGCAGAATAAAAATCTGTCGCTGAAAGTCCTGTTGAAAGTGTTTTGAGTTTAGCAGAAATGTCTTTGCTGCAAATTGTCGGGTTTCCTCTTGTGATAATGTTGTTTGCTACCGCTAATAGCGAATGAATGGAAGTTGGATTGTCAAAGTCAATGTCAGTTAATGTGTCAAAAGTTGAAAGTGATTCAAGCAAGCCAAGAACTTTAAACTTGAACTCATTCCCCTTTCGCAAATTGGTAATGCTGTCAAATACATTTTTGTCAAGATAGCTTGCTTTATACTGGCGCTTCATTTGAATTAACGAGGCTTATTCATGGTTCTGAAAGTAATATTTTTTATCGTGAAAACTTAATTGCTCGTTGAATACTTTGGTTTGCGGTGGGAATTTGGCTCTTGCCATAGCTTTGGTGTCGCGGTGGGTTTGTGCGGCTATGGCATGTGCCAAATGCGCTGGGCAAGTCGAAGCACAATCTTCTTAAAAATGCGAAGGGTCGGCTATATTGTTTTTTAGTCCGTCCTATGTTTTAAATTTTTTAAAGTCCAAGTTGTCCCGCAGCCTTTAATTTGTCCACGTGGAAAATCTTTGTTAATAGAGTGTCGTCCGTTTTTTTGGAACACAAATTTGTCCGGGCCCTATTGCTACCAACTAGCGAATATATGCACCAAGCTTCACATATATCGCATATATCCGCTAAAAAAGTGCACATATCCGTCCAATATTTCTGGCTATATGCATCTATCCTGATTCAGCTGTAGCCACCATCAACCATAGAAAGACTTATTTAAAATTTCCCCTATTCCTTAAAACTATTTATCTTCATACCCCATCTAAATACAAACAACGCAAGTACCTTGGCCGAAACTCTACCGGATATCGCGATGATGCATGCTGACTCTCTTATTGCACGGGCCCGTGAAGGAGATAAGATTGCTCAAGGCAAGCTGGTACAGCTATGGTATAAACGGATTTATAATTTCGCCTATAAGTTCTTTTTTGACCACGACCTAGCCATGGAGGTGTCGCAGAAAACGTTTATCAGCATGCACAAAAACATTGCTGCGTTGCAGGAAATAAGTCGGTTTAAATCGTGGATTTACACCATTGCTGTAAATTACTGCCGCGAGGAAGCAAGGAAGAAAAAAATAAGCAGGTCGTTGTCGCTGCATGAACTAAGGCCGGGCGAAGGCGAAGAGAGCTACCGGTGGGAAGAGAGTCATCATCGCAGCGAAAACCCCGAGCGTCAATTGCGGCAGTCGGAGTTGTCGGATATTTTGCAAAAGTGTCTGATGGAATTAAGTGTAGAGCAGCGCGAGGTGGTGATTATGAAAGAGTACGAGGGGTTGAAGTTTAGGGAGATCGCAGAAACACTAAACATTTCGGAGAACACAGTGAAGTCACGGATGTACTATGGGTTGGATGGGTTAAAGAAGATTTTTGAAAAAAGAAATATCACAAAAGAAACAATTGGGTATGAACTATAAACCGGACGAGGGCACGTTGATGGCTTACCTGTATGGCGAGCTTGATGCCTCAGAAACAGCAAAGGTGCAGGTGTATTTGCAGCAACATCCAGAAGAGTTGGCGAAACTCGAATCGATGCAGCAGGTAAAAAACATGTTGGGCCAGATACAAAACAAAGAGGTGATTGCCCCACCGATTTTTGTGGAAGATGATACGGTGAAACCTCTTTGGTCTAATGCTTATGTCAAAACCATTCTCAGCATTGCAGCCTCTCTCCTATTGATAATGGTGGCAGGCAACCTGCTAGGCACAGAAATTAACTACTCGGGTGGCGAACTGAAAATCAGTTTTAACGGAAAGCACCCTGCGCCTATTGTTCAGCAAGCACTGTTGACCGAAAATAAAGTAAAGGAGATGATTGAAACCTCGCTGGTGAAAAATAATGAGGTAATTGCTACCAACTGGAATGAGGAACAGAAAAAACTCAGCGAGAATATTGCTCAAAACCTGAACCGAAATTCTAAGCGAATTGATGCCCTCATGAAGGCCACCTCGCAAGCATCTGAAGATCAAGTAAGAGGTTTTGTGGCCGGGTTACAAAATGAAAACCTGAAGTTGATGAAAGACTACTTTCAACTTTCGTCAGCCGACCAGAAAAAATACATGGAGAGTTTGCTGGTGGATTTCTCAGGATATTTGAAGGAGCAGCGAAAACAAGATATGATCATGTTACAAACACGCGTGAACGGCATTGAAAAAACTACCGATCAGTTTAAGCAAGAGACAGAACAGATTTTGGCGAGCATTATTTCGAAACCGGTAAAAAATAAAAACAGCTATTAAACAAAAGCGTCATCAAGAGTTTCCGGTGGTGGATTGTTTCGCGGCAAACGCTCATCTGACAACTCATAATGGCTTGAGATTTTAAAATTAAAATTAGACAACATGAAACGAACAGAAAGAATTTTAGTGACGATTGCCTTATTGGCAATGACTTTTGTAAGTGCCGTTGCACAAAACAAAATTGATGAAGCACGCATGGAGCGTGATCTTGAAGTAGCCAAAAATATTCTCAGCACCATGTTGCGCCAACAGTTTGACAAGCGTTCTTTTTTTCCGGTTGAAGTGCACGGAAGCTACTTGCCGGGTTACGGGGTAACTTTTAAACTACCCTCCGAGTCAGAATCTTGGATGTATATGACAAATTGGTCAGATGGAGGCGTCACTTGGACTGTTAGCAATGGGGGATTCCCTGAGCGTTTTGAAGCTGTTGAGTATCCTGAGAATCCAGAGGCAGCAGAGACTCCCCAAGGCGTAAACGTGGGCGCGAAAGTAAGTGCTGACCGGCAAAGAACAATTGCCCAACGGAATAAGAAAAATAACGAAGCCGTTTTAGCTGGCAGAACAAAACCAAAGTCATCAAGAAATAATAGGGAAAACATTGACAGTCTAAAAGAGCAATCCAAATTAAAGATGCTTACTGCTGCCAAAGAATTTTTAGCAGACTATGGCGATCTAATCGGGCAGCTATCGGCCAATGAACGAATTATCGTAACCAATCGTGGAGATCGTGAGCATCTCTGGGCAGGATTCAATTCTCCAAAACCCGCCTATCTCTCAGTTGAATCCTCCAAAGGTGATTTGACTCTCTACAAGCAAGGAAAAATTACCCGCGACCAATTGTACGGCAAATTAAAAGTGATCAATTCAGAAACCGAAGATGAGTTACACCCCGATTTAGAATTGATGTCAAGTATCATCAACAGACTTTATCGAGCTGATTTGTCTAAAACTTTCTTTACTCAGGATAATACTTACTACGAAAGACTGAAAGATTTTGGAGTCATCTATTACCTAGAAGTGTACTCCACCAACCAAATGGATGATGGTCGATTTTATATGCCCA
>JAYVPS010000208.1:0-17646 GCA_043757225.1 Cytophagales bacterium | reverse complement strand
TACAAAAACATAGACGGCTGTGATGCCGTCAAAATAAAAATCAATAAAAAATTCGTAGTCATGAGTTTTTAGCAGCACAATGTCTTTTAAGTTTAAAGAGGGATGTCCCTCGATCACCCAGTAGATCAAAAAAAGCTGATAGCTAAACATGTGAACCGCCAATGAAACAAATGACCAACGAGAGATCAGCGTCTCATTATTTTTGGGCAAAAACAAACTTCCCACAAAGCCAATCAGGGGAACCAGTATAAAATATTCGAGAAAGGATGTCATGGTTGTTAGGATAAGGCGTAAACAGGAAGATTTTCTTCATGTGTTTCAATGATGGATTCTAAGTTTATCGCAGGCTCAATCGTCTTCACGGTCGGAACATAATCTTGGAAAGCACCTTCTTTGAACAAAAGGAGCTTGTGGGTTTCTGGATGAAGTACAACGAGCAACACCCACTCATTGAGAAACCACTCATAGGTTGGTGCTTCTTTTTGAATCGTCTGCAAAACCACTTCTGGGAAATGCTCCACAATCACCAACAATCGAACAGGATCATGCACTTCAATCATTTGACTTGGCAGGCCCGGACGAAGATCCCCATCAATACCATTAGCCACTCCGATAAGACCCATTACGTTGTGGGGCAACTTAGTACCTGCGCCTAATTTTTGGTTATCTACACGCGAGAAAAAATATTCCAGGTTGATACCGCCACAAACGGGTGCTACGGCTCGCAAAATTCCTAATAAATATTTTCCTTCGGGGTCCACGCGATAATCAAATGAATTCATAAACGAGCGTCTATCCAAAAACAAGTGTTTAGACAATTCCCTTCTACCAACAATACACAAGGCATTCGTGGCGTGATTTAATTCTGGCCGAGGCTCAAATAATGAAACTGAGCGAATGCGAACTTTCTCGTGAATGGTTTGGGGGGCAAGGTGTGTATCGATAGAAGCAAATCTGCGAGAGCGCTCTTTCGAATTAAAATCCAATGCCTTGGCAAATACTACTTCATACTTGTTATGGTTCTGAATATTTTTTGGAGTAAGCGAGTTCTCATCAAAGAAAATGATTTCATCGCGGGTAGTATCGTGCAAGCCGCCTAAAAATTGCGTTGTATCTGGAATATCAATTCCCTTCCCTTTCAAAATCAATCGAACGCCTGGATGGTTTGCCATATAAGATACCACTCGTGAATTCACCGAACCAGCCCTTCCTGAACATGCTCCACAATCATACGCAGCATAGTGAGGATTGTTAACACTACTCGAGCCATGCCCAATTAAATAAACAATGGGTGCGAAATCCTTTACCAGCCCGATACTATTTAAAAGATTACCGACTCGTGTGGCCATCTCCTCTACATTAAACCCAATCTGCAAATCATTCTCCTTGTCTGCAGCATTTGAATTCTCTATGGTGAGCTTAGAATTTTTGCTCATGTGCTTAAAAGAAGAAGCGGTGGCTGGGCCCATCGAAGGCTTGAAAATATTCAAAAACAAAAGAAAGGCAGACCAGAAGCCGAGAGTCTGCGAAATCAGCCAGCCACTATAAAACGAATGGCTATGCTTGCTAAAGTACAAATCCTTCTCACGCTTTTCTCCACCCATCCCTTTTATTAAATACTTAGGTGTAACTGGTGCGGGACAAAGTTTCGTATAAAATTTTCCTCCTTCAGGCTGGTAATAAAATTCGGTTGAGAAAAACCCTGGTGTCCCAAACGTTTGGCACGACTTATCAAACTGCTCAATGTACCTGCGGAACGAACACTCACGGTCGTCAATGCAAAACATTGCTTGAAAACTTTTTGATTGGATTTTATTTTCTTCGCTTTTCTGAGAAATCAAACCTGCCAATACTTGATCATAATAACTCCACTCAAACGCCTCCTGCCACATGAAAAGAACTTCGTGCATTTCTGTTTCCACTACATCGGTAAACAACTCTACAGGTCGAGCATTCAACTTGGTGGCAAGGGGCAACCAACGGTTGCCAAACTCAAAATCTAAAGCGTCAATCTCCATCAAAAGCTCAAACACAATCAGGTCGTGCATGGAAAGCTTGCGGGGATCGAGAATGGTGGAAGGCTGATCTTCAATGGTTGAAACCATGCCCGACCAACCTTGATGGGCAAACTGTTGATCGAAAAGATACTGCTTGTAAAATGATTCATCACCAACCAATATTTTAAGTAGATCAGAAATTTCGCAGCCTGTATTGAGCAAAAGGTCTTTGACACGTTTGCGCCTAAAGAAACTGGTTAGGCTGTTGCCCTCCATCTCTCGAATAGAAGCAAGAAACGTTTTTTCACGGATGGGGAATGTCCAAATGGAAATTCCTTGATCGAGGTAGCTACATAAAATGCGAAAGAGGATGGGCTGTACTAACGAATCCAAATCAATTCGGTATTGCTTTTTCCAGTTGGCGCGCAACGCACCAATCCGTGGAAGCGTAGTAATTTGATATTCCTTTGAAATGACTTTCTTTTTCCACTCGTCAAAATCGGTTCCTTTTTTCTCACGGATAATCCGATCAAGAATGTCAGGGTTGATTTGTCCACTATCAAAGAGTTCTCGGTAGTCGGGCAAGGAAAGGGAAGAACGATAACCCAAAATTTCAGAGGCACTTCTTACCCCATCTTTAAACTTCAATGTCTGAAAAGCATGAAGGGTATTATGGTGGATAAAATCTTTGAGTGGAGCTTGCGCGGGTAGATAATGTTTGAGGTCGTGAATCACGGCATGCTCATCAAAAATAGAATTGGATGTTGTCATGATTTAAAAATAAAGTAATTTATGGCATTATGAAATACTCAAATTATTTGACTCTATGACGTTTGGAAGGAACTTTCGTTGCTGAAGGTGAAATAATAAGGCTGGCTGGTTTTGAAACTCGCTTGCTGTTTGCTTTGCCCAAGCGGCTTGAAAAATCATTTACGATTCTCACCTCTTCAATATTTCCAAGCGAATCCCTACTTATCAGAACAAAATCACCGACACGGACTTTCTCGAACAGCTTTCGATCCACCTTAATCTTGTTCCTACTTCCTGGCGCTAGCAATAAAAAGCAAAATAAAAATGACGATTGCTTATTTAATACTTCAAATTTACCTTCCCAGCGGTATCCCCTATTTCGCTTCAGGGATTCTCTCCCATTGGCCCAAAAAAGAAATGCAACCAACGGAACAACAATATATACGATGTATGGAATTACCTGAAGATAATATTCTAGGGAAAAAGGATTAGACTTTTGGTGTCGGTACAGGATCAACGGCTCGATCAAAACAACCGAAAGGGTGATCAAAATAATTCTCCACCAATTTCTCTTAGAAAATATTGGATTTACAAGCGGTAAATACTTGGTCTTATACTTATTGTAAAACTCTTGGTGTTTCATACCATGAAGAATTGTTAGCTTGTTTCATTATATGACTTTGTATGACAATTAAGCGTCAAGCTATATCACCTTTATTTCCATCCGCCACCTAATGCTTGATAAATATTTACCATTGCATTCATCTGCTGTTTCTTGGTTTCAACCAATTCAAATTTAGATTCCATAGCATCGCGTTGGGTCAACAACACCTCCATGTAGTTCGCTCTTGCCGATCTGAAAAGACGCGTTGAAATTTCAATCGCCTCGGTAAGTGTCCCCACTTGTTGATCTTTCAACTGATAACTTTTCTTCAGATTGGAAATATTTGACAACTGATTGGCAACTTCGAGATAAGCCGTAAGAATAGTGCGCTCGTAATTGTACACCGCTTGTATTTGCTTGGCGTTGGCATTGTAATACATGGCCTTGATCCCGTTTCGGTTGATCACTGGTTGCATTAAACCTCCTACCAAATTATACAAAAAAGATTCGGGATTTCTGATGAAGTAGGATGCACTGAACGCTTCAAGACCAATCGCTCCAGAAATATTCAGCAACGGATAAAAATTCGCTTTCGCAGATTTTACATCCAGCTTAGTGGCAGCCAGTTCAAGTTCGGCTTTCCGTATGTCTGGACGGTTTTGCAAAAGCTGCGAGGGAATGCCTCCAAAAATACTGTCGGGTTTCAGATAAATGAACACAGAAGAATTTCTGGTAATGGGTTGAGGGAATCGCCCTACCAGAAAATTAATTCTGTTCTCTGTCACTCTAATATTTTGTTCGATGTAGTAAATGCGGCTTTGGTTTTTAAGCACCTCAGCCTCAAATCTTCGCACTGCTAACTCCGTAACTTTTGCAGCAATTTTCTGTAGCCTCACTATTTCTAACGCGTTCGATTGAATCTCAATCTGCCTTTTCAAAATCTCCAACTGATTATCCAACGCCATCAATTCGTAATACGAGTTGGCGATTTCCGCAATCAGGTGCGTGACCATGAAATTTTTTCCTTGCGTGGTGGATAGATATCGGAATGTTGCTGCTCTTTTTGCATTCCGCAACTTGCCCCAAATATCGGCTTGCCAAGAAACGTTGGCTGCCAAAAGTAAATCAGGCAGTGGATCTGGAAATGTTTTTCCAGGTGCTATTTCATTCGTAGCATCCACAGACCCTGCGCGTGTAAATCGACTGGCCTTGTCAACGCCTACCACTCCACCCACACTCACAAATGGTAAGTACTCTCCTTTTCTACCTCTTACTTCATTTTTGGCAATGTTGATTTCTTGCAAAATGATATTCAACTCCTGATTGTTTCTGAGAGCGGTATCAATCAGTACGTTTAAGTTTGGATCGGTAAAGAAATCCTTCCATTTCACTTTTGCCGTGTTCACCGTGTCCTGCGAGTTATAGAAACTCGCAGGCGTTGTTTTCTTTTCTTTTCGCGGCACCATCGAAGATGGCAATGAACAAGATGCATACACCAGCGCGAGGCAGCTTATTCCTACATAATTAATTATTCTATTAGTGCGCATGTTCAATATTGTCTTGAGATTGTGGAAAAGAGTCGATTCTATGAGCTATGCCTTCGGTTAATGAACCTTCGTCTTCATCTTTAATCATCTTTCGGCCATGAGCTATGGTACCGAAGATGTAGTATAAGCCGGGCACGATGATTACACCGAACACGGTTCCGAAAAGCATACCTCCCAACGCAGACGAACCAATGGTACGGTTACCAATAGCACCAGCACCGTGTGCAAATACCAACGGCATCAATCCCGCAATAAAGGCGAACGATGTCATCAAGATTGGGCGGAATCGTACTTTGGCACCTTCAATAGCCGCCTCGAGGATTGTTGCGCCTTGCTTATTCTTTTGAACAGCGAACTCTACAATCAAGACGGCATTCTTACCCAACAAGCCAATCAACATGATCAATCCCACTTGGGCATAAATATCATTGGCGAGTCCCATCGACTTAATAAACATAAAAGAACCGAACACACCGGCAGGCAACGAGAGTATCACCGCCAATGGAATAATGAAGCTTTCGTACTGCGCAGCTAAGACCAAATACACAAATGCCAACACGATGAGGAAAACATAAATCGCTTCATTTCCACGTCTCACTTCATCGTAAGAAAGAGCTGCCCAATCGATGTCATATCCGCGCGGCAATGTTTTCGCTGCCACTTCTTTTACAGCTGCGATCGCTTCGCCAGAGCTATATCCTTTTGCAGGACCTCCTCGGATAGCTGCGGTGTTATACATATTAAAACGGTTGATCTCGTTCGCGCCTTGCTTCTTTTTTATTTTCATGAAAGCCGAAAAAGGAACCATCTCATTGCGATCGTTTTTCACCCACAAGTTCAACACATCCTGCGGAAGTTGTCTGAACTCGGGAGCCGCCTGCACGAACACCTTGAAGAAGCGTTGGTATTTGATAAAGCCTAGTTCGTAGGTACTTCCCACAAAAATGGAAAGTGTGTTCATGGCATTACCAATCGATACACCTTTTTGCATAGCCAACTTGTTATCGATCTCAATTTCATATTGAGGATAGTTGGCACTGAAGAACGTGAACAAGCCCGTCAGCTCTTTGCGCTCTTCCAATTCTTTCATGAATTCGTTCTTCACTTTTTCAAGATCATCATAGGTGCCGTCAGGATTTTTGTCCAGCATCTGCAAAGCAAAACCGCCCGCTGCACCAAACCCTGGCACGGCTGGTGGATCAAAGAATTCAATAGTAGCACCGGGAAGTGCTTTTGATATTTCCTCCAACTCAATGGTAATTTCTTGTACGGTGTGGTCGCGCTCTGACCACGGTTTCAAGTTAATCAAACACGTTGCTGCATTTGATCCGCGCCCTTCGGTAAGCACCTCATAACCGGCTATGGAAGAAACGGATTGAATTCCATCTACCTTCGAGATAAGCTTTTGAAGCTGAAGGGAGATATCGTTGGTTCGCTCAAGGGTTGAGCCCGGAGGCGTTTGAACGATGGCGTAGAGCATGCCTTGATCTTCGCTGGGAATAAAACCGGAAGGCAAGTTGCCGGCAATCAAAACTATTCCGCCAGTAAAGACAATCCAAAGGCCTGCCGTTACCCATCTTCTGTGAGCAATCTTTTTTAGCAGCCACACATATTTATCCGTGGTCTTTTCGAACCCTCTGTTAAAACCATCTATAAATCGGTTGAACAGATTTTTCGATCTTGGCTGTCCATGCGTATTCTTCAAGATCATCGCGCACAGCACCGGGGTAAGCGTAAGTGCCACAAGCCCAGAAAGAACAATAGCACTGGCCATGGTAATGGAGAACTGTCGATAGAACACACCCACAGGGCCCGACATGAATGCAATGGGGACAAACACGGCAGTCATCAACAAAGTAATCGCGATCACCGCTCCACTAATCTCGCCCAATACTTTTTGCACTGCTTTGTAGGGAGATAGATTTTCTTCATGCATTTTGGCGTGCACTGCTTCCACCACTACAATGGCATCGTCCACCACAATACCAATCGCTAACACAATGGCAAATAGTGTGATCATGTTGATGGTGAGGCCAAAAGCTTGCATGAAAATAAATGCACCGATGAGTGATATGGGCACGGCCAACGTTGGAATCAACGTTGATCGCCAATCGCCAAGGAAAATAAATACGACTAACGCAACCAAGATGAAAGCATCTCGCAACGTATGGATCAC
The DNA here is from genome assembly GCA_043757225.1 of Cytophagales bacterium. Taxonomy (GTDB): domain Bacteria; phylum Bacteroidota; class Bacteroidia; order Cytophagales; family Cyclobacteriaceae; genus ELB16-189. Next base: position 10,572 of record JAYVPS010000208.1, on the reverse strand, counting down.
GTTTTCTGTCGATGCATCCAAGAATTGAGACACATCATAACTGATTTCAATTTTCATTCCCGGAGGAAAATCCTTCTCTAATTCTTCAAGCTTCTTTTTCACATTAGCAATAACAGCACTGGCATTACTTCCGTAGGTCTGTTTAAGCACAATAGCCGCTGAAGGATAGCCGTTGATATTGGAATAAATATCATAGTACTCACTACCTAGGTTAACCGTTGCAATATCTTTCAGCTTTAATATTTCTCCTTTCGCATTGGCCTTGATGATAATGTTTTCATATTCTTTCGGATCACTAAATCGATCTGAATAGGCTAATACATATTCCAATGCTTCGGCACGCTTGCTATCACCTCTGCCTATCCGACCAGGCTTACCGATAATACTTTGATCGCCCATTGCACTCATCACTTCATCAGGTGATATGTTATAAGCACGCATCCGCTCTGGATTTAACCATACGCGCATGGCATATTGGCGGCTTCCAAGAATACGTGCCTGACCAATACCATTGATCCGTTGCAACTCTGGTATCATCGTAACCCCAGCATAGTTGAACAAGAACTTCATGTTGGCATTCTTATCTGTGCTATACAGGTTCACATACATAAGCATACTGGGAATTACAGGAGTAATGATTACACCTTCGCGTTGCACTAGTATCGGTAGCCTGTTCCGCACTTGTTCAACACGATTGGAAACTTGTACTAAGGCTTGATTGATATCGGTACCCGGTTCGAAAATTACTTGCACGTTGGCTTCACCCGCACTAGTGGCATCGGATGACATATACCGCATGCCCCACGCTCCGTTGATCGCTTGCTCAATGGGAATGATAACTGACTCAGTCAGCGTTTTGGCGCTGGCTCCGGGATAGGATGCAGAAACCATGACCACCGGTGGTGCAATAGAAGGGAACTGCGAGGTAGGCAGCGTATTAACTGCCAGCACGCCCATGAAAATAATCACGAGCGATAACACAATCGCAAGTACGGGTCTTTTTAGAAATGCGTTAAACATCTTTTTATTTTTTTTGTGGAATTATTCGACATATACTTTCAAGCGAGGCAGAACAGATTTCATGTCCTCAAACTTATACTCCGCGATTTTCTCTTCATCACGCACTTTGCGGATTCCCTCCAAAATTATTTTATCTTTTTCCGTTATTCCAGATAAGATAATGTACAAGTCTGGTAGTTCACCGCTAATGGTAATTTCACGCTGTCTTACAATATTATCTTTATCTACCACAAACACATATTTTTTCTCCAGCACTTCGAAGGTTGCTTTTTGCGGAATGATCAGTGCGTTTTTAAGTGGCGAGGTGGCAATTATATTTCCTGTTTCACCATGTCGTAACAGGCTTTTAGGATTTGGAAAAGTTGCCCTGAAAGCGATGTTACCCGTTTCGTTGTTGAAGTCAGCTTCAATGGCTTTGACAAATCCAGCATACTCAAATAGTTGGTTGTTCGCCATCAGCAACTTTACTTTCATTAGGCTGTCGTTTTTTAGATTGGTTTTGTAATTCAGGTACTCCGCTTCTGGCACGTTGAAGTAAACCCACATTTCGCTGTTATCAGAAAGAGTAGTGAGCAAATCGCCTTCATCAACAAGGCTTCCCAACCGCACATTAAAGCGATCCATGATTCCATTGAATGGAGCTTTGATCTCTGTGAAGCTTAAGTGAACCGCTGCTAAGGATACTTCGGCCATTGCTTTGTCATATTTTGCCTTAGCCAGAGCCAGTTCATTGGGCGATACCACATTGCCATCGGCAAGCTGCTTGGTGTTCAAGTATTCGATCTCGGCAAACTTTGCTTCGGCTTCTGCCCTTTGCAGTTCGGCCTTGTAAAGCAAAGGCATGATTTGAAACATCATTTGACCTTGCTTCACATACTTTCCTTCATCCACATAAATATTTTGGAGATAACCCTTTTCCAAGGCTCTCATTTCAATATGTTGTATTGCATGGATTTGACATACATATGAACGGGTGACCAACGTGTCTCTTTTTAATGGACTGGTGACAAGGAATTTATATTCTTCTTCCTTTTCTTCGGGCTTTGACGAACAGCTTGCGAAGCCCAATGCGGCACACAAACTCATGAGCGTGAGAATTCTATTCATAATAATTTTATTTTTTCTAAATGATTTAGTTCTGTTGATGATTTTTTTAAAGTATGCCAAACGCCACTTAATCAAACCTCAGAAAGAGTAATGACTAAACAGTAAAAATGACATGATACAGATAGCCTGGCAAAGAAAAATGCCAACCAAGGCTAACTCATAGCCTGAATACGCAGAGCGCTAAGTACGGAGACCGGGTAGATGCTAAGTAGGAAAAATGTTTTTGGTAGGAGGATGATTTCTTATGACTGTCAAAAAAATCTATTTGTAAGCGAGCATCAAAAAAGGAAATAGCGTAGCTACCGATCGACAGAGGACTTCGAAGAGAAAATCGTTCTTCTTCCTTTTCTTCTTCTTCCTCAATAAAAATATCATCTATTCTTGTTGTTTTGATAACCAAAGAATGGCCACTATCCGATACTTCACTTTTTATAGAAGGATAAACAATGCACCCACAATACAGATGTGCAAACAACTGACTATACCCCACCAGCAGAAGGATGAACAGGGTTACAGAATGTTTTATCAGCGGTTTCAAAAAATGAATTAATTATAAACGTTGCCTACGGAATTGAATTAAACGTTGCCTACGGAATTGAATCGCAAAGATTGGTAAATTTTGGTTTATTCTCATATTATTTTTCAAATTTCATTTGCTGTTTTTTCTTTTCCGATTAATTATTCTGCTTTATCAGTGATTTTATTCCAATCACGAATGATTCAGTAAACGGAACAAACCCTGATAACTTAAATTTTAACACCTTACTTTTCACTCGAATTCGGTAAGTAAAACAGACTTCAACCGTTTGCTAAAAAGTTTAGCAATATAGAGAATCTATGAAGAATTATGACAATTTTTGGGTAGCTTAATCAATTGAGCTAACCTTTTTTAAAATTTACCTGACCTCAAAATACAAAATGAAAACACTTGAAATTCCAAAAGACGGTCTCGAAGGCCTCAAACAAAACTGGTCGGCTGATGCCCTGTCTGGTTTTTTAGTCTTTTTATTGGCACTTCCTTTAAGCTTAGGCATTGCCAAAGCCAGCGGCTTTCCTGCAGCCATGGGCGTGCTCACTGCGATGATTGGTGGTATGGTCGTCAGTATCTTTGCTGGGTCACGACTGACCATTAAAGGCCCAGCAGCAGGATTAATCACCGTTTGTGCGGGAGCGGTTACCGACTTCGGCACTCTCAACATGGGCGATGCTGTTGCCCTTACTTGTGGAGCGATTGTAGTAATGGCTGCCATTCAATTTCTTTTCGGTGTTTTAAAATTTGGTTCTTATAGCGACTTCTTCCCAGTCTCTGCTGTGCATGGTATGCTGGCCGCGATTGGTGTTTTAATTTTTGCCAAACAGTTTCCGGTGTTGTTGGGGGTAGATTCTTCTCTTACCAAAGGACTTAGCCCCATTGGACTTTACACGCACATCCCCACCTTTATTGCCAACGCCAATCCAAAGATTGCCATGGTTGGTATCTTAAGTTTAGTAATCATTTTTGGTTTGCCTATGATTGGTGGAATTTTCAAAAAAATACCCGCACCGATGATTGTGTTGCTAGTAGCAATTCCTCTCGCTATTTTTCTTGGTCTTAATGGAATCTTATCGGTAGAAGGAAAGCCATTTGCTTTAGTACACATTGTTGATTTTTGGAAAGGTGTAAAATTCAACGCCAGCTTTGATGCCATCGGCACAGGTGTATTTTGGAAATACGTAGTGATGTTTTTATTTGTGAATAGCTTGGAATCTTTGCTAACAGTAAAAGCTATTGATGGCCTGGACCCTTACAAAAGAGCTTCTGACTACAATAAAGATTTACGAGCACTTTCCATTGGTAACGGATTGTCTGGTTTGCTAGGCGGATTACCGATGATTTCAGAGGTAGCCCGTAGTTCTGCAAATGTTAACAATGGAGCGCGCACCCGTTGGGCCAATTTCTTCCACGGCCTTTTCCTTTTTGTGGCGATGTTGTTGCTGATTCCCGTGATCAATTTAATACCTAATTCCGCGTTGGCCGCCATGTTGATTGCTGTTGCTTATCGATTAGCATCACCTAAAGAATTTATCAACACTTACAAAGTTGGCCCCGAGCAATTGGCTATTTTTATAATAACCATTATCGTTACCGTAGCCGAAGATTTATTGTTGGGCGTGGGTGCTGGTATCCTTACCAAATTTATTTTTCACATCATCAATGGTGCGCCCATCGGTAGTTTGTTCAAAGCAAAGTATGATCTTGTCGAAAATGGCAACACCTACGATATCAAAATAAAAGACTCTGCTATCTTCTCTAATTTTTTGGGGTATAAAAAACTGTGGGCTTCCTTAAACCCTGGCAAACAAATCAATTTCAATTTTTCTGAAGCCAAGTTGATAGATCACACTTTTATGGAGCAATTGCACCATTTCGAAGAAGAATATCATCTTGCTGGTGGCCACGTCTCATCTATTGGATTGGATAAGCTCAAATCATTTTCATCACATCCGTTGGCAGCAAGAAAGTTTTCTTCTGATGCAGCTAGCACAGCTAGTGCAAATTTAACCCAACGCCAAACTGAACTAAGCAATTTTGCATCCTCGAATGAATATAGTTTCGCGCCCCAACAAATAAAGAGCGCAGCAAAGTACACTGGTTTCCCCATTGAAATGGGAAATAAAATCCGCTATGAAGAAAACGTTCTCACGCATGGCAAAATGCAAATCTCTGATATTATTTTGACCGAGGGGGCACGACAAGAAAAGACAGATACAGATATTACCATCCTTCAGGCTTCTCCTGAATTGACAATTCCCAATTTTGCCTTAGAGCCAGAAGTTATGTGGACCAAGCTATTTGAAAACATCTCGGGCAAGGATATCAATTTTGAAGCGCACCCAGATTTCTCTAAGAAATATTATTTGCGAGGAGAAAATGAAGCGGTGATGGCGGAATTCTTCAAAGAGCCAATCATCCGCTTTTTAGAAAGCAATGAACCCATTCACATCGAATGTTACAAGCAACGCTTAATCTTCTACAAAAAGAAAGATACACTTTCTGCTTCAGACATTAAGTTGCTCGAAAAATTTGCGAAAGAATTTATCAGGCTAATCAAGTAATATCTACTGAGATGGAGTCAGCTAGAAATACCTGCCTGACTCCATTTATTAAATAAAATAAAATAAAATCAAAACATGAAATACTTAATCTTATTTTGCTTCCTGACTTGCGTTTGTTTACGAACCCAAGCACAAGAAAAATCAAAAGAAGAAACGCCAGTTCCTCCAAAAAAAGAAATTGAAGAGCTCAAATTAAAACTCAACGAAGATGGAAGCCATTACATCAAAGCCACTATTCTCGGCCAAGTATGGCTTCGCTACAATGAGAGCAATCCCGGCACAACCGTTTTAGGAGATCCCACCAGCGAAACTTTTGATATTGGTTTGCGAAGAACCCGCATGCAACTATATGGTCAACTTACCGACCGCGTTTTTTTCTACCTGCAATTCGGGCAAAATAATTTTAATTACCTGTCAGGGCAAAATTCATCGAATAGCGGCAATCGCAAAACCCAAGTTTTTTTTCATGATGCACTAAGCGAATATCGGGTATTTAACGGAACAGATAAGCTATACCTAGGCGGTGGGCTTACAATTGCAAATGGCCTCTCTCGATTTAGTCAACCAAGCATAGGTACTATTATGAGCATGGATGTTCCTGTATTTGCACAAGCTACGGTAGATCAGACTGATGAATTCTCGCGCAAGCTAACCATCTATGCGCGCGGACAAATTGGGAAACTTGATTATCGCATCGTATTGAGTGATCCCTTTCCTGTTACTTCTAATGGTCAACCAGCACCGGGCATTAGCCTCACTAACGCAAACTTTGCCTATAACAATCATAACAAACAATACCAGGCATTATTAATATGGAACTTTTTTGACAAAGAATCGCATGTCACACCTTATATGACAGGCACCTATTTGGGGAAGAAAAGGGTGCTTAATTTAGAAGCCGGCTTCATTACCCAAAGCAACGCCACCTGGACGGGCTCAAATGCGAATGCTGATGCTTCAACCGATCCTAATAGAAAGTATTATGATATGAATTTGTGGTCTGTCGCTGCCTTCTACGATGCTCCCGTTAATTCTGAAAAAGGAACAGCATTGAGCGCCTATCTCGGTTACTTCAGTACTGATTATGGCACAAGATATTTACGTTATAACGGGATTATGAATCCGGCTAATGGAACAACTATTGCAAATGCGCCTGCTAACAGTTTTGGCAATGCCTTTCCTATGTTCGGAACGGGCAGCGTTATCTACGCGCAGGTTGGCTATTTAATGAAGAAAGATTTATTGGGCGAAGGCCATGGCACGCTCATGCCCTATGCGACTTTTCAAAGTGCCACCTATGATCGTTTAGATAAGCAGATGAATGTTTATGACTTTGGCGCTAACTGGTTTATCAAAGGTCATACAGGCAAGCTGACACTAGATTATCAATTGCGTCCAACGTACACTCCAATCAACAACGGAGCTGATTTGATTCAAGATAGCAGCATGAAAGGTCAGGTGGTGATGCAATATCAAATCTTTTTTTAGTGTGTGAGGATGAAGCAATCTCACATTCTTAGCAACTACGAACCGGAGATTGCCGCGGCTGTCTCCTACCCGCAAGCCATCGCAAGCAGCCTCGCAATAGGGTTGCTTTAGAAATTACGTTGGGGTAAAAGCGCAACTGAGGTGTGGGATTACTAATGGTGGCAGTAATAGGGCCTGGACAATTTGGTCATCTAGCGGACGACACTCTTCTAACAAAGATTTCCCACGGGGACAAGTGAACGGCTTCAGGACAACTTGGACTTTGAGAAAATTAAAACTTGTTACAGGTTAAAAAAAATAATACAGCCGACCCTCCGCATTTTTAAAAAGATTGTGCTTCGACTTCCCCTCACATTTGGCACATGCCATAGCCGCACAAACCCACCGCGACACCAAAGCTATGGCAAGAGCCAAATTCCTACCCCACTCACCTGCATAGTTTTAAATATCACATTGCGTTTTAGTTATTCCTTTGCTAATTACATCCCGTCTGAGATTTTATATTAAATTTGCTTTAAATTTATTAGCGATTGAAAAAATTCATTTGCATACTTCTACTACATGTCATCGTGTTTAACACAATTGGATATTATGGTGTATTCCTTATACTAAGCAAACAGTTCAATAAGGAGTTCACTAGACAATTGGATACAGATGAGTACGCGGGGAGCGAAACCATGATTGTAAAAATCCCCTTTGCGTTACCATATCAGACAAATTTTGATGCCTATGAACGTGTGGATGGTCAATTCGAGTGTGAGGGAGAATTCTATAAACTAGTGAAACAAAAATGGGTTGGTGATACTCTGTTCGTCATTCTTACTAAAGATAACCGACAGACTAAATTACATGAATCCCTTGCTAACTTTGAGCGGGCTAGCCATGATTCGCCATTGTCAAAATCAGCCATGAAGTTAATTGACCATTTTGAAAAAGGTTTTATCTCTAGCCTAAATCAATTGCAAGTCAGCTCCTTTGGTTGGTGTCAGAAATCTTACTTTGGTGTCTTGCCACAAATCGTTAATCATTTATATCTTTCAATATTTTCTCCGCCACCAGAGTTGTTATTCATCGGCTAATCAGGTCTTGATCTGATTTAGCAAAGTTTTATTCATTTCAACTTCAGAAATGAATCTATCCTCATATTAAAAGTTCAAAACCATAAAGCATTTCACTATGAAAGGTATTTCTATAGTGCATAACATATTGTTGGCAACATTCATATTAGTTGCCCAATCTACGTATGCCCAAATTAAAAATAAAGAAGATTCACTGTCAACAAAAGTATTGGATCAAGTAACCGTCACGAATACATCTGACACACTAAAAACGCAAACACTGAGCACTGTTACTGTAGAAGCCTTGAGAATAAATCAGGACATTCAAAGACTTAAACCAATACAGGGTACATACATTTATTCAAGCAAGAAAACCGAAGTGATTGACCTAACCCAAACAATCGTACCCCTAACAGAGAAGTATGGTCGACAGATTTTTGCGAAGATACCAGGAGTATTTGTTTACGACATGGACGGTACGGGCAATCAGGTAAACATTTCCACTCGTGGACTTGACCCTCACAGAGGATGGGAATTTAATATCCGAAAAGACGGAATTCTCACTAACTCCGACATGTACGGTTATCCAGCCAGTCATTACAATATTCCAATGGAAACTGTTGAGCGAATTGAACTCGTGAGAGGGACAGGTTCATTGCAATACGGAGCACAGTTTGGTGGAATGCTCAATTACATTAGCAAGCAACCAGACTCAACTAAGCTGTTTTCTTTTGAAAGCATAAACACCATAGGTTCTTATGGTTTGGTAAGTACTTATAACGGAGCGTCAGGTAAAATAGGAAAGTTCAGATACTCCACTTGGATAAACAAAAAATGGATAACAGGCTACAGGGATAATAGTGATTCACAATACGATGCAGCGGCCGTTTCACTTTTTTATGATGCTACAAAAAATCTACATTTTAAGTTAGAGTGGACACATTCTAATTATATCATTCACCTTGCTGGGCCGTTAACCGACAAAATGTTTCAGGACAACCCTCAAATGTCAACTCGGTCGAGGAATTACTACAATCCAGATATTAATGTTCCTTCACTCACTATGGATTGGAAGATTGCACCAAATACAAAACTACGATTGACAACTTCGGCAGTTATTGGAGCAAGAAATAGTGTTCTATTTGACAAACCAGCAACTATTGCCGACACAATTGTTACTGCAACAAAACAATACAATAATCGTCAGGTGGACATTGACCATTTCAACAGTTATACTACAGAGTTAAGGTTATTACATTCTTATCCACTATTTGGCCAGGCAAGCACATTTACAATTGGTGGACAGTACATGAACAATGACTTGCACCGACAACAACTTGGTAAAGGTACCACAGGTACTGACTTTGATTTGAGTTTAGTTACACCCGGTTGGGGACGTGACCTTCATTACAAAACAAACAACCTAGCCTTGTTTGTGGAAAATCGCTGGATGTTTACAAAAAGATTTTCGGTGAACACGGGAGTAAGAATGGAGACTGGAGAAACTAATATGACAGGCATTATCACATATTATCCTGATAGCACATTACCTAACACTATCAACCATAATTTCCCCTTGTTTGGTGTAAGCACTCAATATGATGTGACCGACAAAATAAATGTTTATGCAGGATGGTCACAGTCATATCGCCCTGTTATTTTCAAAGACATCATCCCAGCCTCGATTTACGAAGTGTCAGATAAAAATCTGAAAGACGCATATGGTTATAATGCTGAGATTGGATTCCGTGGTCAATGGAAGTTCCTTAAATGGGACGTGACAGGTTTTCAACTTCAATACAACAACCGCTTAGGGACTCTGGCACAAACTAATACGTCAGGCGACCTAATTATTTTCAGAACTAATATAGGGGATTCACAAACGAAAGGAATTGAATTATTTGTGCAAGGCGATTTTTCATTAGGTCGTCAAGCAAGTTTATCCTTGTTTACTTCTACTTCCTATATGGATGCACGGTATCAAAATGCAATCATTAAATCCGGTAACGAGAATGTAAGCGTTGACGGAAAAAAAGTGGAGAGTGTTCCGAATTGGATTACGCGTAATGGATTTACGCTTAAGTATTCTATTGTTAGTTTTTCAACACTTTATAGCTACACTTCCGACAGTTTTGCTGACGCTCTCAATGCCGTTCAGCCATCGGCCAGCGGAGCAACTGGGTTAGTTCCTTCCTATCAATTGCTTGACTTAAATATTGCTTTCAAATTAAATGAAAATGTAAAATTGCAGGTAAATATCAACAATGCATTAAACGAACACTATTTTACTAAACGACCACAGTTTTATCCAGGCCCCGGCATATGGTCTTCAGACGGGAGAACATTTTCCGGAACTGTCTCCATTAAAATATAACGACTTTGACAACCCAACTGAATCGCACACACTTTGGCTGGCCACACCCGACCCGCATCTAAAGCCAGTCAAACAGTGCGCTAGTGTAGTGTAAGTGGAGAAAGTAGGCAATGAAAAATGCCAACCGCGCGACTGAATTTATAAAGAGTGGTGTAACATTAACAGGTGACGAAGGACACGGCTTCGAATAGAGTTCGGAGAAGGGCTCTACTACTGCCAATCGAGTAGACGGCCTCACCAGATTTAGCCTATCGGTGTTGGCACCGACCATCTACGTCCCTTAGCCAAAGACCGCTTCATCAATTTGACTGACCTATTATCTTTAATTTTTATTTATAATTTAGTACTGTGATCAACGGCATAGAATTCTTTACTGCCACTTGCCTTAATTGGCAGGTATTGCTCCAACCTGATGAGCGCAAGCAAATC
>JAYVPS010000207.1:0-4675 GCA_043757225.1 Cytophagales bacterium | reverse complement strand
TTTAGTTAGTCCTGAAATGGCTTTACATTTGTTTTACCGGATGAAGCGGAAGCGAGCAATGCTGAGGAGCAACTCGCCAGGATTAATGCCGGTCAGATTACAAACCTGCTTTATCTTTTGTTCGACATGCCCTGTGGAACATTTCGAACAGCGGTCTGTATGGCATAATTCAAAATGCAGGTGATGGCAGTGGGAATTTTATTTTTGTTATAAAACAATCCATATCAAGCGGTAGCGAGAAATATTGAAGCAATAATAATCACGTCAGTAAAATTCTTGGTGGTTTACAAAAAAGATGGCGAGAGCGCAATTTTCCAGCAAATACAGATGAATTGAATTTTACTATTTAGAAGAGGATTGCTGGAGAAATTCTACGATTTTGATCCTTTCCTTTTCTGTGATCAGCGCTCTGGTTTGCATGTGCATACCAATAGTTTCCCATTGATCCGCTGAAAATGAGGTTGCAGATGGTATGTTGTGGCAGTGTTGGCAATTTTCACCCCACAATTGAGCACCTGATTTATTTGCGACTTTTTGACTAGCAACACAACTGGCAATAGTTAATGCTGAAACTAAAGCAAATCCAAATATTGCAATGAATCTCAATTTATGTTCAAATAAGTTTTTCATAGTGATTCTTTGTTACAATTGAATGGCAAATTGGATATGTAAAGATTGCGTTTTCACATCTGGAACAGGCGATGAGAGTAGAGTTTGGTCAACTGTGCTCTTCGAATCGAGAATTTCATAAGTAACTCGTAGCACTGTTCTCCAGTTGATCCAATAGTTTATTCCAAAGTCGGTTTGCGTTGTATTTGCTCCCCACGTAGAATTTTTTGGGGTGTTATATTGGCCGTAGCGGAAAGCGACTTCTAAATTTTTGATGAACTCATTTTGTGACTCAATAGGACGAACCGAAAATTGTCCATACGCTGATGTTGAGCTGTTATTAAATGTATAGGGCTTAGTTGGGTCTAAAGGGTTAACATATGTAGCGTCTCCTACGTTGACCACGTTGTATTGACTTTTGATATTAATTTGGATAGGGCTTACATTCTTAACAAAGTTAAAATCAAACGCATACAAATCTGCACGAACACTCTGATAGATTGTATTCCCATTTGAAACCCCTCCTGTCATCCCTGAGACACCGATTTCAAGAGAATTATTTGAAAACGGCAACAATCCCAATCGCCCTACAAAAGTCTTATTCCTTGACGCTGCCCCTAAATTAACGTTGGTCAGTGTTCCATTATTAGCAGTAGGGTCAATGGTTAATCCATTGGTTATAGCAAGATCATAATTCCACTTCATTGATCCTAAAGGAAGGCCACCTGAAACACCAAATCCATAATCTTGTGCCGTGGGCAAACCGATAGGATCAGTAGCCACTTTATTGATCCAACCTGCCGCCAACTTTTTTGTGTACATGCCAAAAGGTACTACGAAATAGCCCCCTCTGAAAATCAAGTTAGGTTTTGCAAAATAAGAAATAGTGGCCCAGTTAACCCCAACACCACCATTATTGAATGAGGGTTCAAATTCCAACAGTACCTTTTTTCCCTGTCTCCACAAAAACATGGGACTGAATTCATACGAATCGGTACCAAAAGCACTGTACTTATTTGCAGCAGAACCATCGCTAGAAGTAGACTTTGAACTTGCAAAGCCAAACGTAGTCAATCCCACTACCATAAAATGGCTTTGACCAGGTTTATACAATGCCGCTTGTTTTTCCAATGCTGCGATTCTTATTTCTGTAGCCGAGTCAAGTTTGGTAGCGTTTTGTTGCGCGTTCGTATGGAATGCAACCATATAGCATAAAGTTAAACTAAAGACGCCAACACGAGTCCTGCATTTTTGATTTAATGGGGTAATTATTTTCATAATTGGAGTTTTAGTTGGGCTATTATTTGCCGCTACTTTCAAGTTGACGGATATAATTGACTAACTGCCAACGCTGCGTTTCAGTCAATATACTTTTATAAGCAGCCATGGGGGGGTTACCCTCTGAAAGCTTCCAAAATATATTGCCGTCACTTTCATTGCGCACAGCGATGGCCAAAAAATTTGCAGGCCTTGGACTCAAGCTTACTCCAGCGGCTCCATTTCCTTTTCCTTTGTCACCGTGACAGATCACGCACATAGATTCATAGATTTTTTTTCCTTCAGTGATGGAAGCAGAATTACCTGCGAGCGGATTCACTAAATTATCTGAACTGGCCTGTGCTTTCCATGTTGACTGTTGAGAAAAACAAATTGTCGCAATCGAAAGAAAGAGTATTTGTAAGACTAAAATTGACGCGTTGTGTATTTTCATAGTAGAAATTTAACGATTTACATAATCAAATGTCCGAAAGAAAAGAGGTACACCACCTGTTTAACATCATGAGGTTATATGATTTAAGTCAGGAAGGTTAAATTAGCAGTATTTGAAATGTACCCCAGCTGGAAAAGATGCGCCACCAAAGTAGTCCAATAGCATTCTATCATTTCTCGTCAATACTTGAGGCACGTTAGTCGGCAGTAGCAGGGTGAATCGTATCGTTCTATCAAATCAGTTATTGTATATGCTTTACTTCCGTGATAACACATGGGTTTAAGTTTCAGGTTTCCGATAATTTCCTTTTTGATAAGTACTCACGCTGTTCGACATGTTAGCGAAGCGCATGTCTAACGACAGATAAATGGCATTTGCAATGCCACTTACTTATCCTCCGTTCGATATATTAATTCTGTTGCAGTTACAGATCTGCTTTATCTGCTGTTCGACATGCCCTGCGGAAAATGTCGAACAGCTGAGGTAGTAGCAAACCTATCTATTCTTATTCTTTCAAAAGGATAAATAACTGATGAAGCACCTCGCGCATAGTGGCCTCGTTCAATTTTGAGATTCTTTTTATTATCAAGCTTTTGTTGAGGGTAAAGATTTTATGCAGCCTTAGTAAACTTTTTAATGGAAGAGGTTCGCTTAGGTTGTGTGGTTCGAGAGCAAAACTCATTTCATTGCTTTGCCATTGTCGGCTGGTTATCTGCATTAATATTACATCGCCTGTCTTGTTTACTCTTTTTGTAGAAATGATCAAAGCAGGCCTACGTTTAACACCCGATCCATCAGAAAAAGGAAAATCAACACTAACAATATCTCCTTGGTTTAGCGTCATGCGCTACTTGAGTAGGTCGTCCCATCGGTTGTCTTCTTTGCTCAACCAATCTTTTTTCAGGGAGGTCTCGCTTATTGAAGCTTCCCGCAAGGCTAAGTTCTTGGCTTTTGATATTGGCCTAACTGAAAGCAGTTTGTTTTGCTGTAGCAATTTCCGAAGAGCCCTCCCTTCTGGGTTTCTTTCATCAATGGTAAGAATGTATTCGGCCATAATTTTTTGACTATCTAAAACAAATTTAACAGATTACCACAAATATATAGTTGATTTTATAGATTAAGCTAGTATTGATAAATGGCTTAAAACGTAATGGTAGTAGCGCATTTAAACGCTAAAAGGATTACAAAATTTCGTGTTTTCATAATCGACTGTTAATTTTTCTTTGAACAAAGATATTCCAACTTCATTGGGCTATCAATAGATTCAATACACCTTACGCTATAATTTTAAAGGTTTTGAGGTGGCTGAAGCTAAAGAGGATGTCATGGCGAAGGAGAGTATTTAAAAGAGATGAAATTAGAGCATTGTTGATTTTGAATATAACCTTCTCCTTAGATTGGAGCGGGTAATGGGAAGCCGAAGCCTTATCATTTACTGAAGCCTTATCATTGCTAAGCAGATAAATAATGAGAAGATTGAAATGCGATTTTGGAGAAGTTTTTTTTTGAAGGAACGATTTACTTTATTAGCGAGTTAATAGGCACAAGACCTAAGACACCATGCTATTTCAGACATTACCGGGCATTTCCTTAAGGCAAAAGAAAATTGTAAAAGATTTCTTTTTCAGCTGGATAAACACATAAGCGATCTAAAGAATGGAATTGCGGAAAGTACATTTGAGATCAAAGACTTTGCTGATTTGCTTCATATACATCCAACCCATTTAAGCAATACAATAAATCATGTGCTGAGTCGGTCTCCTTGCGAATTGTATGAGCAAAAATTAATTGCTCTTTCTAAAGATTTATTGCTAAGCACTGATCTGCCGATTGGCGAAATTGCCCGACAATTGTGTTATGACCCTTCTAACTTCACCAAGTTTTTTAAACACTTTGAGGGCATTACACCGAAGGAATTTCGGTTGGAAAACTCAAAAATCTGAAGTACTCACCATTTTTCAGGAAGTGTTCGCCATTTTAAGGAAGGAAATTGCCGCACCTTTGCTGCCTAAAGATTTAACTATGAATACAAAAATTGCATTAGTAACAGGTGGAACCCGGGGATTGGGCAAAAATATGGCGCTGGCTTTGGCAGACAAGGGGATTGATGTGGTGCTCACTTACCATACAAATAAAGTGGAAGCTGAAAAAACAGTTGGCGAAATTTTGGAAAAAGGACGCAGGGCAGCTGTCCTGTTCTTTGATGTGTCAGACATTAAATCATTTGACTCGTTTATTGGGCAACTCAAATTATCTCTTCAGTCAATCTGGAGTACTGATCGATTTGATTTCTTGATAAATAATGCGGGGACAGGAATGACCTTACCAATTTCGCAGGTGACAGAAGAAGATTTT
>JAYVPS010000206.1:0-17766 GCA_043757225.1 Cytophagales bacterium | reverse complement strand
GTTGAATTCGATTGGATCGATGTATTTTACAGAAGAGGCTTTTGACAAGCTTTATCCCGGCTACGGATCGAGTTATGTGAATTTTTATGGGGGCATCGGTTTCCTTTTTGAACAGGCAAGCTCTCGTGGGCATTTGCAAGAGACTTCTACGATCCCAATTAGCTTTGGGTTTACCATTCGAAATCAATTTGCTGCTTCGTTGGCCACTATTCGAGGGTCTATAGGAGAAAAGGAATTGCTTCGTAAGCTGCGACAGGATTTTTATAGCTCAGCTTCCGCGCAAGCGAAGGCAAGTCCGATCAAAGGGTATGTTTTTGGTGATGCCAAAGACGCCAGCCGCACCAATGCTTTTATTAATCTTTTGTTGATGCACAAAATAGAAGTGTATGAATTAGGTCAAGATATCACCGGAAACGGAAAGACCTTTGACAAGGGCAAGTCCTACATGGTGCCAACAGAACAAACCAATTACATTATGGTGAGGTCTGCTTTTGAAAAAGACATTACCTACCGCGATAGTACTTTTTATGACGCTTCAACATGGTCACTTGTCCATGCTTTTAATATGCCTCATGCAGAAGTTAAAGGAGCCTTTGTGAAGGGAAATCAAATCAAGGAGACTCCTGTAAATTCCATCGATCCGATTTCAAAAAGTAATTATGCATACCTGATGGACATTTCAGATTATCAGGCACATAAGGCAATTTATCAATTGCAAAAGGAGAATGTGATTGTGCGCATCAGCTTTAAGCCATTTACTATTGCTATCAACGGAACCGAACGAGCTTTCCCTCGTGGCTCGGTGGTGATTTCCGTGCAACAGCAAAAAATAGATGCTGAGAAATTATTTGATGCGGTAAAGAAAGTAAGCCAATCTACCGGAATGGATTTCTTTTCCGTAGAAACGGGAATGACTTCAAGAGGTATTGATTTAGGATCAGGTTCTATCCGCGCTGTTATTACTCCAAAAATATTGATGCCCATAGGAAGCGGGGTTGCTGCTTCAGAGGCAGGTGAGGTTTGGCACTTGCTGGACCAACGAATTGGACTAGCAATTGCTAAAGTAGACTTGCAAAATTTTGCGCGCGTAAATCTCAACGATTATAATGTGATAGTCATGGTCAGTGGCACCTATCCTTCCGATAAAGCAACCTCTGATAAAATGAAGAGTTGGGTACAGGCAGGGGGCACCTTGATTACATTTAAGACGGCCTCTGAGTGGGCGATTAAGCAAGGACTTGCTAAAGAAAAATTGGTTGTTGTTGACACGGTCAAAAACCCTAAGCGCATTGATTTTGAAAATGCGGCAGATACTGAAGGAGCAAAGCAGATAGGAGGCTCAATTTTTCAAGTGGATTTGGATATTACTAACCCAATTGGCTTTGGCTATTCCGACCGAAAGGTTTCCATCTATCGCAATGGCCGCACATTTTTACAACCTAGTAAAGTAGCATACAACACCATAGCACAATATACAGCCAGTCCATTGATAGGAGGTTACATTCACAAAACTGATATTAAAAGGGTGGCCAATTCTGCCGCCATCTTGTTTGCTACTGATGGGCAGGGAAGGGTTATTTTATTTTCCGATAACCCCAATTTTAGGGGAACATGGTATGGGACGAATAAACTTTTCCTCAACGCATTATTTTTTGGATCATTGATATCGGCTCCGTCCAATTTTGGAGAGGAGTAGGGTTTATTAATCGCAAAGTGAAAAGTTTCAGGAGGGGATAGTATCGGATGTAATTACCCTTCAAGACGAAATTCTTGCCTGCACAGAAAAATTGAATGTTTGTATAACTGAGAATTTCCTATCTTATTTTTTAAAAATATTTCTCATTGTTATCAATATTTCTCATGATCCGTATTAAATTTTTATTTTATCGATCCTTATTAGCCTGTTTATTGCTATTTCAATTACCGGCTAGTGCCCAACTTACCAAAGTTGAAAAAAGGATTTCAGCATCCGTTGATGCACATCATGCGGAAGCGGTGAAATTCCTAGAGCAAGTTGTAAATATCAATAGTGGCTCTATGAATTTTGAAGGAGTCTATAAAGTGGGGCAACTATTCAAAGCAAAACTTGATGCGCTGGGATTTTCTACTAAATGGGTGGATGGAAAACCTTTTGGCAGGGCAGGGCATTTAGTAGCGGAGCACCATGGCAAAGGAAAAACATTGTTGTTGATTGGACACCTTGACACGGTGTTTGAATTGGCAAGTCCTTTTCAACAATTTAAGATGCTCAACGATTCCATTGCATCGGGGCCCGGTGTGGGTGATATGAAAGGAGGAGATGTTGTCATCATTCAATCTTTAACCGCGCTGCAAGAGGCAGGCCTGCTAAAAGACATGAGCTTAATTGTAGTGATGACAGGCGATGAGGAGTTAAGCGGTAGACCATTGGAGTTGGCTCGTTATGATTTAATCGAAGCCGCAAAAGCAGCAGACATTGCCATTGGTTTTGAGGATGGTTCAGGAAATCCAAAGACAGCCGTGGTAGCAAGAAGAAGTTCTTCCAGTTGGGAGTTAACTGCTTCAGGGAACGCAGCACACTCTTCTCAAATTTTTACCGACAAGGTAGGAGCGGGGGCAATTTATGAAGCGGCTAGAATTTTGAACGATTTTTATGTTGAGCTTTCGAAAGAACCTAATCTCACATTCAATCCGGGGATGATTCTGGGAGGGAATACTGTCGACTATGATGAAAAAATAAATGGTGGTTCTGCGAATGGTAAGAATAACATTGTATCTAAAAATCTAGTGGTGACAGGAGACATCCGTGCGATCTCTCCTGATCAACTTGCTAAGACACAACAAACCATGAAGGCCATTGTCGCAAAACATCTTCAGGGTACTTCCGCGAAAATTATTTTTGATGCAGGTTATCCTCCCCTCGCGCCAACCGATGGTAATTATCAATTGTTGGAATTATTTAATCAAGTGAGTAAGGACTTGGACTTTGGCAGCATGGTAGCGGTGAATCCACGGGATGCAGGTGCTGCAGACATTTCTTTTACTGCTGGCTATGCGGAAATGGCAATGGATGGGTTAGGATTGGGTAGCTGTGGAGGACATACTGTGAATGAGGTAGCTAACTTGCGAAACCTTAGCCATGCAAGCCAAACGTGCTGCCGTACTCATGCATCGATTGACTCATGACAATACAAAAGCAAACACTAAAAGGTAGTTGAATTAGCCTCAGCGGTTTATCATTACGTTACCAGAAATAAAAACAAGTGAGGGGCAATCTAGAAATTTCGTACCTTATCAGTAAGATTCAAAATTCATGACCCGTTTCGTTTGTTTGCTCCTTTTGCTCTTACCCGCCTATGCCGATGGTCAAACAGATTCTGTGCTTGCCAGGTCGTTCCGAACACATGATTTGAGCGATAGGCACTCGTTAGTCATGGAAAATGAAAGTCGTTCTTTACCAAGCAAAGAAGAAATTACTTATTCGATCACAATCACCGTTACAAATATCCGAAGCAACAAGGGGGTTATTCGTTTTAAATTTTATGATGATGATGCTCCCTTCCCCCATGACAAAGGTTTTTTGCGAATTGCTGTTCCAAAATCTGAAATAACAGGCAATACCTTTACGGCTACTTATTATGGGTTCACTTCTAAAACAATGGCGGTTGCATTACTGGATGATGAGAATGATAATTGGCAATTAGATATGGGATGGTTTCTACCGAAGGAAGGTTACGCCTTTTCAGACTATTATCATACCGCTCTTCGAAAGCCAGTCTATTCTGATTTCCGTTTTCTGTTGACGGGGAATAGGCATGTGGTGATGAAGATGAAGTATTATTAAGTGGCGATCGTATTTTGTGACTAAATTATACAACAAGAAGTATAAGAAAATTGTGAATTTTAAATTTAGACTTCCTACTGAAGAGGAATGGGAATTTGTTGCAAGCAACGGACTTAATAAATGGAAGTATCAATATGGAGTAGAGACAGTAAATACTATTTTCTATAAGGAAATACAAAAGCATCTGAGTTCTTATTACTTGATAAGATTTTGAAGACAAAGACTGAGGAAGAAATCACAAAGGACATACTACAGGTAGGAATTGTGGACTTTTCTGAAAAAACAACAACAAGAGATCAGAAAAATGGGAAGCCTCTTTCTTGAGGGTGGCCATTACTGCCAGCGGATGTTGTTTTGTTCCAACGCTTTGAGTGCTTTTCCATTGCCAAAGTTGATCATTTCAAATAATTAGAAGGTGCTTTGCCAACTACCTTTTTAAATACGCGATTGAAGTTTGAGATATTATTGAACCCGGCCTGATAGCAAACTTCTTGTACACTTTTTTCCTGATCCAGTAATAGTCGGCAGGCATTGCTTACGCGCACTTCGTTGAGGAAAGAAGTATATGTTTTTCTTGTTCGCGTTTTAAAATAACGGCAAAAGGCTTCGATGGAAAGATTGGCGACCTCAGCTATTTCATGAAGGTAAATTTTTCTATGGCTTTCGTGAAAGGTAAACTGAAGGATATCGTTCATGCGTTTACCTTCGCTTTTAAAATCATCTCCTTTTGAAGCAGTGACACTCAACGGTTGTAACTCCAATGAGTTGGAAAGTCTGCTTAATACCTGAAAGAAGATAAGCAATTTTTCAAAGCCGATTTGTGATTTTAATTGATCGATTAATTGAGTAAGCGTTTCTTTTGTCTTACCGTTAACTTTGAAGCTGCGCTTAGCCCTCTCCGTAAAATCGCGTGCAGATTTCATCTCATCTAAATTCCAAAATCGGTCGCCCACATATTCTTTGTTAAAATAGATGGAGATGGCTTGCGCTTTCAGTTTGCTCTTAGGTTGATAGTATACTTCATCATTTCTGAAGACATGGGCTTGCTCACTGCCGATGATAAATAAATCAGTAGGTTCAAATCGCCCGACATAATCGCCTGCAACAAGTGTCCCTTCTCCTTTCAAGATTAACATGATCTGAAGTTCCGGATGTTGATGGAGCTTATCGTAAAAATGTGGCTGTAAATCTTCTTGAAAGCGGAATGCTTCATTCAAAGTTTTTGGAACGCTAAACGGAACAACTTTCATTTTAAGATAATATTGTAATGTCCTTTACTTAAGCTCAATACGCCTCCTCTCTTCAGGAGAGGATTAAGGTGAGGTTATTAAGAAAGGCTTAAGTAAATGACATTGGACATATATTGACTGACTTTGGTGGTGAAAATACATAAAACAAGTCAAAATAATATAGATATTGATTAGATTCGGTAAATCGTTCAAGAGTTGAATGCCTTAATTTTGAGTTATCAAATTGTACCTTAATTATTAAATCACAATTCTTATGACAACATCAATTTCATGGAATGGAGTTTTTCCTGCGCTCACCACCAAGTTTACAGCAGATGATAAATTGGATTTTCCTCTTTTTGAAAAGAACCTCAGTGCACAATTAAACGCAGGAGTGGCCGGGGTAATTTTAGGAGGAACTCTGGGAGAATCCAGCGTGCTTTCAAACGAAGAGAAATTTTCGTTAGTGAAATTTACGGTGGAGAAAGTGGCAGGGAAAGTGCCGGTGGTGATGAATATTGCCGAAGGCAGCACACGCGATGCGGTGAAATTAGCCGATGAAGCTAGGAAATGTGGAGCGAAAGGTTTGATGATGTTGCCGCCTATGCGCTACAAATCAGATCATCGCGAAACAGTAGAGTATTTCAAAGCTGTGGCGAATTCAACAAACATGCCGATCATGGTTTACAATAACCCAGTTGACTATAAAGTAGACGTAACGTTGGATATGTTTGCTGAATTGGCAGCGTGCAAGAACATTGAGGCCATAAAAGAATCTACGCGCGATATTTCTAATGTTACCCGCATGATCAGTCGCTTTGGCGATCGTTTCAAAATTCTTTGTGGTGTAGACACTCTGGCAATGGAAGAAATTCTGATGGGTGCTCACGGTTGGGTAGCAGGATTGGTCTGTGCATTCCCAGCAGAGACGGTTGCTATTTTTAAATTAATAAAGGCGGGGCGAGCAAGCGAGGCGTTAACAATCTATCGATGGTTTTTACCATTACTTGAACTGGACATTCACGCCAAGTTGGTACAGTATATAAAACTCGCTGAAACAGAAGCGGGCATAGGCTCGGAGCATGTTCGGGCGCCACGCTTAATCTTGGTTGGCGAAGAACGCGAACGTATATTGAAAATCATCCGGGACGGAATTGCCGTCCGTCCAACTCTTCCCAACTATAAAATTTTATAATCTGCCTTATGCCAACCACGCAATTCGATTCAATACTAAAAAATTCGCAGGAAGCGTTTTTAAAATGCCGTCAAGTATCTGGCGAGGGAAAGGCAAGGTTTCTCGAAGCAATTGCTACTGAAATTGAAGGACTTGGCTCCGTTTTGATTTCCAAAGCAATGGAGGAAACTAATCTTCCCGAAGTGAGATTGGTGGGTGAACGTGGACGAACGTGTAATCAGCTTCGTCAGTTTGCTGCGTTGGTGAAAGAGGGATCGTGGGTAGAAGCACGTATTGATTTAGCGCTTCCGGGTCGCGCTCCTTTACCGAAGCCCGATCTGAGAAAGATGCTGGTGCCGCTAGGTCCGGTGGTGGTCTTTGGTGCCAGTAATTTTCCTTTTGCTTATTCTACCGCAGGTGTTGATACTGCCTCCGCTTTGGCCGCGGGTTGTAGCGTTGTATTAAAAGCACATCCGGCTCATCCTGCTACTTCTGATTTAGTAGCGAGTGCCATTGCAAAAGCAATTAGTAAAACAGGTATGCCTCAATATGGTTTTCAACATGTGCAGGATTCTTCTTTTGAAGCAGGCAAAGCTCTCGTGCAACATCCATTAACAAAAGCAGTTGGGTTTACGGGTTCCTTCTCAGGTGGGAAAGCATTGTATGATTATGCCACGCAGCGCGAGGAGCCTATTCCTGTCTTCGCAGAAATGGGAAGCATAAACCCCGTCTTTATTTTACCCGGTGCACTTAAAGTGCGAAGCGAGAAAGTAGCCGACATGTATGCGGCATCGATAACTCAAGGAGTTGGTCAGTTCTGCACCAAACCAGGTTTGATACTAAGTCTTCAAAGCCCGGAGCTGGAGAATTTCAAAAAGCAATTAGGCGAAAAATTAAAAGCGATTGCACCGGGCACGATGTTGCATCCGGGAATTGCTTCCAGTTATATAAAAAATCGCACGAAAGCATTAGCGCAAAAGGGGATGACTCTTTTGGCAGAATCTAGTGATAAGCCGAAAGAAAATCAGGCCGCTGCAACACTGACAACTGTACAAGCTGCCGAGTTTATTAATAATCCCACCTTGGTGGAAGAAGTTTTCGGCCCCTACTCTTTATTAATTACCGCTCAAACAATTGAGGAATTAACAGAAGCGGTTGCAAAAATACCAGGACAACTTACTGCCACGATTATTGGAGAAGAAGATGAACTGAATGTTCATGCTGACTTCATTAAATTGGTGATAGAAAAAGCAGGGAGAGTTATTATCAACGGAGCGCCAACCGGTGTAGAGGTTTGCCCGGCCATGCATCATGGCGGACCATTCCCGTCAACGACTGATTCACGTTTCACCTCGGTGGGAACTGACGCTATCAAGCGATTTGTACGACCGGTATCTTTCCAAAATTTTCCTAATTCGCTTTTGCCTGCCGAACTAAAGAATGAGAATCCATTGGCGATTTGGAGAATGGTGGACGGAGATTGGAAAAAATAATTGTTTCTGAGTTGTTAGTGAGTAGTTATTTGATTGCAATAATCGATAGCTAAGAACTAGCAACCAGTAACTAAGAACTAAATTATGAATAAAACTTTTTTTTGCATAGACGCTCACACCTGTGGCAACCCTGTTCGGCTAGTAGCAGGAGGCGGTCCTTTACTCGAAGGGAAAAACATGAGTGAAAAACGTCAGCATTTTTTGCGTGAGTACGATTGGATTCGCAAAGGGCTGATGTTTGAGCCGCGTGGTCATGATATGATGAGCGGAAGTATTTTATATCCGCCTTCCGATCTGGCAAATGACATAGGGGTGTTATTTATTGAAACAAGTGGCTGCTTGCCGATGTGTGGTCATGGAACGATTGGAACCGTTACGATTGCCATCGAACACGGGTTAGTGATTCCAAAAACTCCAGGCGTTTTAAACTTAGAAGTTCCTGCCGGGTTGGTTCGAATTGAATATAAGCAAGAAGGAAAGAAAGTGAAGTCTGTAAAGATTAGAAATGTAAAAGCGTACCTCGCGGCCGAAAATATTAGAGCAGAATGCCCTGATCTTGGCGAATTGACGCTCGATGTTTCGTATGGTGGAAATTTTTATGCCATTGTAGACGCACAGCCTAATTTTAAAGGACTTGAACATTACACAGCCGATCAATTGATTAGTTGGAGCCGCGAGTTGCGAAAAGATATTAACAGGAAGCACACCTTCGTTCATCCACAAGATCCGACTATTAATTCTTGCAGTCATATTTTATGGGCAGGTCAGGTAATTGATCCAACGTCAACCGCGCGCAACGCAGTGTTCTATGGAGATAAAGCGATTGATCGCTCTCCCTGTGGAACAGGAACTTCTGCTCGATTGGCGCAGTGGCATGCGAAAGGAAAATTAAAACCAGGTCAGGATTTTATTCATGAAAGTATTATTGGCTCCAAGTTTATTGGTCGTATAGAAGAGTTAACAGAGCTAAACGGTAAGCCCGCAATTATTCCAAGTGTAGAAGGTTGGGCAAAAGTATTTGGATACAATACCATTACAATTGATTCAGAAGACGATCCTTACGCGTATGGATTTCAAGTAATCTAGTAAGCGATGAAAAAGAAGGAATGCCCATCGTGTGCCATGAATATTGATTCAAAGAGTAGAGAATGCCCCATCTGTGGGTACACCTTTACGGAAAAAACGCCCTGGATTAAATGGACAGCAATACTTCTCTTGATCGTTTTTTTGTTGATCTATTTTATTCGATAAGAGTTGGTTGGTATCTAACTAATAAACACACAAATGAAAGTCGGAATAATCGGTGGCGGAATTATTGGCTTAAGCGCTGCTTATTACCTTAACAAAGCAGGGCATCAAGTCACCATTATTGATCAGGGCAATTTGACGGTAGGCTGCTCAACAGGCAATGCAGGAATGATTGTTCCAAGCCATCTCATTCCACTCGCAGCACCGGGAATGATTTCCAAAGGCATTCGGTGGATGTTCAATTCTTCCAGCCCGTTTTATGTAAAACCTAGGTTGAGTGGTGATTTGATTAAGTGGGGATATCATTTTTATAAAAGTGCTACGAAAGAGAATGTTGCGCGAGCTGCATTTGCATTAAAAGAAATCAGTTTGTTAAGTAAAGCCATGTATCAGGAGATGGCGCGCGATCTGCCTTTTGATTTTGGATATCAGGAGCGAGGCTTGTTGATGTTATATCAAACAAAAGAAACAGAACAAGAAGAGGTTGAAACTGCGAAGCTTGCGAACCGGCATGGAATCGAAGCCCAAATTATTTCAGCGGCAGATGTACAGAAATTGGAACCTGAAATAAAAGTATCAGCCCGAGGAGGAGTTTATTTTCCAGGGGATGCTCATCTGACACCTCACGTGCTGATGTCGCAGTTGATTTCTTATTTGAAGGAAGGAGGAGTAATTTTTCAGACTTCTACTGCTGTTAAAGATTTTGTTTTAGAAGAAGAGAAAATAAAAATTATTAAAACAAGTCAAGGAGATTTAGCTTTCAATGAAGTAGTAATGGCGTTAGGGTCTTGGTCTGGATTGATGAGTAGTAAGGTAGGCTTGTCATTGCCGATGCAGGCTGGCAAAGGCTACAGCTTTACGTTAGATAACCTGACAAAGAATGTTAGGATTCCTTCTATCTTTTTAGAAGCGCGAGTGGCTGTTACACCTATGAGTAACTCCCTTCGCTTTGGAGGAACGATGGAGATCACAGGTATTGATCATTCTATTAATATGAACCGTGTAAAAGGAATTGTCAACTCAATTCCTCGCTATTATCCCGAGATGAAAGTGGAGATTCCCAAGATGGAAGATGTTTGGCATGGGTTGCGACCTTGCTCGCCCGATGGAATGCCTTTCATAGGAAGATCAGAAAAATTAAAAAACTTAATTGTTGCCACCGGCCATTCAATGATGGGGCTAAGCTTAGGATCTGGCACCGGAAAATTAGTAAGCGAACTTGTTTCTCATGAAAAAACAAGTATTGAATTGAAGCCTTTTGATCCAGAGAGATTTGATAAAGGCTAGCGTTGCATAAGTTGCGAAGAGTTTCATTGCTGTAAAATTTTATTTTGTAAAATATTCTCGTTGGCAAAGAATCAATGGTTGATAAAGGCCTACGGTAAATCCAAAAAAAACACCTTTCTATTACAAACCTTTGTCTTATTTTTGTGTTCATTTTAAAACGAAAAACACACCATGGTACTAGAAAAAGCAGCTTTTAAGGTAAAAGACATGTCCCTCGCGGCTTGGGGTCGCAAAGAAATTAAATTAGCCGAGGCCGAAATGCCCGGTTTAATGTCCATCCGCGAAGAATATGGCAAGCAAAAGCCTTTAAAAGGCGCTCGTATTGCAGGCTGTCTTCACATGACTATCCAGACTGCCGTGTTAATTGAAACATTGATAGAATTGGGTGCAGAAGTATCTTGGTCATCTTGTAATATATTCTCGACACAAGACCATGCTGCCGCGGCCATCGCTGCTGCCGGTATTCCGGTTTATGCCTGGAAAGGAATGAATGAACAAGAATTTGATTGGTGTATTGAGCAAACTCTTTATGCATTTAAAGAAGGTAAGCCACTCAATATGATTTTGGACGATGGTGGCGACCTTACGAATATGGTGTTGGATAGAAACCCTGAGCTTGTTAAGGGTATCAAGGGAATTTCTGAGGAGACTACCACAGGCGTTCATAGATTAATTGAAAGGATGAATGCCGGTAAATTGCCGCTACCTGCTATCAATATCAACGACTCAGTAACCAAATCGAAATTTGATAATAAGTACGGTTGCAAAGAATCATTGGTCGATGCAATTCGCAGAGCTACTGATGTGATGATGGCAGGAAAAGTAGCCTTGGTTGCGGGATACGGTGATGTGGGCAAAGGTTCTGCTGCTTCATTGAAAGGTGCAGGTGCCCGTGTGATTGTTACTGAGATCGACCCAATCTGTGCGCTTCAAGCGGCTATGGACGGGTTTGCTGTTAAGAAAATGGATAATGCTGTAAAAGAAGCGGACATCATTGTAACCGCTACCGGAAATGCAGGTATTGTTCTTGGCCGCCATTTTGAGAATATGAAAGACAAGGCAATCGTTTGTAACATCGGTCACTTCGATAACGAAATTGATGTAGCTTGGTTGAACAAAAATGCTGCGAAGGACGAAGTGAAACCTCAGGTGGATCTATATACAATGAAGAACGGACGTCAAGTAATTCTATTGGCTGAAGGTCGTTTAGTAAACTTAGGTTGTGCTACTGGTCACCCTTCGTTCGTAATGTCAAATTCTTTCAGTAACCAAACCTTGGCACAGCTAGAGTTGTGGCAGAATACTGATAAATACGAAAATAAAGTCTACATGCTGCCTAAGCATTTGGATGAGAAAGTAGCTCGCTTGCATTTGAAAAAGATAGGAGTAGAATTAGAAGAACTTACACCCGAACAAGCTAAGTACATTGGTGTGGAAGTGAACGGTCCCTTCAAACCTGATTACTACCGTTATTAAGATAATACAAGCTTTATATTCAAATTAACGAGAACCCGGGTGAACGTCCGGGTTTTTTTTTGTTTAATCTTAGTGCTCTCACTTTTTAACGTTTTGGTTAGATACTTGAGGGCTATCACCAAAACATTGATTACCTATGCCATGATGTAGAAATACATTTGTGATTAAACAGCAAGAGCCATATGAAGGGAGACTTTCACGTACGGTTCCGTGAGAACTAACGGATGAGACCCCCTTGCGTGACTCGACTATCAACCCAGAAAGACTCTGAAATTTAACCGACATCTACATATTGTCCTTTAATTTCTGCCAAATTTCTGCCCCATTTTGCAACAGCATTTAAAACGGGAATTAAAGTTTTGCCAAACTCGGTAAGGGAGTATTCAACCTTTAATGGCGGCTTAGTTGTATAGACTTCCCTTAAAATTATCCCGTCTTCTTCCAATTGTTTTAGCGTGATTGATAACATTCTTTCTGTCATTTGTGGAATAAGTTTATTTATTTCAACAAATCTTTTTTTGTCATTTCGCAAATACCAAAGCACAACAGTTTTCCATTTACCACCTATAAAACTCATAGTAATATCCATTGCGCAGTGATATCGGGTTCCATTTAATTCTATTAAAACTTCCTTTTCCTGTATTTTCATCGCAAAACTAATTTGGACTATCAAAATTGATAGTTATTGCGAAGATAAAATGCTATACATAGGTTTGCAACTATAATTAATATAGTTTAATAGTTAAAATTGAAAAAAATGAAAGTAGCAATTTTAGGAACAGGTAATGTGGGACAAACATTTGCCGAAAAATTTATTTCATTAGGACGCGAGGTCGTAATGGGAACAAGAGATGTAGCCAATACAATCGGGCGAACAGAATCTAACAGTAATGGGGGGTTGACCTTTTCAGAATGGATTTCAAAAAACAAAACGGTGGTTTTGAAAACTTTTAAAGAAGCCGTTTCGCAAGGAGAAGTCATTGTTAATGCTTTACAAGGTGCAATTACTATTTCTGCAATTGAAACTTGCAAGGCATCAGATTTTGAAAATAAAATTATCATTGACATTGCAAATCCACTTGATTTTAGTCAAGGGTTTCCTCCTTCACTTTTGCCAAATCTTCAAAACACCAATTCATTGGGAGAAGAATTACAGAAGGTAGTGCCAAATGCCAAAGTTGTAAAAACATTAAACACAATGTGGTGTGGTCTTATGGTAAATCCAAAAATGTTAAACAATGGTGATCACCAAAATTTCATATGTGGAAACAACTCAGAAGCAAAGGCAAAAGTGATGGAAATACTAGTTGCATTTGGTTGGACAAAGGATAATGTTTTAGACTTGGGGGATATTAAAAATGCTCGTGGGACAGAATCAACTTTACTTATTTGGATAAGAATATATGGCGCCACACAAAGTGGAGCATTCAACTTTAAAATTGTAAAATAGATCGCTAAAAATCGGCTCCAGCTAAACAAACAAGCAACAAACAAAACAATTAGCCGAGTAGCGAAAAGCCCCTACACAAAAGCCCAATAGACGCACCGCCCTATTGGGCTTTTTGTTACACTGGGCTTTCAGAAGGAATCAGATGTCGTAATTAATGTTACCCAAAATAAACTTACATTTCCTCATAGGAATTTTTTTACTAAAGTCCCATGCTTGTCGGTATAACCACCCTTCTGTACTTTTGAACTTCTATGGACGAATCGACTCGACAGCAATTGCTGATCAACTACTTCTCGCAATATGTTACCGATCGCAGAAAGGAAACCTTAGAAAGGGTGTTAACTCAACGGACCAGGTATGTTACGTTAGTATTGGAAGATATTTTCAGAGCACAAAATTCTAGTGCAGCGGTGCGTACATGTGAGTGTATGGGACTTCAGGATATTCACATCATCGAAAAACAAAGTAGCTACGAAGTCAACAAAGATGTGCTAAAAGGTGCGAACAAATGGATTACCTTAATCAAGCACAAAGAGAAAAATAGTAACAACACTGAGCGCTGCTTTGCTCAGCTTAAGTCAGCAGGTTATAAAATTCTTGTTACCGACCCTGCCATAGATGGTATTCCTATCGATCAGGTTTCTGTGGATGAAAAAATTGCGCTGGTGATGGGAAATGAATTAGAAGGCATTTCTGATTATGCCTTACAACATGCTGATCAAAAAGTATTTATTCCGATGGCAGGCTTTACAGAGAGTATGAATATTTCCGTTAGTGCTGCTATCTGCCTCAATACATTGGTGCCAAAAGTAAGAAGCGCTCATGTTAACTGGATGTTAACAGAAGAAGAAAGGCAAACCATCCGCTTGCAATGGCTCAAAAAAATGGTTCGTAAAGCTGACTTGTTGGAAAGAGAGTTTCTTAAGTCTATTGAGTAACTTTGTGCAACTTTAATCTAATGCTTAGGTGATGAAGAAATTGGTGAGGAAGACAACTAAAGTCTTATTCTTTGTTTTTATTATTAGCAGTGTTCTCATACTCGTGGCCAACATATGGGTAGTCACCAGCACAAAAGTTAAGATCTTAACAGATTATAAAGACTTGCCTGATAGTAGTGTGGCATTGGTACTGGGCACCAGTAATAAACTTTCTAACGGATCTCCCAATCCCTTCTTCGAAGACCGTATTTTGGCTGCTGCCAATTTATTCAGACATGGAAAGGCAAGCCGTTTTCTTCTGAGTGGTGATAACCGTACCAAATATTATAACGAGCCATTGGAAATGAAAAAGGCTCTTATCAAGGCTGGTGTTCCTGTATCAGCCATTACGCTTGATTATGCCGGCTTGCGCACATTTGACTCCATTGTTCGCTGCAAAGAAATTTTTGGCCATAATAAAATCGTTATTGTTACGCAACCATTCCATTGTTATCGGGCATTATTTATAAGCCAATTTTATGAAATGGATGCCGTTGGCTTAATGACTGATTCACCTATGCCTGATAATAGTGCGAGGGTCTACGTACGGGAATATTTCGCCAGAGCTAAGGCTATATTAGATTTATATTTCCTTAATACGACTCCTAAACATTTGGGTAACAGGGAACCATTAGTGCTATAAAAGTAAAATCACTAATTCTTTTTTTAACATAATTGGATTTTTTTCGTTGAAAGGTTTTTAATACTTATGGGCATCTCTAAAAACCTTTTAAGTCGTCTTTGCGAGGTCGTCTCGACCGAAGCAATCTCCCGTTTGGACTCCGAACAGGGGATTGCCTCGCTCTGCTCGCAATGACGGTTAGTTTTTTAGAGATGCCCTTATTTCATTTATTAATTACTTTTGTGCGTCACTCATTTTTTAAATATTAATTATTGTGTTGAGAAAAATTATTTTATTCCCCATATCATTCTTTTTTTTTGGTTTGGTCCAAGCTCAGGAAACCATCGTTACGGGTAAGGTAGTTGATGCTACTTCGGGTGACCCCATCCCATTTGCAAATGTGATTTTCAAGAAGACTTCCATAGGCGCCACCACCGATTTTGATGGAAAATATAAATTCAAAACGAATAACCCAACTGATTCTGTAATAGCCTCCTATATTGGCTACAAGCAGCGGGCAAAGGCAATAAAGAAAGGGATTTCACAAGTAATAAATTTCCAATTACAAGAAGACGTAACGAAGCTTCAAGAAGTAGTGGTGAAGGCAGGGGAGAACCCGGCTTTTCCTATTTTAAGAAAGGTAATAGATAATAAAAGCAAAAATGATAAGCGCAATCTCACGGCTTATGAACATGACACTTATTCCAAGATGGAAATTGATGCTGACAATATTTCGGCAAAAATGCGCGAGCGTAAGGTGATGAAAAAGATAGCGCAAGTGCTGGATAGCTTGGATCGCATTGCCGGAGAGGATGGAAAACCAATTTTACCCCTCTTTATGTCTGAGACTATTTCTAAAATATATTTTCGTGATAATCCTAGGTTAAAAACAGAACACATTCTTAAATCAAAAGTTAATGGGCTAGGGGTGGAAGATGGTGGGGTAATTACCCAACTGGTAGGCTCCTCTCTTCAGGATTATAACTTTTATATGAACTGGCTCAACTTTGGCCAGAAGCAGTTGGTTTCACCTATTGCCGATGGCTGGCGATTGTATTACGATTACGAGTTGCTTGATAGCCTAATGGTGGGCGGACATTTTTGTTATCGTCTTGACTTTTTTCCTAAGGATGCCCAGACACTTGCCTTTACAGGAACAATGTGGATTACCAAAGAAGACTATGCCCTTAAGCAGATTGACGCCACCATGGGCAGTCAGGCAAATATTAACTTTATCGACAAGATAAAAATCCAGCACGATTATGAAAAAGTAAATGGGGTGGCTTGGTTGCCTGTCAAAACTCGTGTGCTGATTAGTTTATCTGCTATCTCTGGGAATACGGCTGGCTTGTTGGCCAAATTTTACATGAGTCACCGAAACTTTGTATTTAATCAGCCCAAAGCTCCGTCTTTCTACGAAAGAAATATTGTACTGGCAGAAGATGCCAAGCTGGAAGAGGAAGATAAAACTTGGGATACCCTTCGCCATGAACCATTGACGGCCACAGAGAAAAGCGTGTATCACATGATTGATACCATCCAAAACATACCCATCGTAAAGTCGTACATCGATATCGTAAAGGTGATAGTGAACGGGCATTACAAAACAGGAAAAATATTTATTGGACCATACTTGGGGTTGTTTGCTAATAATACCGTGGAGGGGTTTCGCCTACAGCTAGGGTTTAAGACAAATATTAAGTTCAGCAAGAAATGGGTGATCGGGGCGCAAGCGGCCTATGGCTTTAAAGACCAACAGCTTAAATATTCAGCGTATGCAAGACACATATTTTCTAAAAAGCGATGGACAACCTTAACCTTTCGTGCCCGAAGAGAGCTGGGCAGGCTCGGCTTGGATGAAGATTACATAACGGAGTTTCCATTGTTTTTATTTGCCAGCAGATGGGGAAATTACAGAGCTGGGTTTTACTACAATGAATATCGCATGACTTTTGAGCGCGAGTTATTCAAAGGATTTACCCAACGCATTGTCGCCCGCCAATATAACTTCAATCCGGTTTTTGATTTTGGTTACTATGTTGATCCAACTAATCAAAACTCCGCAATCGACTCAACCTATCAAGCATCAGAAGTTTTTTTGGAAACCCGCTATGCTCGTGATCAAATTTATTTGCAGAGTGATAACGATCGTGTAGGATTAGAATCTAAAAGGTGGCCAGTATTTACCCTTCGCTATACACATGGTTTCAGAGATATACTCCACAGCAATTTTGAATATGATAAAGTCAGGCTCAATGTTACCAAGCGGGTAAAGATGGGGCCAATAGGCAATGGGTACTTTAATGTAACAGGCGAGAAGGTTTTCGGCACCTTGCCATTTCCGTTATTAGCCGTGCCGCTGGGCAACGAGTCATACATCTACTCACCCGTCAATTTTAACTTGGTTGGCTTTGGTGAATTTATTAGCGACCAGTCTGCCTCTCTGCAATATCGCCAGCACTTGGAAGGATTTCTATCCAATAAAATCCCCTTGCTTCAAAGGTTAAAGTGGAGGTTTTTAGCTACGGCTAATGTATTGGTAGGTTCATTAAGCAAAGCCAATCAGATATTTAATACCGTAGAGAAGACACAAGGCAACAAGCTGCCGGCAGTAGCAGCAAATAAATTAAATCCAGAGCAACCATACCTTGAGCTTGGCTACGGAGTGGAAAATATCTTCAAATTTTTAAGAGTAGATTTTATTCATCGCTTATCTTATTTAAATGCCGATGATACACGTAATTTCGGCATCTTCTTTACCGTTCAGTTAAAACTCTAAAAGTAAATTCAGAGATAGTTTTAAGATTTTAGGGCATGGCCAAGCGAAACGCAAGGCCACCGGGCTTTGCGCTCCAAGTCCGGCCACACACACTCCCAACACACTTCGGGCTTGAAGTCTACCCCGCTTTGGGCGGGGCTGCAATCCCTTGCCCGCTGTAATTCGAATAGACCTTGCATCGCCTTTCTCTTTAGCAGTTTCGGCTTCG
>JAYVPS010000205.1:0-4683 GCA_043757225.1 Cytophagales bacterium | reverse complement strand
AGGATTCACCAGGTATTTGTCCAGCTCATCAAAATCGCGCAAGAGCATTTCACCCCAATAATAAAATTGGTCGAGGGTTTCTGTAGAATTAGTAACTTTTTTAAACGCCTGATATAATTTAAGGATCAAGGAAAGCTTGTCCGCTTCTTGTAGGGTTGTGAACGAACCTATAAAATCTTCGATGGTGATCACCGTGGGCGACCAATGAGGTGACGACAAATTTTTGGAAAGCGCCCGCTTAAAATACAAAGCAGCCCTGCGGTTGGGGAACACTACTGTTAGTTTTTCCCAATCAGCATAATCTGTTTTGATTGTATCGGCCAGGTCTTGTAAAAATGTTTTCATTCTGTTTTATTCACTGTCATTGAGAAGTGAGCAATTCCTACTAACCGTCATTGCGATCCCACGCTTCGTATGAGAAGCAATCCCCAATTCGTAGTCTTACAAACTGCGGATTGCTTCGGCAGTCTCTAACCACATACCAACGCAAGCTGCCTCGCAATGACGGCTTCATACTTTCACTTCAATGCAGTTCCTATCCTGCACATAAACCAAAAAACCAACCACCTCCTGCATACCAAAGGCAAGTAATAAATTCAAATACTCCTTTACTTGTGCTTCATCTTTAGGCTTTGCATCTCCTGTTTTATAATCTACTACCCATGCTTTCTCTTTTTGAAAAGACACTCGGTCGATTCTACGTTCTGTTCCATCCGTGGTAAAGAGTGAGGCTTCCATCTTACACACAGATTTCTCATCAAAGCAAGGTTGAAGTTGAGGAAGATAGACCACCCAACTAATCATTTCAGTAATCTCATCTTTCTCTACTTCGGCAATCATGCCAGTTTTAATGGCATGATTAATGGCTCGTTCTATATCTTCCTTCACGCAAATGCGGGAGAGAATTGCGTGAAGGAAAATTCCATAGTTAATTTTCTTGCGCTGTGGCAAAGGCCGGAAAAATTCCATTCCCTGTGTTCGTACCGTCAAGCGATCTCGCCAAGGGGTAACGAGGTAATTTTTTAGCGACAAGGTGTTCTCTGCACATTTATCTAAGGGAACTGTATAATTGATCTCCCCTAGTTGCAGCAACTGCTCTTCGTCAGACCAGGCAGCTTGCAAAAATTCATTTTGCTCAATAGCTTTATTCATCAACTGACTCACACGATTGAGCGAATCCGTTTTTGTCATTGGGGCATAGGCAATCAACCCCATCTCGGCACGGGTGAACGCCACATAGAGCAAATTCAAATTATCTAAGTACACCCGTTTAGTCTCTTGTTCATAATCATTTTTAAAAACCGTTTCGCTTAATGATTTAGTATACTTCACCGGAATGTACCCCGCGTCCTTAAACAGCCGATGGTCTGACTTACACCAAAGCATTACATCTTTGGTTCCGTCCCCTAAATCCCAATTTAAAAATGGAATGATCACATACTTAAACTGCAGGCCTTTAGATCGATGAATCGTGATGATCTGTGCCGCCTCTACTCCGCCCGCTACCTGAACCGATTTTTTTGTCTTATTGATTTCCCACCAGGTCAAAAAAGAAGTAAGGTCATTTTTTTCGCGCTGCGAAAACTCCTGCACCACATCCTGAAACGATTGCAGATAAACAATCTCTTCGGCCATCGTACCCAAATTAAAAATATGAATAAGATTCTCTACCATTTCAAACAACGGCAACGAAGCCAAGCGGTCGTGCTGCTGAAGAAAGGGTGAAGGCACCCACTTTGAAAAACTTTTTGTTTTACTTTCCGAGAAGATTTCATTTAAGTCAGTAAAAGCCTGCGTAGGCCAAATTTTTTGATACTCATACGCCAAGTGAGCTCGGGCAATTTGATGATTGGGATTATCCAATACCTTCAACGAATTGATCAATACCAACACACACGAAGCGCGATCTAACTGCAACGATTCATTAGAGACCACATCATATTTACAATCCTCTTTCGCCTCAACCGATGCGCGGTATTCCATAAATCGTGCGGCAATCTCTTGGCCTTCCTTATTGTCGCGAACCAAAAAAGCAATTTCCTTAAGTGGCACGTTCTTCTCTTGCAATTCCTCTAGCAGGTAGGGCAATTGCTGAAGCGATTGATCTTCAAAAGAAATTTTCTCTTCCGTTGAATTCAGAAATTGAATCTTTACATAACCCAACGTTGAGTCTTTAAAAATCTGTTGAGAAGAATCAGCATACGCAGCTTGTGGAAATTCGGTATCCGAATGCTTGCCAATGATTTGAGAAGCCGTATTAAACAAGGCATTGTTAAAATTGACAATATTTCCATCGCTGCGGTAGTTAGTGTCAAGCGTGTGCGATTGCACCAGCAACTCATTCACATCTTGCTTTACCTGCTCTTGCAAAATGGAGAGATCGCCACCACGCCACCGATAGATTGATTGCTTGATGTCACCCACAATCAAGCTCTTGTAATTTTGCGATAAGCCATTTTTAATCAACGGCAATAAATTATTCCATTGCAGACCCGAGGTATCTTGAAATTCATCCAGCAAATAATGGCGATAAAAGGAGCCTACTTTTTCATAGATAAAAGAAGCATCCTGTTCCTTCATAAGGGCATTCAAAAATTTGGGTGCGTCTGACAACAGCATCAAATTCTCGCTCGACAAATATTTCTTTTGCATCTTCACAATATCAGACAGCAGGCCAAAGGCATAGAGGTTTTGCAAAACCTTGCTCGCAGAAAGATAGGCTTCCAAATTAATTTCAACAAACTCTATCAGCGAACGAAGTTGTGGCAGCCAACGCTTTTCCGCCAATGAAATGATCACCTCCCTATTCTCCGTTTTGCTTGGCCAGTTTGTTACCAACTCAATGGTTTCCGTTATTCGTTTGCCTGGCAGTTCAATTTCTTTCGTCAACTTTCGCACGTAAGCGTAGATACTCCCGGTTGATCCGTATTTAAAATCAGAAATCTCAAGATGGTGCTGATGAAATTCCTCCATCATCGCATTCGCCTTTCCAAAAACCGTCTTTTCTACCGAGTAGACTTCTTCATTCAACTTTTTGCGGAGCGATTTAAAAAAGTCTTCAGCGTCCGTGGCCTTGAGTATACTGTCTTCAATGGTTTTAAATTCTTCTTTTTCTATCAGCTTTGCGAAATCTAACAATGCAGCGCGCACATCCCAATTCTCACCCTCAATCAGTTTCTCCATCGAAAAATCAAGCACCCAGCCGCGCAGCTCTTTATTCTCGCCCAGCTCATCCATCAGCAAGTCAATCACTTCTTCCAACACCAACGCATTGTCTACCTCTAGGCGAAAGTTTCCAAGCAAGCCCGTCTCGCGGGTGAATGAGCGAATAACCTTCTGAAAGAAAGCATCGATGGTGCTGATAGAAAACTCTGAATAGTGGTGCAAGAGCAACTGCAACACTTCGGCACTCTTGCCTTTTAGTTCCGACAATTTCAGTACAACCCCTTCCTCTTTTAGTTCTTGGATAATCTCCAACGCCAGCTCTTCACTTTTCCCTTTGGTAAAATCATTCAGGTAATGAAGAATACGATCTTTCATTTCCTGCGTGCTCTTGTTGGTGAAGGTCATGGCAAGGATGTGCCGAAAATACTCAGGGTAGCGCAACGCCAGTTGAATGTACTCGCGCGCCAAAATTCTGGTTTTGCCCGAGCCTGCCGAGGATCGATAAATATGAAAGGGTTTGGTGGACACTACAGTCTACAATTTGCTCTAAATTAGTTTATGTGACGGTAACAGAAAATGATTTCTCAATAATAGATAAAGAATTTATAGACCTATCACCATGTTTCGAAGGCCACGACTTCTATCTATAGGTGAAGTTGTTCCCTGCCCGATTCCGTCCATAAAAATTGAGACTAAAAAGTAAAATTCGAGTAGAAGATTAAAATTTATTAAAGGTTGGCGGCATGGCCAAGCGAGGCGCAAGGCCACCGGGCTATCCACTACAAGTCCGGCCGCGCAAGGCAAACGCTCTTCGGGCTTTTCGTTGCTATCCCTTGCCCATGGCTTGGCGTGGGTTTCTGGTTCAACACAAGTAACACACCTCTAAAGCAGATACAAAAAACCTGTATTGAGAGTTGTATTTTCTCCGCCATAGACAGTCACTTTTTTGCAAGCGATCAAAAAAAATTGTTTAGAATCAAATTCAGAACAAAAGTCAGCTGTATAGTTGAATAGCGTGTGACGATTGGCTATGTTTAGAGTTCTATTTGCTGAAAAGTGGATTTAGAACAAAATTTTAAGATCTTACTACTATTAAATGAAAAACAGGACTTTCTCTGCCGCTAATATTATACGAGCGGTTGCGGCTAATTGCGAAATAAGCGCAACTCAGTTGCGTTTATCGTCCAAAAAAGCCGATTATGCGCAACGAGTTGCGTAAACCAAGATGTTGTAGGCAAGCCGCCATCGATATATGAGAACAAAAAAAATATCAATCATCGGACTTTTGTTTTTGGGACTTGCAGGCTTGGACTCATGCGACTCACATGGCATCAAGAAGGGAGAAATGATTTTAGTCCAAGCGGACTCTGTGAAGAAAATTGTTTTACGGACTGAAGAAAAAAATATTAGCGGACTGAATCTGTCTCGTCCTGAAATAGGTTTACACGAATTAACGTGTAAACGAGATGAGAAAATCAGATAAAACCATTTGTGAACAAGAAGCTATAATAGCTGAGT
>JAYVPS010000204.1:0-17861 GCA_043757225.1 Cytophagales bacterium | reverse complement strand
TGATGATCTTTTCATTTCACACACATAGAAGATCATTACTACTTCGTATTGCTACACCAAAAATGCAACTATCGCTATAATTCAGAAGATGGCACCTGCTCTATAGTAACTAAGTAGTAATATCATCGAACTCATTGTCTTTAAAAAATTCAAGATTGTAACTATAAGTGATTAATGCTATCTTCAAACTAGTATGTCGAATACTTCTAATCGCTGGATTAAATTTTCCAATATTGGAGTAAAGAGTGATATGCCCAATGCTCTGCAAAGCAGAATACGGGTATCTAATCAGGCCACTCTTTTAGCTTCCATTATTTCGATTCTATATTTCAGCTATGAAATAGTATTTCTACCTCCTCGAGAAAGTGCCACACAAGTTCGGTGGTTCTATCTATTGCATCTAACGGTATCGTTTGCCTGGGTTCCTGTTTTTCTTATGAACCGACAGGGTTGGCATTTTGCATCCAGATTATTTGTGCTGATGTTGATAAATATAATGGTTCTATTCAACAGTCTATCCATCTTACAGCCATTCCGCTCTGAGTTTTATTTTTTTGTTCTCGCTGCTTTTTCCTTTGTTGTCTTTGATGATTTAAGAATTATAATTCCGATGTTCTTCCTGCAAGCCACGGGTTTCTTGCTGGTAGCGACAACCGTTTTAGAAAAATATCCCGAAATATCAGGCGCTCATTCTGGATTAGTAATTCGCGTATTATTTTTCTTTACGACTTTCTTTTTTATTCTCTTCTTTATGAAACGTGAAACAACACGCTACGAAGAGGAGATTGAAATTAAGAACAATCAATTATTGGCTGAGCATAATGAATTGGAAAAACAAAATTTTACAAAGGATAAAATATTCTCAATCATTAGTCATGATTTACGAAGTCCGGTAGCCTCCTTGCATTCACTTTTAGGATTACTTTCCGATAAACATGTAACGGAACAAGAGTTTAAGAAAGCCACCCTTGGTCTGGAAAGTCAGGTAGAACAATTAAGATTCTCACTAGATGAATTATTGGTGTGGTCCAAATCTCAATTGAAAGGAATAAATCCGCAACCACAAATGCTCAAGCTGAAATCGGTGATTAAAGATATTATCGCGGCCAATATCCCAATTGCTAGGAGAAAAAAATTAATTATGACCAGCAACATCCCTGACGATTTGGTTACCTATTGTGATTCCAACATGCTAATCTCGGTGATTTCCGTTATGCCGTGGACAATGTATGGCCAAATGGAGCGCGAAGATTTAGCTGCCATTTATACTTATTTGAAAACCGATAACCCTATTTCCAATTCTATCGTTCGCTTTACACCAGCATCAAAATAGGTCGAGTAAAAAGTATTTCTCTAAATAGATCAGCCAAGAATTATTCTTGGACTAGAACTTGAAAAATTTGTTTTGATTAAAAATTTGGCTCCTCAACTTAGGGGTTGGTCAAAGGATAAAGGGGGAAAGCCTGAATCTCCCACAATCCTTACAGGTAGTTATTAATTAAGAGTACCTTATATAAAAGCGTAAATGATTACTACGACCACCAGTTCAATGATCACCGCATTCAAAACGCCTTTGAGTAAACGTAGCTTATTGAAGTCCATTTCTCTGTCTTTACGGCTACAAGATATATCCATGATCTAATTTTCTCACCTTCCTTTCGATAACTGGATGAAAATAGCCTACCAATGACTAACATTCCCTTTAAAGCGAACAGTTTTAGCCGCCAAATCTAATAAAATTGCGGCCTATTTCGTTTGCAAAGCTAGTTGCCCTAGGTGGGAGGCTTTGTGGGTAACTCGGCTGAGTAGCACGTTAAGTTTATTTCGGTGCGGTTCTTTTTTGAACTCTTCTTCCGCAACCGCCATATGCTTTCCAAGCCAATCGCTCGCACTCATCGTCTTGAATGTCTTATCTAATTCGGCAATGATTGCCTTCCAACGAGCAGTCAGTTCCCCTTTGGATAGGTGACCTTCTTGGTTCGTATTGCGCTCATGGTGATAAATCTTGCTCAACTCGGGAAACATCCTTTCCCCAATGCCAAATAGGACAAGGAGGGCATCGTCAGTATCGGCTAAGTGACCAAAAAGCCAAGAAGGAGAATTCCCTCCCGACACAATAGGCTTATGAAAGTTCCCTTCATTTACGTCATCAAACATCTTTTGCATCCTGCGATTGTAGGTATCCCATTGAAGTAAGCAAATATCAAGTGCGGTCATGTGTATTTTGGTTTTTGTAGTCACTAACAACATGAGGATAGGGAGGATGGTTCTTTTCTTCAATGCTTTTAGCATAAATAGTTTAATTTTGCGCCCGAATGAAGAAAATAATTGAATCCAGAAAACTGTTAGGGGTTGACAAAAACGCTGCCTTGAAAGATTTGAAAAACATTTACCGCAATTCCATGAAGGAATGGCATCCTGATAAAATTCAGGATAATGCACAAGCTAAATTGGAGGCGGAAGAGAAAAGTAAAGCATTCATTGAGGCGTATCACTTACTGGTGAGTATAGCCCCGGAAACACATAGCCAACAATTGGAGCAATATACTGAGGTGATCACCAATTCTAAGATGATTGACTTTCAATACAAAGCGCAAACTCTTTTGGTAAATTTTGTAGACGGTAGCCGGTACGAATACTTTGGCATCCCCAAAAATATCTACGGAAAACTAGTGAACTCAGATGCACCCGATCGCTTTGCCCGCAGGCACATCTACCATTCTTTTGTTTATCGGAAGGTGAGCAAGGCGGCAGAAGAGTGAGTTAACTTGTTAGGTCAACATTCCGGCAGTTAATAAATTATTCCGTTATCTTTCGTTAATAAATTCTATTAACAAATGAAAAGATACTGCCTGATAATCCTTTTTTTTATTTCAACTTCTGCAATTAGTCAAAATTTAACTGTTGAGGTGGATGCCTTGATGAAAGCAGAATACAAACCCGATCAGCCAGGGGCAGTGGCATTGATAGCCAAGGTCAAAAGATAGCAGGAAAGCGAAAGGATTGAAGCTTGTCACAATTCAAGATATTCTTCAAAATGCGCTTTGAATTGGTGATGAGAGCCTATTGGGAGTTCCTTTTCGTTTTCCGGAAAAAAATTTTCCTTTTTCCTCTTGACAAAAATTAAAGCCCTTTAATATATTTGGGCAATAAATTATTTCAACTCTATGCGATTTCTATTGGTAATACTTTTGGCAATGGTTGCTTGTAGTACTCCCACTCCTCCTAAAGAACAAGCCATCCAACAAATCACAAGTGGTGGTGTGTTCGAAGGGATTCCTCCAGGAGCCAATAAAGAAGAATTCGCCAGCACCCCAGGTTTGGTAAGGGTAACATTACAAGACAATGCAGGAAAGAAGGCCTCCGATGGTAATTATTTAAATGGAAAAAAGCAGGGCAGCTGGGCTGAGTACCAGCCCAACGGGATTGTGAAAAATTTGACCAGCTATGTAGACGGTGAGAAGGAAGGGATTTACATTGAAATGAATAATACCGGTCAGCTTACCAAGAGATTCTATTACCATAAAGGCCTCCGCCATGGCGATTATAAAGAGTTCAACTACACAAACATTAAAGAAGAGCGCATTTATGTAAATGGAAAACTAGAGGGCACTGTTAAAATTTATTACGATAACACTAAGCTAATGGAGGAAGGTCTCTACAAGAATGGGTTACGCGATGGCCTATCTAAATGGTATGATCAGGAGGGCAAATTGACCATTGAATATGAGTACAGAAACGGGGAATTGATTAAGAAATAGGGTCTCCATAAACTTTTTTAATCCGTTTTACGTACTATGTAGTGGTAATAAGGTGTTGACCATTGTGCGGAAAAATTATAAAAATAAATACAACTTTTTTAAGCACGCCAACATCTTACACTTGCAATTTATGAAACCTAAAAATTAATAGATTATGAAACAATTTGTGTCTCTTGTGTTAGCGGCTGTATTGGGCAGCATTGTTACATTGGTCGCCAATCAGTGGTTTAATAAAAATCCAAATCAGGTAAAAATCGAACATATTAATGGTGTGCCCTCTGCACAGGTCGCCTATCGGATAAATGAGAATGGAGAAACCATACCATTAGATTTTACAAGCACTGCAGAAAAAGTTACTGCTGCTGTCGTTCACATCAAATCTTCACAAACAGCAGAAAAAATCAATCGCGAACGCAACTCAAACGATCCTCTTCAATTTTTCTTTGGCCCAAATGGTCCGATGGAGCATGGTCCCAGTCAGAGCAGCGGCTCGGGAGTAATCATCAATGCTGATGGATACATTGTCACCAACAATCATGTGGTAAAAGATGCAGATGTGGTAGAAGTTACCCTTAGTGATAACCGTTCATTCAAAGCAGAAGTTATCGGCACCGATCCCGATACAGATTTAGCCGTCATTAAAATAAATCAAAAAGACTTGCCCTATCTTTCTTTTGTCGACTCCGATAAATCAAAAGTTGGTGAATGGGTGTTGGCTGTGGGCAATCCATTCAATCTTAATTCTACAGTAACGGCTGGTATCATTAGCGCGAAGGGAAGAAATATCAATATTATTAATTCAACTAACCAGGCAAACGGAAACGGTCAGCCAAGCAGTGCCATCGAATCATTTATTCAAACAGATGCCGCTATCAATCCCGGAAATAGTGGCGGAGCGTTGGTAAATTTAGATGGAGGACTTTTAGGAATTAACACCGCTATTGCAAGCCCTACAGGTTCTTACTCCGGTTATGGCTTTGCTGTGCCTTCCGATATTGTGAGCAAAGTAGTTGAAGACTTGCTTGCTTTTGGCACCGTTCAACGCGGCTGGCTGGGGGTAGAGGTAAGAAGCATTGATAGCGAGTTGGCTAAAGAAGAAGAACTAACTATTAATGAAGGAGCATACATTAACGGGTATGGCGATGCCGAAGATAAAAGTGCTGCTAAGTCTGCCGGAATAAAACGAGGGGATGTGGTTGTGAAAATTGATAATACACTCATTAAATCAAGTTCAGCCTTAATCGAATATGTAGGCCGCAAACGTCCGGGAGATAAACTTAATATTACCGTAAGCCGAAAAGGAAAAGTCGTAGAAATCCCCGTAACATTGAAAAATCGTGAGGGCAACGTGAATACAGTAAAACGAGAAGAGCCTGATGCGGTAGCTTCATTGGGGATAGCATTAGAAGAATTAGAACCCAAAACCTTAAAAAAGTTAGATCTTAACAATGGCGTTCAGGTGAAATCCCTTGAGAACGGAAAAGTAAGCAAGTACACCGAAATGCGCGAAGGATTTATTATTACACGCATTGATAACAATGACATAAAGTCCGTTAAAGAAGTTTATAGTATATTGAAGTCGAAAAGGGCTGGAGAGTTGATCACTTTTGAAGGTGTTTACCCAGACTATCCCCGAGAATATATATATGCATTACGTTTCTAATTTAATCCCAACTAATTATGAGAAGATTGTTTAAGAAAGGCGAGCGCGTACGCAGCAAGATTGATGGCAAGGTGATGGAAGTATTAAAGTATATCAAAGCAAACCTGATTCAGGTGAAGTCATACGATTTAGAATCTAAGGAAATCCGAACGGGTAATATAAAAGAAGATAAGCTATCAAAAGCAGCCTAAGACAAGCCTCACAGAAATGTGGGGCTTTTTGTCAGTAATAGCTTTGGCGGCATCCTCGTTGATTGTACACATTGCCGCCCACACTCGGTCGGGCTGTTCGTTCCAA
Organism: Cytophagales bacterium; assembly: GCA_043757225.1. GTDB lineage: Bacteria > Bacteroidota > Bacteroidia > Cytophagales > Cyclobacteriaceae > ELB16-189. Next base: position 12,140 of record JAYVPS010000204.1, on the reverse strand, counting down.
GTCCGTCCGAGCACAATGGCTTTAGCACTTCGGGCTTTCCACTACCATCCCTTGCCGAAATTCTCCTATAGTTTTCTCCTCCTCCTTTGAGTGTTGATCTAGAACAATTCCTGTACTTTTGAAGTTGTACAAAAAGCAGCGTTATCAAGAAGTTTGAAATACCGGCCTACTATCGCTCTTCCATTACAGGAAGGGTTAAAGAATCTCGCAGAATAAAAGACTTGCGCAAGCAAGATTTTTCTCCTGCCATACTTGATTTTGGACCCGTGCAGTTTTTTATAGCCCGCCATTTCGGGTTTTGTTACGGAGTAGAAAATGCCATTGAAATAAGTTATCGTGCCTTGGAGGAAAACCCAAACAAGAGAGTTTTTCTTTTGAGTCAGATGATCCACAATCAAGAAGTAAACAGTGATCTTCTGAGTCGGGGCATTCAGTTTATTATGGACACCGATGGCACTCATTTTGTTCCATGGGAAAAAATCGTCAAAGACGATGTAGTAATAATTCCTGCCTTCGGCACGACCCTTGAAATTGAAAAACTACTTTTAGACAAAGGGGTAGAAGTTCAAAAATATAATACCACTTGTCCTTTTGTAGAAAAGGTCTGGAACCGCGCTGAGAAATTGGGGAACGAAGACCATACCATCATCATCCACGGCAAACCCAAACATGAGGAAACTCGCGCCACTTTTTCACACAGTGCGGCCAAGGGCCACTCCATAATAGTTAGCGATATGAACGATGCCATTCAGCTGAGCAATTATATTTTAGGAAGCAAAACACCAGCCGAATTTTTTGAAGAGTTTGCCGGAAAAGTTTCGGATGGATTTCATCCTGAAAAGCACCTCAAGCGCGTTGGCGTTGTTAATCAAACTACTATGTTGGCAACCGAAACACAAGGCATAGCCGATTTTTTTAGACAAGTCATGATCAACAAATTTGGCGAGGCTGAAATAAAAAATCATTTTGCCGACACGCGAGATACTTTGTGTTATGCCACCAACGACAATCAAGATTCTACGTACGAACTTATCAAGACTAATGCAGACCTAGCAATCGTGGTGGGTGGATATAATAGCTCTAATACTTCTCACATTGTAGAGCTTTGCGAAAGCTACTTCCCTACTTTTTTTATAAATTCTGATCAAGAGATAAAATCAAAAGAAGAAATTCACCATTTCAATTATCACAAAAAGGAACTGCTTACCACGCATCAATTTCTTCCTGTAAAAAATCCTACGAAAATAGTTTTAACAAGCGGTGCATCTTGTCCCGATACGTTGGTGGATAAAGTAATGATGAAGCTTATTGGTTATTTCAGCGATACAAAAACAATAGAGGAAGTAATGAAAGATCTTTAGAAAATGAGTCATTAGTCTTCCATAAAATTATATAAATCTTCCTCCCTATTTTATGCTTTCCAAAATGAAGTGCTCGCTCTTATTAGCTTTTCTTCTTCCAATTTATCTAAGCCTAAATGCCCAATCTCTCCAACAGAAAAATGACAGCGTTCGCTTATTAGAAGGGGTAACCATCCATGCATTTGCCTATAACAAGCCTCTAAACCAAGTGCCTGCGTCCGTATCAACAATTGAAACTAAAGACTTTAATCGTTTTAATCCCTCTTCTATACTTCCAACTCTTAACACCATTGCAGGAGTGCGCATGGAAGAGCGCTCATCAGGAAGCTATCGACTGGCGATTCGAGGAAGTTCGTTGCGCTCACCTTTTGGTGTGAGAAACGTCAAATTCTATTGGAATGGATTGCCTCTTACAGACGGAGGAGGGAATACCTACCTTAATTTGTTCGACCTTAATTCCATTGGGCAAGTGGAGGTTATCAAAGGACCTGGGGCAAGTTTATATGGAGCAGGGACGGGCGGTGTGGTTTTGCTAAACAGTCAATTGACAAGTACGAATCAAGTACAGCTCACTGCTTCCGGTGGCAGCTTTGGATTGCAACGATACCAGGCCAGTTTAATTACAGGTACAGAACTGCAAAAATTTTTTGTCCAGTACGCACACACGCAAGCCGATGGTTATCGCCAGCAGACTTCCATGAGGCGCGATGCCATAAATGTTGAAGGACGATTTTCGTTAAACGCCAAAAATAATTTACACGCTACCATTTTTTATACTGATTTGTACTACCAAACACCGGGTGCCCTTACCCTCGCTCAGTACGATGTTGACCCAAGTCAAGCTCGCCCGGCAACATCAACAACCAAGGGTGCTGTAGAACAACAAGCAGCTGTCTATAACAAAACAATTTATAGTGCGCTCAATGACGACCATCAATGGAACGAAAAGTGGTCGACCCGAATAGGTTTATTCTATTCTTACACAGACTTTACTAATCCAACAATTAATAATTACGAGAGAAGAAACGAATACAACTATGGCGGCCGTACTGATACACAGTATTCGTTTGGAAAAACGCAAGTAAAAGGAAAGCTGACTTTTGGTGCCGAAATTCAAAATTTCTATTCCCCCCTTGCAAACTATGGAAACAAATTAGGCGTTCAAGACACGCTGCAATATGATGACCGCTTGAATTCCAATTTTGGGTTGGTTTTTGGACAACTTGAATTGGAGTTACCAAAAAAAATATTTTTTACTGCTGGTACAAGTGCCAGCAGACTAAATTATTCCTTTAAAAGAATAGGGGGTAATCCTTTAACAGAACAAACCCGGAATTTTGAATCGGTCTTTTCTCCGCGGCTTGCTTTACTCAAAAAAATAACGGAAGCAATTTCCGTGTTCGGCTCTGTCAGCAAAGGGTTTTCTCCACCTACTTTGGCGGAAGTGAGACCTTCAACGGGTATTTATAACAACAGTCTGTCACCAGAGCAGGGGATCAGTTATGAGGTTGGTTTTCGCGGAAGCGTAATAAAGAATTTTTCGTTCGATATAGTAGGCTATTCTTTCGCGTTGAGCGAAACTATTGTAAGTCAGAAGCAAGCTAACGGGGCCGACTTTTTTATTAACGCTGGTAATACTTCGCAACGAGGAGTGGAGGCGTTTCTAGCTTGGCAATCATCATTTTCTTCTACCAACTTCAGTTATCTGAAAATCTGGACAGCTGCTAACTTCACCAACTACCGCTTTGTAGATTATACGCGCGATAATGTTTCCTATTCAAATAATCAATTGACAGGTTCACCTGCTAACTCCATCACAGGCGGAGCAGATTTTTCCTTCTTCAAAAAATTCTATTTCAATTTCACGTTAAATTTTGTGGACAAAATCCCCCTTAACGATGCAACTTCATTTTACTCTTCAGACTATCTCTTAATAGGATCTCGGTTAGGCTACAAGAAACAACTTGGCAAGAAAGCATTGTTAGAAATTTTTGCTGGCATCGATAATGCGCTCGATCAGCGCTATAGTCTAGGCAATGACTTGAATGCCGTGGGAAACCGCTACTTTAATGCAGCAGCGCCTCGAAATTATTATTTTGGCGTAAAACTTCTTTTTAACCAATAATATCTTTGATGATCAACTTGGCGTGATCGCGTGAGTTTTCAATAAACCACTTGTTCGTTTTCAATCCCCCACATACAACTCCTGCGAGGTAAAGATTTGCAACATTACTCTCCATTGTATCGGGATGATAGATCGGTGTGTGAAATTCGTCCAAGTGAAACTCAATGCCGATAGTTTTCATAAAATCAAACGGGGGTTGGTAGCCAGTCATAGCCAACACAAAATCATTTTCCAATGTCAGATCGCCTTCGGGTGTTTTTACTTCAACAGTGTTCGGTAAAATTCTAATTATTTCTGAATTAAAAAATGCCTTAATGGCACCTTCTTTAATACGGTTTTCTATATCCGGCTTTACCCAATACTTTACGCTTTCACGAATAGACGGCTCACGAATAACCATTGTTACTTCTGCTCCTTTTCTCCACGTTTCCAACGCAACATCCACCGCAGAGTTGGCGGCTCCTACCACCAAAACTTTCTGCAGAAAGTACGGATGAGGCTCATCATAATAATGGTTTACCTTTGGTAATCCCTCGCCAGGCACATTGAGTAGGTAAGGCAAATCATAAAAGCCTAGTGCAAGTACAATGGCTTTCGATGTGTATGTTGACTTTGGTGTTTTAACAAGGAAGGAATGATCATCACTTTTTTCTATTTTCTCCACCTTCTCATACAACTTTACATTTAACTGCCAACTTGAGCATACTCTTCTATAATATTCCAACGCCTCAGAACGAGTTGGCTTCGGGTTGTTGGAAATAAAGGGAACACCACCAATCTCTAATTTCTCTGATGTGGAGAAAAACGACATATTATTTGGATAATGATAAAGCGAATTGGCAAGCATTCCCTTATCAATAATCAAATATGAAAGACCTGCTTTCTTCGCTTCGATGCCACAAGCCAAGCCAATAGGACCGGCCCCAATAATGATCAAATTAAAAGAATCCATAAGCCTTTCGAAGGTAGGTTATTTTACGAATAGTTGCCCCTCCTTCCTTCATTGGCTGTGCGACTCGAGAATATCCGAATTGTCCAATTCTGTTTTTGGCCTTATCTTACCGCGCTATGATTAAAATTATCATCTTCCTCCTCAAACGATTCGCTTGGTTCAAACGATTAAATGCTAAAATTACATACGAATTGTTGGCCAAGTACGTCCCGGCAGAAGACTGGCACTTTATGAATTACGGATATGTGCCTAACGATAACGAAAAACCTCTCTCTCTTTCCAATAATGTGACCACGCAACGTTATTCGTTGCAAATGTATCACTACCTCGCCTCTAAAACTCAAATCGAAGGCAAGCATGTGCTGGAAGTTGGAAGCGGCAGAGGTGGAGGCGCTAACTACATTGCAAATGCTATGAACCCAACTTCGTATGTGGGGATAGACCTTGCTCAAAGTGCCGTTGATCTTGCCAACAAGATCCACATGGCACCTAATCTTAAATTCATTCAAGGCAATGCGGAAGAAATTCCGTTGAACACTAACAGCATTGATTTAGTAGTTAATGTAGAATCTTGTCATGGATATGGAAGCGTAGAAAAGTTTCTAAGCGAAGTAAAGCGAGTATTAAAACCAGGTGGGCTTTTGTTGCTAGTCGATTTTAGAAATGAAGTCAAAAATATGGAAATTTTTCAACAACAGTTGAAATCATCAGGGATGAAGTGGATAGAAGAAGAAAATATTAGTAGCAATGTTGTTCGGGCTATTGAAGCGGAAGATTTAACAAAGAAAGAACGCATTCAAAAGCTAATTCCTGTTCGGTGGCGGAAAATCTTTTCAGAATTTGCCGGAGTGGTTGGCTCACGGTTTTATAATACACTAAAAAACGGAACTCGTGTTTACTACCGTTTTGTGCTGCAGAAAATCTGATCATTGTCATTGTAGAGTCTCCACATTTTATTTTCATTTTTTTTCGATTTAAAGCTGATTCGATTTCATCTGAGAATCAGTAGCAAATTCAATTCGTTGCATGGGGCTAGAAAAAACCTGTTGCGTGCAACCTTTTGCACTTGATTAGCGTCTAATACCTAAATCTCTTATGTAATAAGACTATTATGCATTCATCTGAGCTATTGAAAGGCACTTTACAGACCATTGTGCTTAAAGTATTGAAAGATCATGGTAAGATGTATGGCTACGAAATCACTCAACGGGTAAAAGAATTATCGCTCGGCAGCATTCTTTTAACGGAAGGAGCATTGTACCCCACTTTACACAGGTTGGAAGCCGAAGGGTTGCTTAAAACAGAAACCGTAATGTTAGGCAAGCGCATGCGCAAATATTATACTCTAACTACCGAGGGCAAGAGCCAAGTAAAAGAACGTGTGGGTGAGTTTGTTGATTTTATTAAAACAATGGGGAACGTACTGCAAGTACAATTGAATTAAATGACTGAACCCTCGGGCTTGTAGCCTAATACTTGAGGCCTTGAATAAAAAGAAAAAATAGTATCCATCAACGCAGTGATCAAATTAACATCCAACCATATTGCCTACATCATCAAAGACCTGAACTACCGTGGGATAGTGGCCGAAGGAATTCAGGAGGAGTTGATCGATCATGTCTGTTCGGCCACAGAAGCAGAAATGATGAAAGGCAAAAAATTCATAGAAGCCTATCACGAGATATTAAAATCATTTGGCCATACAGCCGGATTACGACAAACGCAAAAACAGGTTCTACAAGTCGAAAATCATAAAACTACTATCATGTTAAAAAACTATCTCACCATCGCTCTCCGCAATTTGCGCAAACAAGGTTTCTATTCTTTCATCAATATTGGCGGGCTTGCCTTTGGCATTGCTGCTTGCCTGGTTATCGTCTTGTTTATTATAGATGAACTTAACTATGACACATACAATACAAAGGCCAATCGCATCTATCGTGTCGATAATGAAATTAAGTTTGGAGGTAACCACTTGCAAATGGTCTATAGTTGTGCTCCACTGGCCTCCTCATTACAACAGGACTATCCAGAAATAGAAGCGACTGTCAGGTTTCGAAATTATGGCACTTATTTGGTAAAATCAGCGGATGCCGTTGAAAGTATTAAGGAGCAAAATGTGATGTGGACAGACAGTACCTTTTTTAAAATTTTCTCCGTTCCTGTTTTAGAAGGCGATCCGACAACAGCACTGAAAGAGCCCGGCAGTATTGCCATTAGCAAACGAATAGCTGATAAATATTTTCCGAAAGGAAATGCCCTTGGCCAATCACTTATTTTGGATAATAAGTACAATGCAAAAGTAACGGCCGTATATGAAGACATTCCCAAGGCATCACATTTTCATATTGATATTCTAATCGCCATGGTAGGTGATTGGCCAGTGGCGAAAGAAGCGCAGTCAACCGTCTTTTTAAGTAATAATTTCAACACCTACCTTTTACTGAAAGAAGGTGTTGATAGCAAAGCACTGGAAGCTAAGTTCCCCCGTTTTTTAGAAAAATATGTAGGGCCAGCAATCGCGCAGGCTTTAGGAGGTGATTTCACTATGGAAAAATTTCGTGCTTCCGGAAACAAATATGAGTGTACCTTGAAGCCGCTTTTAGATATTCATCTTCGCTCGGATTTAAAAGGTGAATTTGAACCCAACGGGAGCATTACGTACGTCTATCTATTTGGTACAATTGCACTTTTCATTTTAGCGATTGCTTGCATTAATTTCATGAACCTGTCTACTGCACGTTCCGGCAACCGCGCTAAAGAAGTTGGGGTTCGTAAAGTGATGGGTTCGTTACGCTCACATTTGGTACGTCAATTTTTAACTGAATCAACACTCATCGTACTTTTTGCTTTTGTTATAGCTATTGGTCTTGCTTATCTATTCTTGCCGATGTTCAATCAGCTTTCATTGAAGGAACTTAAATTACCTCTTACGCATTCCCTTTTCTATTTTAGCATCATTGGCGGTTCATTAGTTATTGGCTTAATGGCGGGTTTATACCCCTCATTCTTCCTTTCCGCTTTTAAGCCTGTTCATGTATTAAAGGGAGAAGTTGCATTGGGAATGAAGAGTGGATTTATCAGAAGTGCATTGGTGGTATTTCAATTTGCGATTTCTATCTTCCTGATCATTGGAGCGATTACCGTCAACCGCCAATTAGTGTTCATACAAAACAAAAAACTTGGTTTTGATAAGGATCAGGTAATTCTGGTGAAAGATGCTTATGCCCTTCGCCCCAATATTCAGACTTTTAAAGAGGAGGCCTTGAAACTAAACACAGTCGAAGGCTGCACTATTTCAGGTTTCATTCCCGTTGAAGGATCTTCAGAAATTTCTCGCAACGACAATACGTTTTGGAAAGAAGGCAATCAACCTACTGTTGACAATTTGGTTAGCATGCAAAATTGGAGTGTAGATTATGATTATATTGAAACATATAAAATGAATATTAAACAAGGTCGTGGCCTTTCCCACGAATTTGCTTCAGATTCTTCATCTGTAGTATTAAATGAGGCTGCTGTATTACTATTTGATTTAGGCCATGATCCCATTGGAAAAAAGATAACCACCTTTGATGGTCAAAAACCAGATGGTTCTCCTGATCCAACTAAAATTAAATCATGGACAATTATTGGCGTGTTGGAAAATTTTCACTTCTCCACAATGAAAGAAGGTATTTTGCCGTTGGGTCTATTTCTTCAACAAAGTGATGGGTTTATAAGTGTACGTGTTAATTCAAACAACTCACAAGAGGTTATTACTTCGCTGCAAAAGATATGGAAGCGTTTAGCTCCTGGGCAGCCCTTTCAATATTCATTTCTTGATGAAGAATTTGGCAGAATGTATGCGGCTGAACAACGCCTTGGAAAAGTATTCGAAGTCTTTGCGGGCATCGCTATAATCATTGCGTGTTTAGGATTGTTTGCCCTCACCGCCTTTACTGCCGAGCAGCGCACTAAAGAAATCGGAATCAGAAAAGTATTAGGCGCTTCCGTTGGGGGTATCGTAATCTTACTTTCAAAAGAATTTGGTAAGCTGATCATCATTGCATTTGTTCTCGCCACTCCTATTGCATGGTTTGGCGTTAATTGGTGGTTGAAGAGCTATACCTACAAAACCGAAATTGGAATATCAGTTTATTTACTTGCGGGTCTTTCAGCATTCGTCATTGCATGGCTTACCATGGGGTATCAATCTATCAAAGCGGCTAGCAGGAATCCAGTAAATTCGTTAAGAAGTGAATAATTTAGCTAAGGCATCTCTAAAACACCAATATTACGAGGGGTATTAGAGATGCCTTTTAATAATTAATTAACAAGTTTCGGATAGATATAAGGTGGCACAACAGCACGGTTGGAACAATAAAACCAGGCAACCAGATAAATGGAAAATAGAACACGGCTACATTTGGTTGATCAAAGGCAAGTTGTTGAAAAGAAAAAGGTGCTGAAAGAATTGCGTGGACAACAATATTAACCAACAGCCCTAAGCAGATAAAATTCCAAATCAGCAAAACAGTTTTACTGAACTTGATGTTGGTATATCCAAAATATGCAATCAGGGGTGCTGTAATCCCTGAAAGAATATCAAAATTTCGCCCCTCAAAAGTCATGAGTTGAGGTATGTATTTATAAATGAAGATCCAAAACAAAACCAACTCCACAGGCACACGAACAATGTGCAAATAGGCCATCCATTTTTGATCAAACTCATCAATTAATCTTCGCCCTTTTTTACTTATGAAAAGCATAATCACCAGCAGCAGAGGGGGTCCAATCAAAAATAGAAATCGAGGAGGAATAGCGGTTGTAACCTTGTAGAATCCGGTAAGTCCGATTACAGCTGTTATGCCCAACCAGGCAATTGAAACAATCATTACAACCTTAGAGGAATTCGTTGCCTTAATTAGAAAGAATAGCGTAAGTAATGAAGTTAAAATAAATGTCGTACTTACATAAAGAGGTAATTTTTCCATTTTATTTCTTTTGTTTGGACTGATACAAAAGAACGGATTACGAGAGAACCTGCACTTGCCAAATGGCAATAAATAAAACTTTTACTCCTTTTTTGTAAATTCTTTGCGAATTCTACTTAGGGAAGTATCTGTAATGCCCAAATAAGAGGCAATCGTTTTTAATGGTGAATACTGAAAAATCTCAGGATTACTTTTCACCAGATTCGCATAACGCTCTTCAGCCGTTTCATTAATCATAGAAAGCATTCTGATTTTAAGTGCAGCAAATCCCTTCACCAAGATTGACCTACCAAATTCGCGAAACTCAGGGATAGTGTGGAAAAGCATGTTGAGTTGATCATAGGTAATAAACCAACCTTTACAATCTGTTAATGCTTGAATATTTTCTTTTGAAACTGTTCTATTAAAAAAAGAAGAAATTTCAAAAACCAAATGGCCTGATGAGAAGAAACCGGTAGTCACTTCTTGCTGGTTCACATCATGCGTATAAGAGCGCATAAACCCCTCTTCCAAAAAGAGGTATTCATTGCATATTTTGCGATTTGTTAATTGGTATTCGTTTTTTATGATTAGCCTTTTCTCAAAAAGTTCGGCAATTTCCTCTGCACAATCTAAGGAGATCAAGCTAGATCGCTGAAAAAATCTAATGAGCTCATTCTTATCGGTCATGCCGGATGCTAATTTTCAGTTAAAAAAAATGAGGATACTTTTGGCTAAAATGAAAAATGCTGCCAATAATTCGCAGCATTTCACTTTATGCATTCCTGAGTTAAGCATTCTTCCATTTAATTCCACACCCAACAGCCTTCACTTTTGTAAGCGGCACTGGCTTTCCGGCCAACAAGGCATCAACAGCATCTTCTACATAATGATTAGTGGCTGCCGAAGCATCACGGGCGTTGTTGTCAATTGCACCAATGTACTCAACCCTCAAGGATTTATTCAATACAAAAACATGTGGTGTATTGGTCGCACCAAAAGCGGTGGCCACGTTCTGTGACTCATCAACCAAATATGGAAAATCATAGCCCTTCTTTTTTGCATGCTTTACCATCTCATCAAAAGAATCACCACTTGACTTAGCAGGGTCATTAGGATTAATAGCTACTACTTGAAATCCTTTTGCTGCATATTTCCTATTAAGTGCAATTATCCTGTCGTTATATTTATTTGAATACGGACACGTATTGCAATCAAAAATCACAATGAACCCTTTTGCTTCTTTATAGTCAAGAAGGGAAATCATTTTACCATCTACATTTTTCAGTCTAAAATCAGAAGCAGTATCGCCCACTTCATATCCGTTCTTTGAAGAAGTCCATGCTCCGAATAAGGGCACCAGCACTAAAAGAAATACTATTCTTTTCATATCGATATATTAATTGGTTACAGCTTTTAATAATTTTTCAAGTTGGCCTTCGCCTACTTCCCCTTGCACAAATTCACGCTTTCCTGTTTTCGTATTGATCACTAATGTTGCAGGGAGAGCACCTGACCATTTTTTTTCTATTTTATCAATCCACGAACCAGGATCATTGGCTTTTAAAAACAAAACTTTTGATTGGAGCTTCTTACGCGCTATAAACTTGTCCACCTTAGCGGGATCGGGATCCAAATCGTAATCCATACTCACCAAAATAACTTCTGAAGTTTTATCATCCGTATTAAGTTTTTCAAATAAAGGAAGTTCCTTTATACAAGGCGCACACCAAGTGGCCCAAAAGTTTATAACTAAAATCTTGTCCGAAGGTCCTTGCAAAATTTTTTGGAGGCCATGAAGTGTGATTGCATCTGCTTTCTGCCCGAAAGCAAAAGAAGATGATAGAAGAAGAATTATCAGAACTCTGTATTGCATAGTATAGCAACGCAAATATAGAGGAAGTGGCCAAGGAAAAGTATCATTTGTGATTTGGTAACCCATGTAAGTTTGATGAAAGGTATGAGTCGCTTCTCTATAAGTTCAATTACTAGGAAATATCCAAGAAACAAAGAAAATAGTATTCCACAAAAAAAGACACTTGTCAACATTACCAGACTATTACGACTTATACTGTTGAATTTCAGCTAGTTATAGTCAATTTGTTTAATCAGTTCTTTGTGGATAACTAAAATTGAGCCGAGCCAGGTCTAAAATGCAAAATTTATAAAGGCCTTATTTTCAATATAATAGCTTCACTCTTAAGTAGGCAAGGGGATAAAGAATCCTATATTTTATGAGACTTTTCAAGAACCAAAAGCGCTGTTGCTATTATGACCGTAGGTATCTAGTAAAAAATTGCGCCTTAAAGGAATTTGCGCCTAAGCTAACTTAAGTACAGGTTGAATCTCGACAATTGCCGGGTTTACCACCTCAACCATTTCTAAAACTGAAGTTTTAGGAAGCCATTCTGTATAGTCTTGGAGTAGAATGCAATCGCTCAGCAACAAATCCGATTTTAAAATCTTAATAATTTTGTGTTTATCGAATGATTGCAAAAGTTGCTCTTTTTGAGTTTCCGGCAGGCTGGAAATTCGAATAAACTCAATCCCTTTGTAAATCTCTGCTTCAACCTTCATAATCATTTTATAGCTATGCATAAGGTACGCACAAAAATGGTAACCAAAAGTTTACCGAAGATTATTAAGGTGTTAATTCTGAAGACTTAACGTATTTAGGGAACGTTAAATAACCTCAAAACACTTCACCATGGGTTTGCTTCACCAAAAAGTTGGCAAAAGGTTTGGCA
>JAYVPS010000203.1:0-17899 GCA_043757225.1 Cytophagales bacterium | reverse complement strand
AGCGCCAAAAAATTTAAGTTTGTTGCTATTCGAGAAGGTTGGGCCTGGGCCGAGAGGCAATGGACAAAAGTAACAACAAGCACAGGTGTAGGCGATCCACGCCAGGCAACAAAAGAAAAAGGAGAAAAATATTTCAATGCCGTTACAGAAAAAATTTCTCGCTTCATGGAAGATGTAGCAAAGACCAATCGAGAAGATTTCTATCAGTAGCCTTAGCATTTACAGAAAGGAAACTAATAACCAACAACCATCAACGAGCAATCTAATTTACCAACCAATCCCATAATCTTCTCCATGATTGCTGCTCCCACCCCAGAAGCTGCCATGCTCCCAATCGAAATAGATAGCATTGGTGGGGCCACTGGTGCGATCATCAAAACGCATACGATAGCCCATCCCTTGAAGTTCTTTGCGCACATAAGGCGGAGTACTCTCGTGCAATAAGATATTTCCAGCCTTTGGGGCACGATCTTCCCCCCCTAATGAAAGACGGAGTTGATCGGTATTAATGTTGGGTGCTTCAGTAGCTTCTTGCACGGTCATGCCAAACTCCACAACATCTAAAAAGAACTGCAATAGATTTTGATCTTGTGTATCGCCTCCCTGCACAGCAAAAGAAAGAAAAGGCTTACCCTCCTTCAGCGCCATTGTTGGAGTAAGTGTTACCCGTGGACGTTTGCCAGGTTCGACCACATTGAAAGGATTTTCTTTTGGATTCGTAACAAAACTTTGCATGCGCTGACTCATGCCCATGCCCGTATTTCCGGCAATGCAACTTGGGTTCCAACCACCGCTTGGTGTAATAGAAACCACCCAGCCATCTTTATCAGCAGCCTCTACAGAGGTTGTACCTAAAAATACTTGATTGAGATATTCCGAGGATAAAGGCGAAGTATAAGTATCTACGGAGGCTTGTGTCCATTCTTTTAAATAATCTTTGTAGGGATTTACCTTTCCTTCGAAAGGATATGGATCGCCAGGCGCTGCCTTCGGATCGTTGCGTTCCCAATTAATGGACTTGATTCTTTCTTTCGCATATTCTTTTGATAAGAGCCCTTTGATCGGCTCTTCGGGAGCGAAGTAAGGATCGCCATAATAAAAATCCCTATCAGCAAAAGTGAGATTCATCACTTGATACAAAGTATGAATGTATCGGGCAGAGTTGAAACCCATGGCTTTCAAATCAAAATTCTCCAACATATTTAGTGCCTGCAACATTACTGGTCCTTGCGTCCACTGTTGCATTTTATACACATCAATGCCTTTGTAATTTACCATCGTTGGCTCTTCGGTAATCACTTTCCAATTGGCCAGATCTTGTTCCGTAATTAATCCCCCTTGCTCTCGACAGCCACGGGCATATTCCTTTGCAATATCTCCTCTATAAAATCTCTCATAGGCTGTATAAATAGCCTCTTTACGGGTCTTCCCTTTCTTCAATGCTTGCTGTTCAGCGTCTACTAATTTTTGGAGCGAGGCCAATAAATCTTTTTGCACAAATATTTCACCTGAACTGGGAGCTTCGCGTTTCTCGCCAAGATGTGGAAGAAAGACCGCTTTCGAATAAGGCCATTGCTTTAGCCGTTCCTTCTCGCGCTCGAAACTATTGGCTGTTTGGGCTTCGAGAGGATAGCCTTCGCATAACTGCATGGCAGGGGCTAGCACTTCCTTCAAACTAAGGGTACCGTATTCTGCCAACATGGTCATTAAACCACCTGGTGTGCCGGGCGTAACAGCAGATAGAGGTCCATATTGAGGTGGATAGTTCATGCCTTTGCCTTTGAAGAAATCGGCCGTGGCACCAGTTGGTGCAACTCCTAGCGCATTGATTGCAATTACTTTTTTTGTTTTCGGATTGTAGATGAGTGCTTGCGTCTCACCTCCCCAACTGAGTACATCCCACATTGTACAGGTAGCCGCTAACATAGCGCATGAAGCATCAACGGCATTTCCTCCTTTACTGAAAATCATTGCCCCCGCAGTAGCGGCCAAGGGTTTGCCTGTAATGGCCATCCAATGCTTACCGTGAAGCGGAGGTTTTTGCGTGGAAACTGATAGGTTACTGAGTGACTGGGTTTGCCCTACTTGAGCTATCACTATTAAATTGAAAAATAGTATTGATTTTATTTTCATAATTTTAGACTTAACAATAGGTTGTCTCAGAGCCATAGCGCGGCAAAAGCTGAGAAGACATACAATTTAACTTTAATTCAACTCCCAAAAAAAAATGCCTTACCAACGGAACTAAGTTTACACCAACGGAATATTATGAACCAACAAGAGCAACTGATTGAAAAATTCTATTCAGCTTTTTACCAAAAGGACTGGAAGTCGATGCAATCGTGTTACCACGATGAAATTGTCTTTAGCGATCCTGTCTTCACTCATTTAAAAGGCAAAGAAGCCAAAGCAATGTGGCATATGCTGGCCGTAGCTGCAAAGGACTTTTCTCTCACCTTCAGTGATATAAAGGCTGACGGAACTATCGGTTCATGCCATTGGGAAGCCCAATACTCTTTTTCACGAACAGGCAGGAAGGTGCTTAACAAGATTGATGCAAAATTTGAATTCAAAGACGGCTTGATCATTAAGCATACAGATTACTTTGATTTTTGGAAATGGATGCAAATGGCGTTGGGTACAATGGGGCTACTGCTGGGTTGGTCAGCTTTTATGAGCAATAAAATCAAAGGGAATGCAATGGCTGGATTGAAGAAGTTTATGGCTGAGAATGGCTATCGGTAGTTAATGCAATTTAGCACCCCAACCTACGAATTTTGCACGAATGGGTTCCTTAATTAGGAAATCCCTAAGATTCATTGAAATACCTTAGACTGTCCTTAGACTGTGTATGCAGTTTGGATTTGCCAAATATTAGCTATATTTGAATGTTAATAAAGTAAAACCCACCAGAAGTAGATCACTATCGTGAAATTATTGTCGGTAAGGCCTTATTGAATTAGCACCAACATTTTATCACTTAATTTCAAAAACAAAAATGAACATTTATGTAGCCAACATTCCTTGGAAAGCTTCTGAGGAACAAGTGAAGCAGTTATTCTCCGAGTACGGTGAAGTAAGCTCTGCTAAGATCATCATGGACAAAGTAACACAGCGTAGCCGTGGCTTTGGATTTGTAGAAATGGCAGATGACACTGCCGGCAAGAATGCTATCAACGAACTAAACGGTGCTGATTTCATGGGCAAGAACCTTGTGGTGAACGAGGCTCGTCCACGCGAAGAAGGTGCTAGCCGTGGAGGCAGTAGCAACCGCGGTGGTGGAAGCGGTGGCTTCCGCAGGGGCGATTTCAATAGAGATTATTAATCGACTTGAAATAGAGAAAGTGTATGCCCCCGCCAATGGCGGGGGCATTTTTTTTGCGTCCTAATTCCAGAAATCACCGTCACTCAACAGGAATAAAATGCCTCACAAAAAATCTGACAACCCAAACCGGCTCATTCACTCTACCTCTCCTTACCTGTTACAGCATGCATACAATCCGGTCGATTGGTATGAGTGGGGTGATGAGGCATTAGCCAAAGCAAAAAGAGAAGACAAACCAATCTTGTTGAGTATTGGCTACTCTTCTTGTCATTGGTGCCATGTGATGGCGCACCAATCATTTGAAGACAGTCACATTGCCCAACTTATGAACGAGCATTTTGTTTGCATTAAGTTGGATCGTGAAGAACGGCCCGATATCGATCAGGTATATATGGAGGCAGTTCAGGCAATGAACCAAAATGGGGGTTGGCCTTTGAATGTATTTCTTACCCCAAATCAGCAGCCGTTCTTTGGCGGAACCTATTTTCCTCCAAAAAATTGGGCGCAACTTCTCATCCAAATCAATCAAGCCTTTCAGCAAAAAAGAAAAGAGATTGAAGAATCTGCCACAGAATTAAGTAAACACATTGGCGTAAGTGACCTTCAACGATTTCAGAAAAAAGGAGAAAATGTGGTGACGCGTGCCATGGCTGATAAAATGTTTGCCACACTTGATTCCCGATTTGATTTTACATGGGGTGGCATTGATAAAGCCCCAAAGTTTATCATGCCTTCTACCTGGCTATTTTTGATGCGCTACTACCAGCTTACTAAAGAAACTAAGGCATTGGAAATGCTACATCTTACCTTGAAAAAAATTGCTCAGGGCGGAATATATGATCAAATAGGTGGCGGTTTTGCACGATACTCAGTAGATGGTGAGTGGTTCGCTCCTCACTTTGAAAAGATGTTGTATGACAATGCGCAGTTACTAAGTCTTTACTCTGAGGCATATCAACTAACAAAAGATGAAACTTATAAAAATATTGTTTACAAAACAGTAGAATGGCTGGAGCGGGAGATGACATCTGCAGAGGGCGGATTTTATTCGGCTCTGGATGCTGATAGCGAAGGCGAAGAAGGGAAATTCTACACATGGACTTATGAACAATTAAAAGAAGTGCTGGGCAACGATTTGACTTTTGTCTTAGATTACTATCAAGCTACTGAAGCTGGAAATTGGGAACACGGTCAAAATATTTTGATTCGAAATGATGATTTGGCCAACAAAGAAATTGAATCACGAATTATTGAGATCAACAAAAAACTTTTAACCTTTAGGGAAAAGAGAGAAAGACCAGGCCATGATGATAAGATTCTCACCAGTTGGAACGCGATGACAATTCAAGGGTTAACAGATGCGTACAAAGCTTTTGCTGACGATCATCTTTTGCAACTGGCCGAAAAGGCCGTTGGGTTTATTGAATCAAAGCTACTCGTAGAAAATAAAATTTACAGATCTTACAAAGACAAGCATTCTACGACCACTGGTTTTTTGGATGACTATGGTTTTTTGATAGCGGCTTATATCTCGCTTTATCAAGTAACATTTAATGAGAAGTACATCCAGGAGGCAAAAAAGTGGTGCGAAATCACCAGTAAAGAATTCTTTGATGAAGCTGAAGGATTCTTCCACTACTCGGGAAATTCATCTGAATCACTTATTGCACGAAAAAAAGAAGTGTTTGATAATGTGATCCCATCTTCCAATGCCGTAATGGCTCGGAATCTTCACCGCTTGGGCATTATTTTAGACAAAGAAAATTGGAAAGAGATGAGCAAGGGAATGCTGACTCGATTTGTACACCTGATCGAATCAGAGCCTGTATACATGTCGTACTGGGGCATATTAGCTATTGAAATGATCAAAGGAATTGCTGAAATTGTAGTCGTGGGGAAAGAGGCTGAGCAAATGAGAAAAGAGCTTCATCGGAATTACTTACCCTTTGGAATAACAATGGGAACAAGCACCAAAAGCGATTTGCCGTTGATCACAAGGAGAGAAAGAGATGAGAATACTATTTATGTTTGTTTTGAAAAGACATGCCAATTGCCTGTTCATTCTATAGAGGCAGCATTAAATCAGATTTATAATACATGAGTTTGGAGGGGAATTTATTTGAATCAGACACACAAACTCGGTTTGCAGAAATCCTTTTACCCGTTCCAATCCCCAAATTTTTTACCTACCGAGTTCCACAAACTATCAATGAAAAAATTCAAGTTGGCCAACGCGTGATTGTCCCATTTGGTCAAAAGAAAATCCTTACCGGAATTATTTTCAGTATCCACGAACAGCCACCAAAAGAATATGAAGCAAAATACATTTTAGAATTGCTGGATGAGACGGAGGTGATTTACGAGCAACAATTCAAACTTTACCGATGGATGGCAGACTATTACCTGTGCACCTTGGGCGAAGTAATGGCAGCCGCTCTACCTTCGGGGCTAAAACTTTCCAGCGAGTCCATGATACAACTTCATCCTCAGTTTAACGAGGAAGAAACACCGTTCGACTTTTCAGAAAAAGAGCGGATTGTTATCAAACACCTTCAAGCCGATTCGTTAAGCTATAGTGACGTGGCTAAACTTCTTGGTGTAAAAAGCATTTACAGTATTTTAAAATCGTTGAGCGCTAAATCAGCGATAATACTTTTTGAACAAGTAAAAGAAAAATACAAGCCCAAAACTGAAAAGCATATTCGGCTAAAACCGGAAAATATAGAAAGGAAAAAATTACAGTCCATATTTGACGCATTGGCTGCTAAGCCCAAGCAAGAGGCTGTAATGTTAAAATACCTTCAAGAAGTTCCAGTTTTTTCACATCCCGAACTCAATCAAAATGGAATTATAAAATCAAAACTAATTGACCAAGAAATATCAGAATCTTCGTTGACTACGTTAATCAAAAATAATATTCTGGAAGAGTTTGAGGTAATCATTCCGAGATTCGGATTTGATGACCCTGTACACGCTACGCCACTTTTACTTAGTGAAAAGCAGGAAAAAGCTAGGAATGAAATTCTTTCTTCCTTTGAAACAAAAGGAACTGCCTTGCTTCATGGCGTTACAGGAAGTGGAAAAACGGAAATCTATATTGACCTTATCAAACGTGCGCTGGATGGTGGCAACCAGGTTCTGTATCTGCTGCCTGAAATTGCCATTACAACCCAGGTGGTTCAACGGCTCAAAAAAGTTTTTGGAAGCATCATGGGGGTTTACCACTCAAAATTTTCTGACAACGAGCGAGTAGAAGTCTGGAACGGAGTGCTTGGCAGCAAATTCAAATTTGTGGTGGGCGTGCGTTCTTCCATTTTTCTTCCCTTCGATAATTTAGGATTGATCATAGTTGATGAAGAGCACGACCCCTCCTACAAGCAGCATGAGCCCTCCCCGCGCTACCATGCGCGCGATGTGGCTTTGGTGATAGCACAAATCCATCATGCCAAAGTTATTCTGGGAAGTGCTACCCCCTCTGCAGAATCATATTACCAGACAACCAACGGGCGTTATCAACTGGTAAGCTTAACGGATCGGTTTGGCAATGCACAGTTGCCTGAAATTGTATTTGCAGATCTGGTAAAAGAAAAGCAACGCAAAACTATGAAGGGCGAATTCTCGCTGAAACTCCTCAACGAAATAAAAGAAACAATTTCTAAAAAAGAGCAAGTCATTTTGTTTCAAAATCGGAGAGGCTATTCTCCGATGATTCAATGTGAAGATTGCAGTTGGGTGCCTAAATGTATTAACTGTGCGGTGAGTCTTACCTACCACCAATATCGACATGCCATGGTGTGCCATTATTGCGGCTACAAAGAAGAGCTTCCCAATCAATGCCCTACGTGTTCTTCAAAACGTATTCAAACACTTGGGTATGGAACCGAAAAATTAGAAGAGGAATTGAAACTTCATTTTAGTGAAGCAAAAATTCAACGCATGGATTTGGACACCACACGAACTAAGTCCGGCTATGAAACGATCATTGAGGGTTTTGAAAGCGGAGCGACTGATATTCTGGTGGGCACGCAAATGGTAACTAAAGGCCTTGACTTCGACAAAGTAAATTTGGTTGGTGTCTTTGACGCAGATCGGATGATACACTTTCCTGATTTTCGTTCCTATGAAAGAGCCTTTCAATTAATCACCCAAGTAAGCGGCCGTGCCGGTCGCAGGGACAAGAAAGGAAAGGTGGTGATCCAAACCTCCAATCCCTCTCATCCCATTTTCGCTTATGTATTAAAAAATAATGTGGTCGGCTTTATCGAAGAGCAACTTCGCGACAGGCATGAACATTTTTATCCTCCCTATTCTCGATTAATTGAGATTACCTTAAAACACACTGATAAAAAAATAGTGCATGAGGTGGCCGATCAATTGGCTTCTCAACTAAACCAAAGCTTAAAGATGGTACGTGTTTTAGGCCCGGGCGAACCGATGGTTCCCAAAATAAGAAATGAATTTCTGTTATCAATTGTATTAAAAATCGGGAGAGACCAAGGAAAACTAGGCGAAGTGAAGTCATCTATAAAGGCACTGGCTGATCAACTTCATCTACAAAAAGAATACAGAACCTGCAAGATCGTATTCGATGTCGATCCAGCTTGATTGGAAAATATTATTTTGTCTTATCCCTCTTATTCCAAGGAATGGTAAAACCAATACCGTAAATAAATTGGTATGAATAAAAAGTGTGCGTTGCCTTACCTACATGATCCGCTCCTAACCGGGTATTGGTATAATTGACAAATGCCCCTTGAACACCAGTCTGAATGAAAAAATAACGAGAGAGGTCTATGCGCAAATCTACTCCCAGTCCTGTTACAAAGCCGTGATAGTGAAAATAACCAAGATCTTTGTTACCTAGTATTTCAGAAATTGTAAAGGATACCAATGGCCCGGCACCGACTTTTCCAACAAGGCCTATTTCAAAATTTTTGTGGCTATACAAACTAAATTTCTTGAGAAGGTTAACCATTAGATAATTATTACCATTGGTGTGCTGCAGGTGTACAAAACTCGGAACTACCAATGTGTCTTTATCAATTTGGTGTTCACGGATTTGTCCATGAACATAAATATTCTGATAATCCTTAACAACATATTTTAAATGATCCCAGCCAATTTCAACACCCAGATTTTTCTTATCATTGAAAAAATACCCTAGGTGTAAGTTGTACTGAGGAATGGTCAACTTTTCAATATCATAAAAATTTCCATAATCTGGTTGATCTCGGGCTTCAGCATTGTCGAAGGTAAAATCGTAGTCATCCGTTTGAGTATTTACAAAATGAATCGTACTTCTTGTATACGCGTCTCGGTTGTAGCCCCAAAAAAAATAGAATTTACCATGTGGTTGTTTGGCTACCGAAGAATTTGTTTCTAAATTCTTCTGAGCAATGACAGAACCAAGAACAATACATTGTGTGAATAAAAACGCAAGGGCAGATTTCAACAGAAAAAAAAATAAAATACGAGCGCAAAGTTAATTAAAAAGAGGCACTGGTCAATACTATCCCGTTTTATAAAGGAGTAAATCAATCCCTTAACGCTTAAGGCACTAGTTACGTATGATCAGTTTTGTTGTGTATCTAGTTTTGCTAGTTATGATTTCCACAATATAAGTCCCATTGGGCACTGAGGAAATTGCGATTTCAGTAATGCCCGTTGTGCTGTTACTCGTGATGTTGGTCACTGGTCGTCCGCTCATGTCATAAAGGTTAACAAATTTGACAGGTTCATTTTCATCACCTTGTGCAACATTAAATGTTTGAGCGCCTTTTTCAGGTGCTGGATTTGGATAGATAGTTGGTGAAGCCAAAGAGCTTACCCATACTGCTACTGGAGCCGAATACTTTGTGATCCCATCCGTAGTTAACATCCTGAGGCGATAGTAAGACAAACCCAATGAGACTGAAGGATCATCACGTGTATATTTTTGTGTGAAGCGACCTTGGTTAACCGCAGTAGTGGAATCGATCGTTACATAATCACCCAAGTTTTTAGACTTTTCGATAATAAATTTTTGAATATTGCTCTCGAGCGTGGTTGCCCATTGAAGTGTTACAGCTTTGTTTAAATTAAGACTTGCATTAAAACTTTGCAGTTCATATTCAAACGACCCTGTGATGAAAAGATTATCGATGGTGGATGTAGCAATAACGCTATTGTTATGACTCGTGAGTGCAAACCCTGAATATAAAGGCGTACCATTTCCAAAGCCTACATCGATAGGATTACCGACTAGGATCCAGTTAGTTCCATCTACTGAACGATACGCGGTAAAGAGTGAACCTTGCTTGGAAAGTTTTAACCAGATGGGAACTTTGTCGGCAGCACTAGTATTAATACCATTGCTATTGCCATTAGTCTGCAGACGGTTTTGAAATATCACCCCGTGACCTGTGGTAATCGCCAAAGTAGCATGCCGTGAACCAGGTGTTAAATTTTCGCGAAACATAATGCCGCTTTTGTTCCACTCATTGGTCTTGTCAAGCGAAGTCACTCGGATAATGATGACTCCGTCACCAACAAAAGTCTTGTAAGCAAACCTGAATGCATCTGCTGTATTCCAAATGTCATCGCCTGATCCTCTTAATGTAAAAATAGCATTGCCAAAACAAGCAGAACCCGCAGCATCTACAGAGCCAATATCCAACGTACTCCAACGAGTTGGTAAGGGGCCACAATGTTGATTGCACGAAAGTGTAGAGAAGGAGCCTGTAACATAAGTACTCGAATCGCCTGCATTGCATACTTTTCGTATTCTATACAAATAATCAGTTGCACAAGTCAGGCCTATTAATGAGCTCACATTTGTAGTAGACAGTTTTTGAGTCCAGTTTCCAGCTGATACTGTTTTGTATTGCACTACAAAATTGCTTCCAGGAGACTCCCAATTGAGGGTAGCCGAATTTTCATAAATATTGGTAATTGGTGTTACAAAAGGAGCTGCACACTGTACGGTACTAAGGGTTCCGTAAGTTTCAAATTCAGAGAGTGAAAATCCGCTTTGTCCTTTGCTCCCTAGCATTCGTACAAATTGACCGGTGCCAAAAACAGGCAACGTGTTGGATGCGCTTACATTGCCCGTAATATTCACCAGTGTTGTCCAGTTGATATTGTCATCAGAAACCTGCAACGAAAAATCAATTCCAACCTTGAAGCCCCACTTCAATACAATGGAACACAAATCATAGCGCTTGCTTAGGTCAACCGAAATAGACTGAGGATCGCCCGCATTACTGCCCCACTGAGTGACTATATTGCCATCAACTGCTTCGGCTGCACTACCGCTTAAAGTAGTAGAGGCACTTGCTGCCTTATTTAAATTTACATTGCTCGAATTGCAAGTCGGAACATTCCCGTCTCTCAACAGGCCATACACCACAAATTTGTTTGAAAAGGTAGCGAGGTAAACTTTTCCATTTGCAATGACAGGGCAATTAAACTTCGCATAGTTACCAGGATCATCTTGTGGGTAAGTAGAGGAATTCCAAAGTTCTTTCGTTACATCATTGGCATCGAACGCTCTCAAAATGCCTGGCCGCACCGATTGGTTGGCATCGCCATTGGCTGCATAGCTCGTCCATAGCACCGCGGTAGAATCAACCGATCCATTAGAGGAGACAGAAATCAATGCTCCATTATTTCCAATAGGTCCCTGAGCTCCACTACTAATGGTCTTACTTAAGTCAAAAAGGTTAGTTGTGCGGTCATAAGAGAGGGCTTTCAATAATGAATTTTCTGACCAGGTGTAAACAAATTCCTTTTGGGAACCTTTATAATAGGCAAAAGATGATCGCAGGTGTGCATTTGTGCCAAGGTCAACCGTCTGCAAAACGTTATTTGTGCTTGCGTTATACCCTCCCATATTATCGCGATCAAGCAAGTAGAGTTTGCCATCTTTACAACCTACCAATGCTCGATTAGTCTTGGGCAATAGCAGTACTTCGGTTACACCAAAATCCAAATCTGCAGCCTCTAACTCAGAAATATTTTTTGGCGTAAAAAAAGAATTCAACGTAAAACTAGTCCCATTTGGTGTTAGTTTAAGAGCACTTTCAGATCGATTGATCGGATCTGAAAGATTATTGTTCTTTCCAACTGAACCGTTTCCTACGGCCACATAAATATTTCCTGTTTCATCGGCCGAGGGACCAGCGCCACTCATCCAGATACCACCGTTGTAACCCTCTGGTGTTGTGTTGTAAACACTTTTTTGCTGAAGGGTAATAGCATCATAGCCCATAATCCATCCATGATATGGCCCCCAGTCGCAATGGGAAGCCCATGCAATATAAACCGTACCATTTAATAGAAGAAGCCCCGGTCGTTGGTTCTGCTTTTGCGAATCAAAGTTCACTTTACCAGCCACACTTCCATCTCCGTTTCCATTTACTGAAGCAGTAATTAAAACTGGACTATTTGGTTTTTCAATTCCAGTGGTCACGTCAATTGCATGAAGATACTGTTGGTAGGAATTTGAAATAGTAGTAACACTGCGGACTATAAGATATAGCGTATTGCTAGACGGATCGATAACGGGTGTTCCCACAATACCAATGTTACCCGAAAAATCTCGGTAGCCGCCTCCACATGCACCTGTCATATCAGTATTCTTGATGGTGCGACTCCCATTGGGAGTGAGGTTGATTTGCCAATAAGGCTGTGTCACCTTTGCTGAGTCCGCATCAAAAGCATAAACAGAATTATTCACAGTAGCGATGATAACAATATTTTTTTTTCCAACCGATGGCAGCACTACTTGAATGAGAAGTGGCTGAGCATAAATTTGGTCATCAACATTGCGCGAAAAAAGTTTACCAAAACTGCCAGGCTTAACATTTCGGGTGGTTAGAACCTTCTCATTATTATGCCAGCCACTCCGATTAAGATCATAGTGTTGAGTGAGTACATTATTCTGAGACCTTGCACAAAATGCAAATGCTATATTGAACACGAGGAATAGTAGCTTGTATTTCATTCGTCTCAAGACAATCTTTATTATACTAGAATATCCCACTCTTCATTCAATACTGCGATTGCTTGATGCGCGGTTAAATCAAATTGGCACGGCACAACCGACACATAATTGTTAGCGATAGCCCATTCATCATTGTCCTCTGCTTTATCGAAATTTATAAAATTGCCCGTCATCCAAAAATAATCACGACCATAGGGATCAAAGCGTTGGTCAAATTCTTCTACCCATTTGGCGTTAGCCTGGCGGCAAATTCTAATTCCCTTAATGGGTTCATTTCGTTTGGGAGGGATATTCACATTCAGGGCCACTCCTTTTGTTAATCCCTTTCTTAAAACTTGTTCTGTAATCTTCTTTACATAATCATGCGTGTGAGAGAAATCTGCTTTGTGACTAAAATCGCACAGCGAAAAACCAATGGCGGGCGTGCCTTCAATTGCTCCTTCTATGGCTGCCGACATCGTGCCTGAATATAACACGCTAATAGAAGTATTGCTTCCGTGGTTGATACCGCTCACTACCACATCAGGTTGCCTTCCATTTTTTAAAACAAAATGGCGTGCAATCTTAACACAATCGGCAGGGGTGCCGCTACACTCGTACGCTTTTACCCCCTCAAAAATGAATGATTCATTGAGACGTAATGTATCTCCAACTGTGATTGCATGCCCCATTCCGGATTGAGGACTATCAGGCGCAACAACGATCACATCGCCTAATTCTTTCATTACGTTTACCAAACTTAAAATTCCACGTGAGGTGATGCCGTCATCGTTGGTTACTAATATCAAAGGTCGCTGCATATTTTTTTATTTCTTCTGGAAGAGTGAATTGTAATAATCAATAATGCGAGTCAGTTCATACTTATCGTCAAAATCCAATCTATTTTCCTTTGCATATTCTTTAGCTTCATCAGCTTTTTCGTTCATTAGCTCAAGAAAATCACTTTTTTTTGCAGAAAACGGTTCAATCGTTCCATTGGGCTTCAATAAATAGTAACTATTCACCAGCACCGGCCGAGAATAATTATTGGAATAAAAATAATACGAGTTAGCGGTTCGGTATTCCAATTTCTCACGAGCCAATAAGGTGATCTTCCCTTCCGATAGCAGCTCAAAAAAAGTAGGTGCTTTGTAGGTATTATTTTGTGAATAAGGCAATGAATAAAATTGACGATATCGCTTGACTGAAGCGTCAAAAATTTCAAAAAAAAGAACTTTGCGGGCAGTAAAGCTTTCTAATTTATTTTTAACCTTAACTTGAATTAAGTCACTGGCTAAATCATATTTTATTAATCCTCTCAAGGTATCACTTGTCTCAAGTACAAGTTTACCTTCGTGCCAAAACTCAAAAGGAAACTGCTGCGCAGAAGCAAATGTCGATGAGAATAAGAAGAATAAAAACAGGAGTCGCTTCATTAAGACTTTAAAATATTATGCCCCATCTTATCGCGCTTGGTCAACAAGTATTTTTCGTTGTGTACGTTCGGGCTGATTTCAATTGCAATATTCTCAACGATTTCTAACCCGTATCCCATTAGTCCTACTCGCTTTTTAGGATTGTTGGTAATCAAGCGAAGTTTAGAAATCCCAAGGTCATGCAAAATTTGAGCACCAATTCCATAATCACGACCGTCCATATCAAAGCCCAGTTGCAAATTTGCTTCAACAGTATCCAACCCTTGTTCCTGAAGTTTATAAGCTCTGAGTTTATTAAGCAGCCCTATTCCCCTACCCTCTTGCTTCATATAAAGCACCACACCCTTGCCTTCCTTTTCAACCATCTTCATGGCACTATGTAGTTGAGGGCCACAATCGCACCGGCACGAACCAAAAATATCTCCTGTAACGCAAGACGAATGTACACGAACCATTACAGGCTCATTTTTCTCCCACGATCCCTTCACCAGTGCCATATGGATTTCATGTGTCTGCAATTCTTCATAAGCAACCAATTTGAAATCACCCAAGTTTGTAGGTAAGTTCACGTCAAGATGTCGCTTGATCTGCGATTCCATTTTCATTCGATAGGCAATCAAATCTTTGATAGTCACCAATTTCAAATTAAATCGTTCAGCCACCTTTTGTAATTCTGGCAATCGCGCCATACTGCCATCTTCATTGCAGATTTCTACCAAAACACCTGCAGGCCGAAATCCTGCCAATCGTGCAAAGTCAATGGCTGCCTCTGTATGACCCGACCTTCTTAATACACCTTCCTTTTTTGCTCTAAGCGGAAAAATATGTCCGGGTTTGCCAAGCTCTTCAGGTTTAGTTTCAGGATCAACCAATGCTTTAATTGTCTTAAAGCGATCGTGCGCTGAAATTCCGGTTGTGCATCCATGACCAATCAAATCTACTGATACTGTAAAAGGAGTTTCAAACGCTGCCGTATTTTTCCCAACCATTAATTCTAAGCCAAGCTCTTCGCATCGATTCTCACTCAGGGGTGCACAAATAAGGCCTCGACCATGAGTAGCCATGAAATTAACAATCTCAGGCGTGATGGATTCTGCAGCACAAATGAAATCACCCTCATTTTCGCGGTCCTCATCATCCACTACAATAATCACTTTGCCATTTTTAATATCTTCAATGGCTTCTTCGATTGAATTGATTTTTATTTTTTCGCTCATCTTACTTTTTCAATTTCGCCACAAGGCATTAATACACCAAGGCTATTTCTTTATCCTCTCTCTAACAAAAGAATACACTTATCTGTTCATGCTCTACCAAATTACTCTTGCTTAGGTCACTTTGCTACAACAATCCCCAATAAGTTTGCCAATTCACTTTCTGCTTTCTTCAACCCGGTTTGTGTTTCCAATGCTTTATCAAGCCCTTCCCATTCACCTTTCATTTCTGTTTGCTTTACCACCTGCAAATTATCTTCCATCATTTTCTGCACCACTCGAAATTTTAATCTTAATACATTAGTCAATGCCAATTTGCCTAAAACATCTTGCTCTTTTGGAATATAAATATGAAACTTATCACCCCAGTGCTGGCTTGTTTCGTAACGATGGGTAATCAGATCGGTAACGGCACGCCTTACGGGCTCACTACCTTTGTGCAGAAAAAACTGATTGTCGCGCGACTCCCCGCTTGCCATGCCGCTTTTAAAATTTTCATAAATCTCTTTGAATACCGGGTCAGTAAATTCCACGTCTTCCAATTCATTTACTAAAAAATCAGAGAGCTTTTGCTCCTCAACAAATTTATCTGCATAGTTCAGCAAGAGGCGAATCGTCTCACGCTCTTGATAATACACCATGCTTTGGGCATCGATCCTTGTCTCCGCAACATCTTCAATAGGTTCAATTGCTACCGGAGGTTCCTCTTTCTCACGAAACTTCTCCTTCTCATTTTTTCTTCTTTCCTGAATAAGGATTTTATTCAATTCCGTCAGCAAGACCTGTTCCGCAATTTTTAAAAGGTTACTCGTCTCTTGAATATAGACTGATCTTTTAACCGGATCCGGAATTAGCGAAATACTGGTTACAATTTCCTTGATCGATTCGGCTTTGCGGATAGGATCACCTGCTGCCTCAGCGGCAAACAAGTTAGTTTTGAAAGAAACAAAATCCTGTGACTTCTCTTTCAAAAACTTTTGAAATTCGGAGGTACCTACTTTCCTCGAATAACTATCAGGGTCTTCTCCATCCGGAAATAAAACCACGCGCACATTCAGCCCGCCCTTCAAAATCATATCAATACCACGCAGAGCAGCTTTGATACCGGCAGAATCACCATCAAATAAAACAGTCACATTCTCCGTAAACCGATGGATGAGTTTGATTTGATTTTCGGTGAGAGCCGTGCCGGAAGATGATACTACGTTTTCCACATCGGCCTGATGCAAGGAAATAACATCAGTGTAACCCTCTACTAAATAACAAGTATCGTGCTGACGAATGGCGTTCTTCCCCTGATACAACCCATAAAGCACATCACTTTTATGATAAATCTCGGTCTCAGGCGAGTTGATGTATTTGGGCTGATTTTTATCTTTGCCCAACATGCGCGCGCCAAAGGCCACAATTTTACCGGAGATATTGTGCACCGGAAAAATCACCCTTCCCCGAAAGCGATCGTAGGAGCTGCCATCCTCTTTCTTTACAATCAGTCCTGTCTTTTCTAATAACTCTTTGTTGTAGCCCTTCGCTATTGCCTCCTTGCTAAAATTTTCCCAACCTTCCAGCGCATAACCCAATTCAAATTTCTCAATGGTTCTATCGTTGAATCCACGCTCGCGAAAGTAACTTAACCCAATGCTCTTGCCCTCTTCATTCTCTACCAAAAGATTTTTATAAAAATCTTTTGCGAAATTCATCAGAATATAAAGACCCTCGCGTTCACTTTGCTCTGCCCTCCCTTCATCGCTAATGCGGTCTTCTTTAATTTCTACACCATATTTTTTTGCGAGGTAACGGATTGTTTCAGTATAACTCAGCTTTTCATGCTCCATCACAAACGTGAAAGAATCACCCCCCTTGCCACTACTGAAATCTTTAAATATTCCTTTGGCAGGAACCACGAAGAAAGAAGGGGTTTTTTCGTTCGCGAATGGACTTAGAGCTTTATAGTTTTGACCCGACTTTTTGAGCGTAACAAAGTCGCTGACCACGTCTACAATGTCGACACGGTTTTTGACTTCCTCAATCGTTTCTTTGCTGATCAAAATTAGTTCAATTAGAGGGGCAAAGATAGTAATTAGTCAAGAGTTCGAAGGTATTAGTATTGAGCATTAGCGCTAATTTCGATCCTATGTTTAAAGTCTATTTAAGCTAACGACTATGGACTATTTAAGTTATTTTGCGAACTAATTTCACATAAAATAGTTTACTGAGTACAGATCTATGAATTTCAACCAATCCGATATTATAAAAGCCCTTTCCACCGTCATCGATCCGGACCTAAAGAAAGACTTGGTTTCTTTAGGCATGATCAAAAACGTTGTGGTTATAGAGAATAAAGTGAGTTTTACGGTAGTCCTTACAACTCCTGCCTGTCCACTCAAAGAGAAAATTAAAAAAGATTGCGAAGAAGCTGTCGAAAAAGTAGTAGGCAACAAAGTAGTCATCGAAATCCACATGACTTCTTCCGTAACTTCTTTGCGCGATAACGCACCACTCTTGCCAAAAGTCAAAAATATTATTGCCATCGCATCAGGCAAAGGAGGCGTTGGTAAATCTACCATAACCACCAACCTGGCTGTAGCGCTTGCACAATCTGGAGCCAAAGTAGGGCTAATCGATGCTGATATTTCTGGGCCTTCTATCCCGCTCATGTTTAACTGTGAACGTGAGCAGCCTGAAGTAAAAGTGGTCAATGGCAAAAACTTGATTTTGCCGTTAGAACAGTATGGAGTAAAACTAATTTCTATTGGATTTCTTACTCCACCAGAAAGTGCTGTGGTGTGGCGAGGCCCCATGGCCAGTTCAGCACTGAAGCAATTTATCAGCGATACAGAATGGGGCGACTTAGATTATTTATTAATTGACCTTCCCCCCGGAACCAGCGACATTCACCTGACTTTAGTGCAAACAGTGCCTGTAACAGGTGCAGTAATTGTAACCACCCCTCAAAAAATTG